>JBBSBI010000175.1:0-11105 GCA_038251425.1 Polyangiales bacterium
GGTACACGCCGTACGGCAAGCGGCGGGTGGTGTCCCCTGGCGGCGCGATGTTAGCTGCAAGCGCTGTGGGGAATCAGGTTGGATTCACGGGGAGGTATCACGATGGTGAGACAGGACTGACGTATTTTAGGGCTCGGTATCAGGATGCGGAGTTGGGGAGGTTTGTTTCGAGAGATCCATTGTTCGAACAACATGCCGTTGTCCTCGGACCATGGGCTCACAATCGCAATCGAGGGGGAGCCAACAGCCGCCTCATAGCGCTTCCGAGCCTCAAGCCTGTGTTCTACCCTTACGCGAACAACAGCCCTGTTAACTTTGTGGATCCCTTTGGTTGGGCTCCTGGCGATCCATTCTTTACACCCGATGCAGCGGCCGCTGACTGGGCACAGTACTACGGCGGTCCATCCATCGTTGAGAATAAAGAGTATGGATCGTCGATCTATCACAGCAACGGAAAATATTATTATACTGAAGC
This sequence comes from Polyangiales bacterium, assembly GCA_038251425.1. GTDB lineage: Bacteria > Myxococcota_A > Polyangia > Polyangiales > Polyangiaceae > JBBRRP01. The sequence continues at coordinate 476 of JBBSBI010000175.1, forward strand.
AAATATTGGGACGAGCGGTAGAGTACGGCTTCCGCAAGCCCCCGGAGGAACGGAACCAGCGGCAACCATTCATTCTCATGGCGCGTTTGGAGATGCCGACGACAATCAATACTCCATAGCCGACGAGCAGAATGCCTATGGCCTCCAACTGGATAGCTACCTCGCAACCCCTGACGGATCGTTGCAGGCGTTTGATCCGAGGGTCGGCACTGGAGAAACACGACCAGTCAATGAAATAGGACCAAGCGATCCACAAGATCCGAGCAGAAAAAACAGCAATACGCCACCGGGGTACGGCGAAGGGAGCTGTAATAAGTAGTGTGGAAACTAAAATTCCGTACCGCTCCCCTTTTTCTTGGTTCGGCCCTCAGCTGCAACACGCCTCCGAACTTGGAAGTCGGTGCCACCAGGAGCCAGGCAGAGGTCGCGGCGCCTTCGGGCCCTCAAACGGATGAGGATTGTTTTGCTCGCCTGCGCGGACGTGAGCGGCGGCGTTCTACTCTGGGGGTTGTTATCCCGCAGGCACCTATCATCAATGTCAACTTGGAACTGTCAGCGGATGCCGCAAGAGACATCGCCGAGCATGTCTTCGTCGAGGCCTTCGGCCAACAGTGCACACAAACGCAGCGGCCATTCGTTGTTTCATCACCGGCCGCGGCATGCTCCCAACGCTTCCAATCACAGATCGTGAAGAAGTGGTGCCAGGCCGTTTTGGCTGCCCATGATGACACATCGCGAGCGGCACTCGACGGATGGAATGTCGTTGGCACACTCCACGGTGGTCCGTGGATGGTCGGCGGAACCGCACACCTCATCATAAGAAAGGCTGATGGCGCGGTGCTTGAAATCGGGCACGGGAAATGATGCTCCGGACAGCCGGCGGCGCAGCCGCTTCGAAGCTACCACCAACGAAAGGGCGCTCGTCCTTGGGTGACACCTAAATAATAAAGATCTCGGGAGGGACGGCCCTCACCGCCCGGTTTGGGCCGCGCCCCGCGATGCGAGCGAACAGCGTAGCCGCACTCGCCTCCTGCCATATTGGCTGGTGGGATCCAGCGTTCCGCCAGGCGTTGCGTTCGTTAGGAACAGCGTGGCAAGGTCCGCCCTAGGGTCAGCAGGATCAAGTGCCGCGCGTTGACACCCACTCCTCCGCCTGCTAGTTCTCCCGCGCGCTAGGGTGTTCACCCTGCACTCTTTGAATAATTTCGCATAGTTAACCCTATCCGAAGGGAAGATCTGGCGCGTGGCCGTCAAACGAGTTTGTCTCTTTACCGGCAATGCGAATCCCGAGCTGGCTCGCGAGATCGCTGATGTTCTCGATACTCCGCTAGGGGAGGCGCGCGTTTCTCGCTTCAGCGATGGCGAAACGTTCTGCGAGATTAAAGAGAACGTGCGAGGGCTGGAAACGTACGTCGTGCAGCCGACGTCCTCGCCCGTGAATGACAACATCATGGAGCTGTTGATCATGTGTGATGCCCTGCGCCGCGCTTCGGCGGGGTCCATCACGGCCGTGATCCCTTATTACGGCTACGCGCGCCAAGATCGAAAAATCGCGCCGCGGACGCCCATTACTTCAAAGCTAGTGGCAGATCTGCTCGTGGCAAGCGGGGTCGGGCGTGTGGTGTGTGTGGACCTGCATGCCGGGCAGATCCAGGGGTTTTTTAACATCCCGTTCGACCACCTCTACGCCCTGCCGGTGTTTTTGAACGATTACCTGAAGGCAAGGTTCACGAGCGATGTGGTATTTGTTTCGCCTGACGCGGGTGGGGTTGAGCGCACCCGGGCGTATTCGAAGCGGCTCGGGGCGTCCCTGGCGATTATCGATAAGCGCCGAGAGCGTGCCAACGTGAGCGAGGTCATGCACGTCATCGGGGACGTGCAGGGCAAAGACTGCATTATCGTCGACGATATCATCGACACGGCAGGCACACTGTGCAATGCCGCGCAGGCTGTGATGAAGTTTGGTGCCAGAAGAGTAGTGGCCTGTGCCACCCATGGCGTGCTGAGCGGCCCAGCCGTTGAGCGCATTGAGGCCTCAGCGCTCGAAGAGGTCGTGGTTTCGAATTCGATTCCGCTTTCGGATGAAGCCCGCGCCTCCAAGAAGGTCAAAGTTGTTTCGATTGGACGTCTACTCGGCGAAGCGATTCGCCGCATTCACAACAGCGATTCAGTAAGCTCACTGTTTGTGTGAGCAGGAGAAGAATGTATGGAACCGGTAAAAATTGAAGCCATCATCCGCGCCGGCCGCGGCAAAGGCGAAGCTCGTCAACTGCGCCGCGAAGGGCGCATTCCCGCGGTTGCCTATGGCAGCGGGCTCAAGCCCCTCTCAATCGCTGTCTCACCGATTCCCATCGCGGAACTCCTCAAAGGAAAGTTTGGGCGGAACACGCTCATCGAGTTGAATGTTGATGGCCAAAAACCGCTGGCTGCGCTCTTGGGTGAGTTTCAATATGATCCTGTAACGCGAGCCCTGAAGCACGCTGATTTTCTGCACGTGCGGATGGATCGCCCGATCGAAGTCAGCGTTCCGGTCAACTTCACCGGGCGCGCTGCAGGCGTGGTTCTGGGCGGGGTCCTGCAGCAGATATTTAGGACGCTTCCACTCAGCTGCACGCCCGAAAGTATTCCCGCGAGTATTGAGCACGACATCACGTTGCTCGAGAAGGGTGGTTTCGTAACGGTGGCCGATCTTCAGCTGCCCGCAGGAGTTACGGTGCGAATGCCCTCAACGCAACGGCTCGCGATTATCCCGATGAAGGCGCGCGCGGTCGAAGAGACTGAAGAAGTCGCCGGCGACAAAAAGGTGGATCCGAAAGCTGCCGCTGCTGCTGCTGCCAAGCCTGCTGCTGCCAAGCCTGCCGCCAAGCCAGCTAAGTCCAAGTGATCTGCCAGGTGATCTAGGGAGCTGTGTTCTTAGTCGTCGGGCTTGGAAATCCAGGGCAGCGCTACGCTGCCACCCGACACAATATCGGTTTCGCGGCGCTGGATCAGCTTGCACAGGGCGTGGACTGGCGCCAGAAATTCCAGGGCGAATTCGCGGCGATCGAGCTTGCGGGCTCCAAGCTAACGCTGCTGAAGCCGCTCACTTTCATGAATGAGTCTGGCCAGAGCGTTGGCCCTGCGGCGAAATTCTTCAAGGTGGAGCCGCGGGACATCATTGTCGTGCACGATGAGCTGGACCTCCCGCTGGGGACCGTCCGGATCAAGCTGGGGGGCGGCGATGCAGGTCATAACGGTTTGCGATCTTTGCGCGCGCATTTGGGTACTGGCGACTTCATCCGGATCCGTCTGGGAATTGGTCGCCCGCCTCCAACTTTTCGGGGTGAAATCGCAGATTATGTGCTACAGGGCTTCCCCCTCGCAGACGAGGAGGCAGCAAACCTCATGGTCGAGGAGGCGGCAGCAGCCGTCCGGCTCATAGTGGTAGGCGGCCTTCCCCCTGCGATGAACACAGTCAACCAACGCAAGTAATCAACAATTCACTCCTTGCCTCTTCGCTTGACGAAGAGGCCATAGGCCAGAAGGAGCCATCATGGCAGCAGAGCAAATAGCTCGCACGCGAGAATACGAAACCATCTATATCCTACGCCCCGAAGTCTCCGTTGAATCCGCCCGAAAAGTAGCGGCTCGAATGGAAGAAGTGACCCAGCGGGAGAACGGGCGCATCACGCTCGTCGAAAGCTGGGGGCGCCGAACGCTTTCCTACCCCCTTAAGAAATGTCGTCGCGGAGTTTACGTTTATTTCAAGTACCTGGGTGGCGGCGTCGTCGTCAGCGAAATCGAGCGTAATTTGCGCATGCTCGACGATGTTTTGAAGTACCAAACGGTGCTGGTCCGGCGCGACGTTGAACTCGACAAGGTGGCTGCCGTTGCCGAGGAAGACACCAAGTTCACCGACATCGAGCCGTTGCCCGCAGATGAGCCCGCCGAGACGCGTGAAGCCATCCTCGGAATTGAGTTTTCGCGGACAGTGCGACGCGACGAGGAAGATCGCCACGACAACGATGATGATGATTCTGATAATCCGTTCGCGAACATCAAGAAAGCTGTGGAGGATGACGAATGACTTTTGATGGCCCCGAATCTAGATTCGATAAAGACTCTCCCTTCAAGCGGACAACCCGGCGGCGTGGTTGTGTGTTCTGTGCCGACGATGCACCAGCCATCGACTACAAAGACACGCAGACCCTTCGCTATTTCATCACCGATCGCGGCAAGATCGTGCCCCGCCGGATCTCTAGCACGTGCGCGAAGCATCAGAGATTTCTCACCGAAGCGATCAAGCGTTCGCGCAATATCGCGCTCATGCCGTTCACGGCCTGATTTTTGAGGCAAAGCTATGGCAACGCATATCAAAGTAGTCTTGCAAGACGACGTGTTGAACCTCGGAGTGAGCGGCGACGTAGTGCGGGTGCGTCCCGGTTACGCGAGGAATTTCCTGATCCCTCGCACCCTGGCTGTCCCTGCCACTGAGCGAAATCTCGCCAAGGTGGATCATCTGAAAGAGCAAGCAACACTGCGCGTTCAGGCGAAGCTCGTTGAGGCTCAGCAGGCCAAGGCGAAGCTCGAAGGCGTCAGTGTAAAGATCAGTCGCGCTGTAGGCGAGGAGAACAAGATGTTCGGCTCCGTCACAGCTCACGACATCGAGTCAGCGTTTGCCGAAGTTGGCATCGTTGTCGATCGTAAGAAAATCCAGTTGACCGAGCCCATTCGTGAGCTTGGTTTACGCTCTGTTGCGGTCAAGCTTCACGCCGATGTAACAGCAAATCTGCGCGTCGAAATCATCAAGCTCAGCTAGCTGTACCGCTCGAAGCGCCGAGCCGCTTGACGGCGGCGAGTGCCTCAGGCACGATGAAAAGTTCACCCCGATCCGTTTTTTACGTGTCGGGGTGAATGCATTTGGGACCCTGAGGATAAGTCGTGGACTTCATCTTTGCATGTTGGGGAGAGCCGATGGGTACCCCGTTGGCACGTTGCGGTTTTGAGACGGAAGGTGTCTATGTCAGGTAATTTCCAGCGGAGGCAGCAACCAGATCCAGCTTCAACTTTGGTGCCCAGCGAGGGGAGGGTACCGCCAAATGATTTGGACGTTGAGGGCGCAGTTCTCGGAGCCATACTTTTGGAGCCTGATGTGAGCGATCGGGTTTCGCAGTTGTTGTTGGCGGAGCACTTCTATTCGGATGCAAACCGCCGAATTTATGAGGCTGTGCTCGAGCTCCGAAAAGTCGGACGGCCCGCTGACATGGTGTCGGTCGCAAGCTGGCTCAAGGATAAGAGCCGCCTCGCGCAGGTGGGTGGCGTGGCCTACTTGGCGCAGCTGGCTGACGCGACTCCAGCCGTCGCCAACGCGGAGGGGCACGCTCGGGTTATTCGGGAAAAGTGGCGCCTCCGTCAGCTCATTGCGACCTGCCAACGTTTCGCGGCCGAAGGTTACGCCGATTGTGGCGATGTGCAGAGCTTCATTGATCGCGCCGAACAGGAAGTCTTCGAGATCGGGCGCGTCGATGAGGGCAGCTCGATTGTACCGATTAAGGATGCCATCACGAGCGCCTTTCAAGTCCTGATCGAGGCCTCACGTCGGGGTGGTGCGGTTACAGGTATCGAGACGGGTTTTAGTGAGCTAGATAAGAAGACGGCCGGTCTGCATCCGGGTGATCTGTACATCGTGGCAGGGCGCCCCGGCATGGGAAAGACCGCTTTCGTCATGAATCTAGCGGTCAATGTGGCGCGCGCTCGCGACATTGCGGTGGCGAGTGATGAAGCTGTGCCCGAGGCGCCCGTCGAGCAACCCGGCTATGGGGTGGCCTTCTTTTCATTAGAAATGCCGCGCGAGCAGCTCGCAGCGCGCCTTTTGGCGAGTGAGGCTCGAATCGATGTTTCGCGCCTGCGTTCAGGCGATATTCGTCGAGACGATTGGAACAAGCTCACCGAAGCCGCGGCCCAGCTGGGCCGCCTCCCGATCTGGTTGGACGATACCCCCGCGCTGTCCCTGCTTGATTTGCGTGCCAAGATCCGGCGCTTGCAGGCGGGCCTCGCCCGGGATGGGCAAGGAGCCTCTCGACTCGGCCTGGTGGCCATCGACTACCTGCAGTTGATGCAAGGACGGCGGGATGCGGGCAGTCGCGAGCAGGAGATAAGTGAGCTCTCTCGGGGACTGAAGCAATTAGCCAAGGAGATGAAAGTCCCCGTGATCGCCCTGAGCCAGCTCAATCGTTCGGTGGAGACGCGCGGAGCGAAAGACAAGCGTCCACAGTTGAGCGATCTTCGTGAATCAGGCGCGATCGAGCAAGATGCCGACACGATTATGTTCATCTACCGCGATGAATATTATTTCCCGGACACTCCGGACAAAGGCGTGGCGGAAATCATCATCGCAAAACAACGCAACGGCCCGACCGGCAAAATCATGACCAAATTCACCGCGGAGTACACGCGTTTCGATAACGTGGCGCGCGATGAGTACAACTTCGATGAGTACGATGAATTTGCTCAAGGCTAGCGGGTGCTGGGGGTGCTGGGGGCGCTGGGGGCGCTGGGGAGCGCCTCGGCTAGCGCCGCTCTTCGGGCTCTCGCCACGTGTTCTCCAACTTGGTTCATGAGCTGCGTGAGGCCGCTGTGCGCAGCCGCACTGATTAACTGTAGAGCAATCCCTCGGCGTGCCATTTCTTCCTGGACGCTGGCGTAAATGTCCTGCACTTCCGGCAGGTCGGACTTGGTCATGGCTACAATTTCAGGCTGCTTTGCCAGGTCTGGATCAAAGCGTTCCAGCTCGCGCCGAATGATGTCGTAGTCCGTTATAGGAGAACGGGCTGGGTCACCGGAGAGGGTGATCAGATGCAGCAAGACGCGGGTGCGTTCGAGGTGTTTTAAGAAATGCGTGCCGAGGCCGGCGCCGTCACTGGCACCCTCAATGAGGCCCGGAATGTCGGCGATCACAAACGTTCCTTCCGGGCTGATGTGCCGGTCGTTCAGGGTCACCACGCCAAGGTGGGGTCGCAGTGTGGTGAACGGGTAGTCAGCCACTTCAGGGCGGGCGCGACTGACCGCGCGGATCAATGTGCTCTTTCCGACGTTGGGAAAACCAAGCAAACCCACATCAGCTAGGACTTTGAGTTCAAACTTGAGAAGCCGTTGTTCGCCAGCAACGCCAGGTTCCGAGCGGCGTGGAGCTCGATCGGTCGAGCTTGTAAAATGGCGGTTTCCTCGGCCGCCTTTGCCCCCGCGTGCCACAATGAAGCGCTCGTCCGCGACGGTGAGCTCGCCCAATTGCTCGCCTGTTTCGGCATCAAACACGACTGTGCCAAGCGGCAGCCGTATCTCGCGATCATTGCCGGCTTTGCCATAGCAGTCTCGGCTCTCGCCGCGCCCCCCTGGCTCTGCCTTAATCACCTGGACATGTGCGAGCTCCAACAAAGTGTTGCGGCCCGGATCACCCACCAGAATCACATCGCCGCCATTCCCGCCGTCACCACCCGAGGGACCCCCAAACGGAACAAACTTAGCTCGCCGAAAGGCGACAATGCCGTCGCCGCCGTTGCCAGCCAACACTTGCAGAGTGCATTCATCGATAAAACGCATGGTTCTGAACTCAGCCGAAGCCCACCCGCACAATCGCGGGGCCGCGCCCTATAGCGCGAATCCCTCCCTTCGGCACGACACACGCCCGAAGGATTGCTGCGGGGAGAGATTCAGTCCCGAATAATGACCCGAGCGACCGGCGGGCGGCTTGGCCTGGCCCGAACCTGTTTCGCGGAGTGGGCCTGCCGAAAGGCGCTCAACGCAGTGATCGTCTGCTCCAGGCCGGCCCCCTTGGCGGCCTCGCGTGTGAAAACTTCTGGGATCTCCGCCAAGGCGAGGGCCGTCGTTTTGCCAATCGTGACTTCGCGCTCAACGAAAGAGGCAAAGTCCCGATACCCCTTCGGCGCGAACAGTTTCTTGTCGCGGATCTCCGCCAGCAATTCGCCGGCGTCGTAGAAGGAATCAGGAAGCGTTTTCTTCAGCGTGTTCAGACGATCCAACATCGTGTGCAGCCGCATTATCTGCGATTTGATGTCATCGGCGTTGTCTGGCGTTCGGAGTGTCGCCCGAGCGCTTCCAGGGCGAACTGGCTCTTCGAGCCTGCGCGCTTTCTCTGCCGCCTGCTTGGCTGCGTGCCGAGTTGCCCAGGGGGCTGCCCCCCGACTGCCACGCCGTGCAGCAGCTGCCGGATCCAGAAGGGCCTCCGGCGTTGGTGGCGTTTCCGGTTGAGGTATGGCTGGGGCTTTCACGGAAGCCTTCTCTGCCCGACGGCTGGAGGCGACGGAAGCTGGCTTAGTGAGGAGTGAAGTGCCTTTGTTTGCCATGGACGACTCTCGTGTTCTTGCGGTTAGCTGCGGAAAAAGCTGAGCCCAACCTTACGCGTCGGATTATTATGAAAATCTCCCGTAGTGTCCAATTGTTGGCGCGCTCCACCCCTCGGCTACCATGAATTCCATATCGACTAAACCCGGACCTCCCTCGGAACCGCTGAGCAGTCCGCGAACCCGGAGCATTGCCGTTGTGGTTAATGGCAGGGCAAAGAGCGTCACTAACGAGGTGATCGCCACGCTCGACCAGATCCTTAAGGGTGGCGATTTGTTCGTCTCTCGGAGTGTCCGCGACGCGCGCGAAATTGCCAAAACACTTGTCAGTCGGGGCTACGACACGGTGCTCACTGGGGGAGGCGACGGCACATTCACGGTGGTGGTGACGGAGGTCGTCCGCGAGGCACGTGCAGCTGGCGTGGCTTTGCCGCGTTTTGGCCTGTTGCACCTGGGGACGGGGAATTCTTTGGCCTGGGTCGTGGGTGCGAGCAAGAGCATCGGGCGTGGGGGCAAGGGCCTGGCGGCTGATATCCAACGCTTGCAGGAAGATGCTGGAAGCCGGAGCCTGCGACTCATCGAGGTCGAGGGGAATATCTCGCCGTTCTGTGGTTTGGGAGCGGACGCCACTTTGGTGCAGGACTATGCGCTCGCCAAAGAGCGGCTCAGCACCACCATTCTCAAGCCGTTCGCGGCCGGGCCGTTTAGCTATTTTGTGGCTGCGGTCACCAAGACCTTGCCGCGATTCCTGGTGACGGAGATGCCGCACTGTCGGGTTGTGAATCGTGGCGCCGATGCCTTCCGAGTTGGTGCCAAAGGCCAAGTGTCGAGTGTTCCGCTTCGTGAGGGAGCTGTCCTGTACGAGGGGCCAGCTCGTATCGTGGCGCTTTCGACCATCCCTTACTACGGCTTTGGCTTTCGTATGTTCCCGTTCGCTGACGAGCGCGAGGATCGAATGCAGCTCCGAATCTCGACCATCCGCACCATCCCTTTCATCAAGAATTTCAAGGAGATATGGCGCGGAAGTTATGAGAATTCTGAGATGATCGCCGATTTCCTCGTGGAGAAGGTGAGCATTGAAATGGATCCTCCCAATCCCTTTCAGATAGGTGGCGATCCCCACGGAATGCGCGGCGAGGTGGTGGCCGGGCTCATGCCGGAAGCGATCCGAATTGTTGACTACTACGCGCCGCCGAGCGCTAAGTGAGCTCGGAGCCCGGGTCATGAAAGTTTGGCCGGACGAGCCCTGAAATGTTAGCCCACGGGTGCCATGATTTTACCTGGGCGCCTTTCGAGTACAACGCTGGGAGATATCCTGGGGGCGCTCTATCGCGAACGAGCGGATGGTGCGCTTGAACTCATTGAACCCAGTGGGCGCGGCCAATCCGAACGGCGTCATTGCATTCGGTTCTCACGCGGACTGGTTCACCAGATCGATACGCCACTTGGAGCTCCACGCCTCGGCGATTTACTGCGAGCTCGCGGGGTGCTGAAGACAGACAGGTTGGGCGATGCCGCGCCGAGCAGCGGTCCGGTGCCCTTCGGGCGAACTTTGGTCAATGCCGCTCTCGTCAGCCCAGAAGTGGTGTGTGTGGCGTTGCGTACCCAGCTTCGAGGTCGCCTGGAGGCCCTCTTTCAGATCTCTCAAGCGCAGGTTCGTTTTCACGTTGCACGCCAAGCTCGTACCGAAGGAGTCAGGCTCATCCCGCTCGTGCCGTCAGAGTTTCTGCGCGGGCGGCCACGTTTTCGCGATGGCCAGACGGCTGACCCAACGCAAGCCGTTTCCGAAGCTACGGATGTACTTCCCTCTGCGGGGGTTGCCACGCAGCAACGATTTCGCTTGTTGGCCAGGGAGCTACACCCGGACCGTTTCCCGCATGCTACGCCAGAAGAGCGCGCAATTGCTTCCCAGCGTTTCTCAAGACTGAGCGCCGAATACCACCGGCTCTAGTCCAGGCGGCTCGGCCGATTCTGGCTCTTAGTCGTGTGAGCTCATCCACGCCGTGTGACCGACAAAGAAAGGCCCCATCTGGCTGATATAGCGGGCCGTTTGTTTCGTCTTTCGCATCGATTGCACGACGTGAGACAGCGGGTGCAGCGCCTTACCGATAAGTCCAATCACGAATTCATTGTCGTGCGCATCCAGGCCATGACAAGCCAAACGAATGTCGTGCGCCAGATCTGAAGTGCCGTAGGCTTTGCCGATTTCCCCATGCTCGCGCAAGATGGCGCCTTTCTCGCGGCCCTCGAGTTCTTCGAATGCTCCATTCCTACGCAAGGGGTACCAAATA
>JBBSBI010000176.1:0-11095 GCA_038251425.1 Polyangiales bacterium
CTAGCTGATTTCCCCGCCACGCTCCACGCGCACTGCAGAGGCTTTGTACGCAGGCTGACGGGAGATCGGATCAAAGGCCGCAAATGTGAGTTGGTTGACGCGTTCGTCGTGCATCGGAAGAAAGACCTGCCCGGGCTTCACCGAAGGCGTGACAAACGCGCGCGCCACCAAGCTGCCACGCTGCGAACTCACGACAACTTCTTCATTGGGCAGAATCCCAAGCTCACGCGCATCCTGGGTAGAAATCTCGAGGTGTAACTGTTGCGGCGAAAGCTTGCACAGCACTGGAGAACGCTTGGTGCGTGTTTGGGTGTGCCATTGGCTTGAGCTGCCGCGACCGGTGAGCAGCAACAGTGGAAAACGGCGAGTCGTCAATTCGGGGAGCGGCCGTGGCTCATCGAAAAAGAATTTGGCTCGCCCATCTTCGGTGAAGAATCGGCCATCTTCGAAGAGGCGACGCTCTTTCATTTCCGGGAGCCCCGGTGCCACGCCTGCCGGCAGTGGCCATTGGATGCCCCCTAAACGATCCAGCTCTTGGTAGCCAGAAATCCCGGTGATGTCGCAGGGCTTGCCGCGACTGAGGCGCTTGAGAATTTGGAACACAGCTTCCGGGCTTGACCACTCCGAGAAGAATTGGTCGACGCCAAACGCTTCAGCCACCAGCCGGAAAATGTTAAAATCCGCGAGCGCCTGTCCGGGAGCCTTGACGACGCGTTTGATCACGCCGATGCGTCGCTCCGAGTTGATAAAGGTACCTTCCTTTTCGCCCCAACCCGCGGCAGGCAACAGGATATCCGCTGCCCGCGCGGTCTCGGTATCGTGATACAAATCCTGGACTACCAAACAATCGAGCCGAGCCAGCACATCCTTCAGATGGGATTGATTGATCCAGGAGTGCAGTGGATTGGTTCCAATCACCCAGAGCGCACGAATGCGTTGCGCCAATATGCCGTCGATGATCTGATCGTAGGCAAGGCTCGGCTTGCTCGGCACAAGATCCACGGGAATGCCCAGGATCTGCGCTACTTCCTCGCGATCTTCGGCATTTTCAAAACTTCGCCCGCCAAACAGGTTCGTCGTGTTGCTAAAAAGGCGCGACCCCATCGCGTTGCATTGGCCGGTGATTGAATTCGCTCCGGTGCCCGGACGCCCGATGTTCTTGGTCATCAACGCGAGGTTGATTAAAGCCTGAGCCGTGCGGACGCCTTCATGGCTTTGATTGACACCCATCGTCCACCAGAAGCTGACGCGCTGGCCTTCTGCGATCAGCTCGGCCAGCTCAACAATGCTTGGCTCAGCCAAACCGGTAGCGAGGCTTGCTCGTTCTATGGAGAATTGAGCCACATGTTCGCGGAAGGCCTCGAAGCCGTTGGTGTGCTCGGAAATGAAATCCTGATCGATCTTGCCCTGCGTGATCAGCCAGTTGGCTACCGCATACAGCAGAACCAAATCTGTCTTAGGCGCGGGGGCGTAGTGATGAGTCGCACCCATCGCCGTTTCTGTCGCTCGCGGATCGATCACGACGATCTTCGGCTGATTCAGATTCTTGCAGATACGCTCCCAAAGAATCGGGTGCGCAATACAGAGATTAGAGCCCACCAAGATGATGACATCCGAAGCCTCAAAGTCGGCATAGGTGAAGGGCGGGGCGTCGAAGCCAAAGCTTTGCTTGTAGGCCGTGGCGGCCGTCGCCATGCACTGCCGGGTGTTGCCATCTCCGTGCACGATCCCGAGGCCAAACTTTGCGACGGCTCCCAGAAAGGCGAGCTCTTCAGTCGGCAGTTGACCGCTGCCAATCCAGGCTACCGCCTCTGGCCCATACTGCTCCTGAATCGCTCGAAAGCGGAACACCATCTCGCCCAGTGCTTCGCCCCAGGTGGCCGTCTTCAACTGCCCATCGCGACGCACCAGAGGTGTCATGGCGCGGCCCGGCCCCTTCAGCGGAGTGAGCGCTTCCCAACCCTTTGGGCAGGCCATACCCATGTTGACCGGGTACGCCTTGCTCGGGACGAGACCCACCGCTTCTCCATTCTTCAGCAGCACATCCAACCCACAGCCTATGGAGCAAAATCCACACGTCATGGTTGTTTTCTGATCAGGCAGACTCCGTGAAGGCAAACGCCCCAATCCAAACGCACTGGGTTCTTGCAATAGCTCGCGAGTGAGTGGCCCGTCGCTTTTTACCAGCAAGCGACGTACGGCAGTCTTAAGCTTTTGAGTGGCGTGCTTCATGGAAGAGCTCCGGGCATTTGCGATGCGGGTGCGGCACAAAAGAAGAGGTAGCGCTCGGCGAATTCACCCACGAGCAAGCCCAAAAGCAACAGGGGCCCGAGCACGCCCACTGGCCAGGTGGCAGTGCCCAAGATCAGCCACATGCTTGGAAAGACGACGCCCCACACCAACGCCGCTCCAAAGCGCCAACCTGTGGCCGTGCGGAGCGGCCCGAGCAGCAAGAGCGCTTGGCGTTTCTTAACCGACTGTCGGCGGTCCCGAACATGCGCCAGGATCTGCGCCTCTAATGCAAGCTTCACCAGCGTTGTTCCGACGATGAGCCCAAGCAGTGCCCGCACATCTTGCATGGCCAACGGCGTCTCGGAAGGTGCGGCACTGGCGGTGAGCACCGCCGCGGGTCCCAACAAGAGCATGCTCCCGAAAAAACGGATCCCTGTTTCCTCGGCCTGCCACTGCGCTCGTTTCGTGGCCACATACACCATCACCGATGAGAACACGCCCAAGGTACCGAAGAGAGCGGCACCAACACGCGAGATCCGAGCAGCATTTTCAATCCACAACGCGGAGGGCAAAGGAAGCTGAGCTAGATTCGGCAAGGCCAACAGCAACCCGTGCAAAATGGCGAATTTTGCGAAGAGTCCAAAACAGAGCGCCTCACGGCTTAACCACGAAGTTCTCAAGCCCAAAACTGCGCGATAGAAAAGCCACGGTCGCCCCAGATGGAACACGCTCGCCCCGAGCGCCAGCACGGCCAAAAAGCACGCCAAAGCTGCCTGAGCTAGTGGGCTTCCCAAAGCACGGCCCGTCAGCTTCTCGAGACCGAAACCGAGCACGAAGGCGCCGACTGAAAGTTGCGTGAGCGTTAACATGACGACCAGAGCTGGATGAGAATGCTCGGTCTTTACCGCATAGAAATCAGCGGCCAGCATATTGGCCGGCAGCGCTTTGCTTGTCTTATAGCGTGTGGTTGGCAGCGTATTTTCAGGCGACGGCGTTGAGGGCAGAAAGCTCTGCGCTTCGCTGGCCTGGATCACCGCTTGCTGATCAACAACCCGGATTGCGATGGCTCCGTTCGGGCAGGCCTCAACACAGGCCGGCGCTTCACTATTCTCAAGCCGGCTACTGCACATGTCGCACTTGCGAACAATGCCGAGACGTTTGTTGTACTTGGGCGCATCGTACGGGCACATGAGCGTGCAATACTGGCAACCAAAACATTGATCATCGAGGTGCTTGACGATCCCGGTAATCGGATCCTTTTCGTAAGCCTGAACCGGGCAGCCCGTCATGCATGCGGGCTCCACGCAGTGATGACATGAGGAGGTGACCAACCGAGCTGCTGGCGCCTCGGCCGTGCCACCACTCAAGAGCCCTACGCCGCGCCAGGTTTCCCCTTCGTCCAAACCATTCATGGTGTGGCAACCTGCAACGCAAGCCTTGCAACCCGTGCAAGCATCCAGATCCACCTCAAACGCGTACTGCTGGCCTACCCCGGGTTTGCTGAGAGGCAGGAGTTCGCTGTAAATCTTGTGTTTTTCTGGCACTTCCCCCGCATCATGCAGGCTTGAAAACCGCTCCACCGCGGTCAGAGTCTGCTGCTCACTCAAGAGCGAATCGACGGATAGCAATGGCAGCTTACGGCGCGGGCGCACGTCTTCTTTGGCCTCCACTCGCCCGAGCATCGCAGCCGAGGCACCGGCTGTCATGACAGCTCTTTCGGCGCCAAGAACACAACACCCTCTAAAACGCGAACTGGATAAACCGACAACTCCACCGAAGAATCATCCAGACACTCACCAGTTTCTAGACTGAAGCTTTGCTTGAAGATGGGGGAAGCAATCTTCAGCACGCCAGCCCGATCTCCGACGATACCGCGCGCCATCACGTAGGCCTGGCTAAAGGGGTCGAAGTTTGAAATCGCAAACACTTCGTTCCCTTGGGCAGGGCGCACGAGGGCAACCTGCTCTCCCTCAAACCAAGCAGCTACCCCACTACCGGGCAGGATCTCTTCGAGCGTACAGATGCGTTGCCAAGCTTGCGAAAAGTTTTCCATGGCGTCGCTCAAGCCCCCTCGCTGAGCACCGGAAGCCGCAGTTTTTTAGCCGCTAAAACCGCACTTTTTTCCACCCAAGACGCCGGTCGATGCTGCGCGCGCTCGCTCACGAAGACGACACTCGGATCAGGCTCCGCCGAATTCACGAAGGCTCTGAACGGCTTCAGCTTCTCCGGGCTTTCGAGCGTGGTCTTCCACTCGCACTGATAGGTGCCAACCAGATGCGCCATGTCGGCTTCGAGCTCTGCGGCGAGCCCAAGGGAATCGTTGATGATCACATCCTTCAGGTACTCGACGCCACCTTCAAGCCGCTCCAACCACGTAGCCGTGCGCTGCAACCGGTCCGCAGTGCGAACGTAGAACATGAAGAATCGATCCAGATAACGAACGACCGTTGCCTCATCGAGATCAGCCGCTAACAGAATGGCGTGACGCGGCTTCATGCCACCGTTCCCACCCACGTAAAGATTGTATCCCTTCTCGGTAGCGACAATTCCGAAGTCTTTGCTCTGAGCTTCGGCGCACTCGCGCGCGCAACCTGAGACACCGCCTTTCAGCTTGTGCGGGCTCCGGAGGCCCTTGTATCGATTCTCAACGCGCACCGCGAGGCCGAGCGAATCCTGGACTCCGTAGCGACACCACGTGCTCCCGACGCAGCTTTTTACCGTGCGCAACGCCTTGCCATAGGCGTGACCGGACTCAAAACCGCTGGCAACGAGTTCAGCCCAGATCGTTGGAAGTTGCTCAAGCCGCGCGCCAAACAGATCGATGCGTTGCCCGCCAGTAACTTTGGTATACAGGCTGAACTTCTTGGCAATCGTACCCAGGGCAATCAGTTGATCGGGAGTCACTTCTCCCCCGGCCAACCGCGGCACCACAGAGTAGGTGCCATCGCGCTGAATGTTCGCAAGGAAGCGATCATTGGTGTCTTGAAGAGTGGCCACCTCTCCTTCCAAGATGTGATCGTTGTGGATGGAGGCCAGGATCGAAGCGACCGTGGGTTTACAGATCTCACAGCCCTTGCCCGAGCCATGCCGTTCGATGAGTTCTGAGAAGCTGCGAAGCTGATGGAGTTTCACCAAGTGGAAGAGTTCTTGGCGTGTGTGATCGAAGTGCTCACACAACCGATTGCTAACCGCTACGCCCGCACGCTTGAGCTCTGCCTTCAACACGTCATCCACGAGCGTGGAGCAGGAACCACAACCCGTGCCGGCCTGGGTGCACTTCTTCACGACCTTGAGTTCGGTGAGCCCGTTATCCCGAATTGCGGCGCGAATCGCGCCCTTGGTGACGTTGTGACACGAACAGATCATCGCCTCATCGCTCAGGCTGTCGAGTCCGAAGGCTGCTGCACCGCCTGCGCTTGCCTTGGCAATCAATGTTGAAGGCTGAGCGGGCAACGCCATCCCGCTTTGGAACAAAGCTGAGAGCTTTCCAAACTCGCTCGCATCTCCGACCAGAATCCCGCCCAAGAGCCGCTGACCATCTTCGCTGATAACCAACTTCTTGTAGCTGCCCTCCACACCATCCAGAAGACTGATCACTTTCGACTGAGCTGCCACGCCCATTGCGTCGCCGAAGCTCGCCACGTCAACCCCAAGCAACTTCAGCTTCGTGGCCATGTCTGCGCCTTCAAAGCTTGCCACCTCGCCCGCAATCACCCGCGCTGCAACTTCCGCCATCCGATAGCCGGGAACCACGAGGCCATAGGTGCGCCCGGCGTGCGCTGCGCATTCGCCGATGGCAAACACATGCCGGGAGCTCGTGCGACACTGATCATCGATCGCGATTCCACCGCGAGCTCCGACATCCAATCCGGCTTGCTGAGCCAGCTCATCCCGGGGTCGAATTCCGGCTGAAAAGACCACCATATCGGTGGCGAGCGCGCTGCCGTCCAAAAAATTGAGCGCAGAAGCGCGGCCATCTTCACCTGCTTGGATTTCGCGTGTTTTCTTGGCGACATGAACGTGGACGCCGAGCGCGGCAATCCGGTCCCTGAGCAACGCACCCCCAATCTCATCAACCTGCAGCGGCATGAGACGCGGTGCAAATTCCACCACGTGCGTCTCAAGGCCGAGGGACAAAAGCGCATTGGCAGCTTCCAGACCGAGCAGCCCCCCGCCGACAACTACACCACGCTTTGCATTCAGCGCGCCCTCACGAATCGCTATCAGATCGTCGATCGTGCGGTACACGTAGCAGCCTGGCAGGTCGGATCCCGGAACCGGCGGAACGAACGGACGCGAGCCCGATGCGATCACCAAGCGGTCATAAGATTCGCGGCGCCCCGATGCCGTCACCACCTGGCGTGTGCCGAGCAAAAGCGCCACCACCGGTTCGGACAAGAACACTTCGATGCCCCAGCGTTCGTAATCACCCGGGGCCGCCAAATCGAGTTCAGAGGCATCTTTCCCCTCAAAAAACTTCGAGAGATTCACCCGATCATAGGCGAGCCGAGGCTCCTCAGCGAACACACGAATGCGGTACGTCTTGGCGAGACCGAGCTCAGCGGCGGTCTCCAAAAATCGATGCCCGACCATGCCATTACCGACAACGATGAGCGTGGGAAGTGAATTCGCTGGATTGTTCATGCTGTCAGATCCCGATCAGTTCGGTTGGTACAGAGGAGCCGTCAGCTTGCGACTGCCACTGGTTATCAACGGGGAGTCGTTCGCATCGGCTCTCCCCGCCCTGGATTCGAGGTAGCGCATCAGCGTCGCCACGAGTGGCCCCATCTTTGGATGCTGTGGAATGACTTGAACGTTCACGCCATAGGCTTGAACGATGGCGTTGCAGGTTGGCCCGACAACTCCCACCACCACTTTTTGATTGAGGGCACGGATCAAATCTTCGGCCTTGCCAATGCTTTCAGCCACCTGCATCAAGTGTCGAAATTGGATCTGGCAAGTGATGGCAAGTGCGTCCAGGCGCCCAAGGCAAAGCTCCTGCACCAGGCCTTCGAGCTCGCACGTGGATTTGGGCAAGGCCCAGCGATAGAGGCAAATCTCACCCAATTCCGCGCCCTGGGCCAGCAGCGTTTCCGCCAACGAATCACTGCGTTCACCATAATGTAGCAGGAGGATGCGGCGACCGACGACGTCGATCCCGGAGAGCGCGTCGATCACCTCGCTCGAGGTGAACGGCTCCCGAGCGGAGAGTGTTGGGGGCACGCCAAAGCCGCGGAGCGCAGCCGTAGGTTTTGGACCGCGAGTGACCGTGGTGACGCCAAGCAAACCAGCCACCAAACGTGCCCGCTCGCCCAAACACTCTGCGGTTTCGAACAGGTGAGACACCGCGACGCCCGTCATGAAAACCACCACTTCGTAACGCCCTTGAGCTAACTCCGAAATGATTTGAGCCACCGCCTCGCGCGACTCTTCGTTTTCCTCTTTGAGCGCTGGAACGGAAATCGGCTCGCCACCATGCTTAACGACAAGCCGCGCCAGCTCGCGGCTCATGCGTGATTCAAGCAGTGCCACCTTGGGCCCTGAGCCATCGCTCACACGAGACCCGGCGAATCCTGAAGAGTCTTGCGTGGCCATCCCTGAGGGAGAGCAAGCCACGTGCCAGCCGGCCCTGAATTGGCTATTTGTCGGCTCAATTGAGCACTCCTTGACGTCGGAAATATCCATGAAACTTAGCTGACGCGAAAGCGTGCGACGAAATTGTTGGAGGCGACATTCATGTCCGACATAACTGTCGGAACGATTCAACGCGCTTATCCGCGAGCGACGCGGTCCGA
Organism: Polyangiales bacterium; assembly: GCA_038251425.1. Taxonomy (GTDB): domain Bacteria; phylum Myxococcota_A; class Polyangia; order Polyangiales; family Polyangiaceae; genus JBBRRP01. Next base: position 8,028 of record JBBSBI010000176.1, read on the forward strand.
CAGAAGTGAGTACTTCTTGGCCTTGTAACGCACAATCCGTTCGCTCGTTCCCAGCTTGCGCGCAGCACGCGCGGCATTGCCTTCGCACTCGTCGAGCGCGGCTTGAATCACTTCACGCTCAAGCTTGGCGACCGCTTCTTCAAGCGTAGGTGGGCGATTGGGATGCGCCTCGGCACGCTGCACCAGGAACTCTGGCAAGTCGGCTTCCAGCAGCACGCTGCGTCCGCACACCACTACAGCACGCTCAATCACATTCTCAAGCTCACGTACGTTGCCGGGCCAAGCGTAGGCGCTGAGAATCTCAGCAGCTCCACTTGAGATGCGAGCGATGCGGCGCCGATGTTCTTTGGCGTACTTTGCTAAGAAGTACTCTGCCAGTCCTGGAATGTCGGCACGCCGCTCCCGAAGCGGCGGCACCGTGATCGTGAATACATTCAGGCGATAGTACAGATCTTCACGCAATGTTCCCGCGCGCACCGCAGCTTCAAGCGGTTTATTCGTCGCAGCAACGATGCGCACATCGGCTTTGATCGTTTCGGTTCCACCCAACCGTTCAAATTCCCGAAACTGCAGCACCCGGAGCAGCTTGGCTTGAGTCACCAGTGACAGCTCGGCAACTTCGTCTAAGAACAGTGTCCCGCACTGAGCCAATTCAAAGCGCCCCTTCTTCTTTGCGTGTGCGCCGGTGAACGCGCCGCGCTCGTGTCCGAACAGCTCAGCCTCCATCAACGTGTCCGGGAGAGCAGCGCAGTTTAGCTTGATAAATGGGCCCTTGGCGCGTGCTGAGTTGTAGTGGATCGCGTGTGCTACAAGCTCCTTACCAGAACCAGATTCGCCTTGAATAAGCGCAGTCGCGTTCGTAGAAGCGACCTGACCAATTTGTTCGTAGACGTGGCGCATCGCCACGCTGCCACCCACCATGTTGGCATACTCAAATTGAGATTGGCGTTCGCCCAAACCCGCTTCTGCCGGAGGCTGCGCTTGGGCTTCGAGCAAATCGGTACGTCGTACCTGTGCCATCAGCGTTGCTACTACGGTGAGTGCTCCGACCGCGCTTCGAAAATCCGTAGCTTTCCCAGCCTGAAAGTACGCAGCCAACGCACCCACCGGGCGCCCACCGAGCGTCAAAGGAACGCAAACCTCGCCCCAGCCGAGCACCCCCCAAACCTTGGGATCGTGCACATCACACAACGCTGCCGGATCATGGCTCACCTGCGGCACCACCATCGGCTTACCGCTGACGGCGACGCGCCCGGCCACGCCCTCGCCCATACGCGCTCGAAACTGCTCGATGCCCAAGCCATACGTGGCTTCGCACTCTAAGCTGCCGCTCTCTGCATCCACAAAAAACACCGCGGAGCGCTGGATCTGGATCGACTCTAGCGCCCCAAGCGCCCGTGTCATCGCTGCCTGTACGGGTCCACCCGCGCACAGCTCACGGCTGACACGAGCTAGCAGCATCAGGTGATGGCTCCCAGCGGAGGAAGCTTCACGCGTTTCGTAGGTACCAGGGGCCTGCATGAATTAAGCCCATGGTGCCCCCCAGAGATTGCTGGAATGTTTCCGAGTGATATTAATGCGCTTCAGTGTACCGAACGCACGATCAATTCGGCACTCTCGCGATCATCCATGTCTGCCGCCAAGGCATAGCCGACACCGCGACGCTCCACCGCGGCAATCGAATAGCCATGCCGCGTCCCGACATACACGGGAGCATTTTGCACCACGCGCACTTCTAGGGCCGTTCTGAGTGGTACCTTCTTAGCGTCATACACATACACCGTTAACCTGCGACCCTCTGCCGCGCGGTAACTGAAGGCAGCTGTTTGACGGCCGCGCAGCGGCACCATACTTCCCCCCAAGAAATGCGCCCCGTAATCCTGCAGGATGGGTGGGCGAAGCGGCACACCCACTTCCGGCTCCAACTGACGCACCATCGCCAGCTGTGTGAATTGGGGAGCTGAGCCACGAATGTGGTTGGCGACCAATTGCTCCAGCTGCGATTCCACGTCGGCGCTGGCCAAAGCGGCGTTCTCGGAGATTGACGTACCCAACGGTGATGCGCCCACAACGGCTGGCTTATTGACTGTATTCTTCCAAATCCCAAAACCCAAAACCAGCGCTGCCGCTGCTGCTAACGGCAACACCGTGCCCCACCCCAAGGGAGTGCCGCGCTTGGTGCGCTCCGCTTGCTCACTCCGTTCACGTTCGGCTGCCAAAGCTGCCCGTACTCGCTCTTCGAAAGCCGAGGATACATCGGCGGCACCTCGCACCGTCCGTCGAACGCTCACGCGCAACGCCGCATCGAGCTTCACGCGCTCCTGGCAAACACCACAGCGCTGCAAATGCTGCTCGAACAGCGCCGCCTGCGAGGGCTCTAATTCGCCGTCCACATACGGCTCAACATACGGGCTCACCTCACGACACGCGCTCATCGCGTGCCACCTTTGGAGGAGCGATAATTCGCGAGATCAACCGGTGCCGAAGCGCTCCTCCCCACTTCGACCTCAGGCCCCACGATGCCCATTTCGAGGGCATGTTGATAGAGCCGAGCTTTGAGCAGCTGGCGCCCCCGGTGCAACCGGCTCATCACCGTCCCGATGGGGCAGCCCACCACGTCAGCGATTTCGCGGTAACCCATTTCCTCAACATCCGCGAGCAGCACCACGAGCCGAAAATCCTCCGGCAACGCATCGAGCGCGCTCTGGATCTCCGCTTCCAACATCGGCTGCAACGCCACGCCTTCGGGGTCGCGCAAGCTGCGCATGGACGTAGAACTTACCCAACCATCCGAGAGGGGATCCGCGGAAGGGCCCTCGAACAAAGCTTTTTCGCGCCCGCCCCGGCGGTAACGATTGATAAACGTGTTGGTGAGGATCCGGAGGAGCCAAGCTCGCATGTTGGTGCCGGGCTGGAAGTGCTCCCGCGCCCGCATCGCCTTCATGCAGGTGTCCTGTACCAGATCCTCCGCGTCCGCCCGGTTCTTCGTCAGCCGAAGGCCGACCGCCAGGAGGCCACCCAGGTGGCTCATCGCCTCTTGCTCAAAGCTTGCTTCGTTAGCCACAAGA
>JBBSBI010000177.1:0-11033 GCA_038251425.1 Polyangiales bacterium
GCCAGGGCAGCATACGCAGTGCCTGCCGCAGGGGGCACGGTGAGTGAAGCGCTGAAATTGTCGAAACCGTTCGTCAGGGAATCGACAGACAGCGCGTCGGCCGGAGCTCGGGCAGAGCCCAACAGGCTTTGAACCGTGTTTCTGTATTCAATGTTGGTCAGCCTGCGCAGCATCGTTGGACCAACCACGGCCCCGGGGGGCACCACGACGGCCGTCCCACTTCCGCCGACACCCATACCTGCCACTCCGGTGCCGCCACCTGCGCCCGTCCCTGTCCCACTCGGACCCGCCCCATTCGAGTTGGATGCTGAACTGGTGTTTCCGCGGTGCTCTCCGCCCGCGGTCGCCGTGCAGGAAGGCAACAGTCCCAAACATCCGAGTAGTGGTAGAAAACCTAGATGAGGTTGGATCTTGCTCATGGCATGGCTCCTTGACCGACAAAGCGCCGCCCACAGCCAAAAACAGCTGCTAATGACCGGTGTCGGCCTGAATCAGAGTTACAAGGTAGCAATGGCAACGCGCACTTTGTTGTCAAAGTGAACTGCTTCTGCGTCTGATATGCTCAAGACGCGCGCCGTTGGTTGCGGGCTCCCGCGGCTGCTAGACTTCCTCAACCTGTGGCTCTGAAGCTCAACTTGTTCGGAAAGGCGGACTTCCCACTGGCGGCGTCGCCGGTTGAACCGCAAGGCGAGCTGGCATTGCACGAGCACGATTGCCTTGAGCTCGTGCTCGTGACCGGCGGGCACGCGACTCATCGCCTGGAATTTGAGTCGTTCCCCATTGAAAAGGGCGACGTGTTTGTGGTCCCACCGGGCATGTCGCACGGTTATGGGAATTGTCGCGCATTGGATCTGATGAACCTGGTGTTTGATCTCAAACGCCTAGAGCTTCCAGAATATCAACTCCTGCGGATACCTGGTTACGTCGCATTGTTTTCCCTCGAACCGCGACTCCGGGTGCGGGATGGCTTCAAGAGCAGGCTCAAGCTTGACAATCAAGCGCTCGCAGAAGTGTTGCAGCTGATCGGTTTGCTGCGCAAAGAAACTCTTGAGCGTAAGCCAACCTTTGAGCTGGCCTGCACGGGACTCTTAACCACTGTCTTGGTGCATTTAGCCAGGAGCTACGCCGCCATGACAACTCCGCAATCGCAAGCCCTGATGCGTGTGGCTTCGGTGGTCGAATGGTTGAATCAGCATTTTGTCGACCCGATCGCATTAGAGGATCTGGCGCGCCGTGCTCATATGTCGAGGAGCACACTCGGGCGCTGTTTCCAAGAGTGTTTTGGCATGGCGCCCATGAGCTATCTCATCGACCTTCGGCTAAAGCAGGCTGAGCATTTGCTGCGCGACACGAACACGCTCATCCGCGACATCGCGCCGAGGATTGGGATCGACAATCCAAGCTACTTCGCACGTATATTCCGTAAGCGCACGGCATCAAAGTTCACCAGCATCCCTCCCCCCACGGCCCTGAAGCCGCTCCGAGGCTAGATCTACTCAGCTCAGCTAGCTAGTTAGCGCCGCCTGCGCCGCCACCGCTTGTTCCGGCTGAACTCATTCCACCAGCTGCACTCGTGCTGCCGCCAACGCCCATCGTACCGCCGGTGCTTCCGGCGCCGCCGGTGCCAGCTTGCATCATCTCGCCTGGAGCGGGGGTCGAGTTGAAGGCCACGCTGCGGCGCTGGCGGGCAGAAATCGAGCCACCTTCTTTGAATTGCGACGCCAGGGTGCCCTGATTGACGCGGTCGATCACCACCGTCACCTCACACGTCTTGCCTTCGCCACTCAAGGTTGGATCCACGTCAGCCGCGGGGATCATGATGGTTCCATCGTCGCCTGCTGTGCCGCTCTTATCCCAGATACAGGTTCCCGACAACGACCAAGAAACGTTGCCCATACCGGTCGGCTCCATCTTCAAGTTCACGTCCTTGCCACGCTGAATGGCGCTACCGGCAGCAAAGCCGTCGAGCGAGAGCGTGAACGGCGCTGGCAGTGTCACTTCAGAGCCTAGTGCACTGACGTCTTCCGACGCGCGGTTAAAATCGACCACCACCTTGCTTCCTCCGGCTTCCGTGCCGAAAGATGCCCGATACAGGCCCTGAGTGTTCGTGGACCCAAGCGCTTTCGATTCAGCCACAACTTTGGTGAGCAGTGCATCAGACCCCTTCAGTTCCAGGGGAGTACCGCTTGAACTCGCGACGTGAAGAGCTCCCGTGACCACTGTCATCCCATCGCCCTTGGCCTCAGCAATAAAGACCGCGTGGATGCCGCTAGTCTTAATGTCCGTTGAGTCGGCTGCTTCTGTTGTGCATCCGGCAATGCCGGCACTGGTAGACACGAGAAAGCTGAGCGCAGAAAACCTAATAAAACGTTGGTTCATGAAAACTCCTCAAAGTAAGAAACGACAATCTTTGCTCAAAGCAAGCCATGGGCCAAGTCCTTATCCTGGCGAAGCAAAGCAAGCTTGTGGCGCTGATCTCCCAGCCTACGGGCCGATGGAGACAGATCTTCCCGGCAACTGACTTGGGCGATTTTGCCGGTCGTCGCTCCAAGCGCGACTCCAAGATCACGGCTCAGGCGCGCTCGCTCAATGCAGGAACCCGCGGATGGCCTGGTACCACACGTCGGCCATGACCTTGTAGCCAACGTCATTGGGATGGGCGTAGTCGACGAGATAGGCAGCACCGTACTCGGGGTTGGCGAGGAATGAGTGGTACTGATCAGCCAACACGACGTGCTTGCCGGATAGGGCGAGGCGATCCACGAGTGCTGGGATCTGGGCGTTGAAAGCGGCCAGACCATCTGGATTAGTCGGGATGACCTGCGCCGCGACCACGAGCGCATCAGGAGCTGCAGTAAACGCAGCGTTCAGCAGATTCTCCAGGCACACGATCATCTCCCCGTTCTCGCAACCGTTAGTTCCTGCCATAACGAGGATGATTTGTGCGTTCCCGCCTGAAGCGTTCTGAACAAATGGCATCAGCTCGTTGATCGCAAGCCCTGAGTGTCCTTCGTGCGCGGTCGGGAATGGCACGCCCTCAACGGTGGCCGGACCTCCGTTGCCGGAACCGACGAAGGTAATCGATTTGTGATCGGCGAGTGCCAAGCGGAAAAGCGGTGTGCGATAGCCCCCGCCATCGCTAGCGCTATACCCATCAGTGATGGAGTCGCCGAGCGCCATGATAGCGCACGGTGTTGGAGCGGGTGGGCATGGGTTAAAATCGCCAAGTGTCGTTGAGCTGCCGCCTGTCGTTCCGGCCCCGCCGTTCACTCCAGCCCCGCCTGTCGCTGAGCCACCTTGTGAGCTTGTTCCTCCCGTGATCGTTGCGTTACCCCCGTTGCCAGTCACGGCGCTTCCAGTTAGGCGGCTGCCAGAACCAGTGCTTCCGCCCGTGGCGACTCTGCCGCCCAGGTTTGAGGCGCCCCCTTGTTGGTTGGCCATGCCACCGGTACCCAAGCTACCGCCAGCTGACGTCGCCAAGTTGGCGCTGTCTCTCGTGGAAACGATGTGTCCACCGTCGCCGCAGCCCAGGGTCGTGAACATCAGTACACTAACAAAAGCAACGCGCATGATCAGTCTCGGTTTCCGCGCAGCCAATCCACGACCGCGTGCTGAGGAGTCTAGCACGATCGAATGCGGACAATGTTGCCATCCGAAGCATCTAATCCAGCAGTATCTAGACAGACACGTTGTCGCAAATGTCCTAAAATCTCCGCCGCGCGCTTGCGAGTACTTGTCGGCCGCACTTCAATGTGACGCTGTGCTGACCCATCCTTCTCTCCTCCGAGCCGTTTCAGACCTAGTTTGCAGCGTGGTTCGTGAGGAAGTATCTCCAAAATTTCAGAGACTCAGCGCGAGCGATGTGCGGAACAAATGGACTCAGGACGATCCGGAAGACGTCGTGACGAGCGTGGATGAAGCCGTGGAGTCGAGGCTAATGCCGGCACTGCTAGCCCTGGTTCCAGGTTCGGTGACCATCGGCGAAGAGGCAGCGGGAAGAACGCCAGCTCTTTTGGATCTTCTTGGAGGGTCTGATCCAGTTTGGGTCATCGACCCTTTGGATGGGACCAAGAATTTTGTGGCGGGGCGCCCCACCTTTGGCACGATGGTGGCGTTGATAGTTAACGGCCAAACTGAGCTCTCGGTGATTTACCTGCCCGAGAATGATGCTCTTCACGCCGTGGCGCGCGGGGTTCCCTATTCGATGGCGGAGGTTCCTCCAACGACAGCCGATCATAGACATCGAGGCATGTTGCACACGCATTACTTGGAGGCGTCGCTGGCCAACCGACTTGGCACTCTCGCGCTCAGCTGCACGCTCCTCACACCAAGTGGCAGCGCTGCGGTGACGTACGCAGCACTAGTGACCAACCAGCTCGATTTCGCGTTTTATGGCCGACTCCTGCCCTGGGACCATGCGCCCGGAGTCTTTCTTCTGCAGCAACACGGCGGCGTAGCTCGCTTTTTGGATGGCCGGAATTACGAACCCACCGTCACCCAAGGTCCACTCTTGGTCGCGCGAACTGAAGCGATCTGGAACGCCATCGAACAATCGCTCCGCTGAAGGTTCTCAGCGGACAACGAACTGATATTTCCCCGAACCCACCCGAAAAACCTGTCGCGCAGCCTCGGATTCGACGAATTCCCCTCCGTCGGCGTTGACCTGCTCGCGCGCCAGCGCCGGGACGTACACGAGCGCGGTGCTACCCACCGGAACGCAAACATCCATCGTTAGCACGCCGTGCTCCCGTTTCCACTTGCTCGCGACCAAGCCACGCAGGGTGCGAACCTCCGCGCTCACCCAGTCGAGATCAGGCAAGACTTCCGGGCGGAAGACGATGCGCTCGTAACCCGGCGCCGATTCATCGGGATTGATCCCGGCGAGCGCACCGTAGAACCAGGCCGAAATATCGCCAAGAAAGATGTGGTTGCGTGAAGCGTCCCCGGCCCAATTTTCCCAAAGTGTGGTCGCGCCTTGTTCTATCCAGTGGCTCCAACCTGGAAAAGCGCGACTGGTCAACATGGTATAAAATAGATCAGCGTGACCTGCAGCGGTGAGCGCCCAAGGTAACGATTTGGTGCCGAGCGTTCCAACGTTGAGTACCCCGTCGTTGTCTTTGACAGCTTGGAGGAGCTGTTCCGTTACCTTGAGGCGCGCCGCTCCCTGCACTAGGCCTTGGTAAAGAGCGGTGCTTTGGGCGGTTTGGGTGCCACCCGCGACCTTGCCCGTTTCAGCGTCCAGATAGGTGGCGCAAAAGCGTCTTGCCACATCGTTGGCGACGGCGTCGTAACGTGCTGCATCCGCGTCGCAGCCGAGTAACCGCGCGGTATTGGCGACGATGCGTGCGTCCACTGCGTGATATCCGGCGTGGGTGACGGCAGGCGGGGTCTTGGCGGACAGCTGTAGCCAGTCGCCAAGCCACCCCGACGGGTTCTCGGCCATGTAGTCGCGAGTGCCAAGGTAGTCGACGTAGCGTTTGAAAGCGACGTAGCTGTCCTCAAGGATCCGCCGGTCACCCGTGTGCAGGTAAACGGTCCAAGGGATCAGCAGCAGTGCGCTGTCATAGGCCGGACCATTGCCCCAGGCGTAGCCCCAGCCGCCCGTTGGCACGATGCCGGGCAGGGCCCCGTTCGCACGTTGTTCATCGACGATGTCTTGGGTCCATTTGCGATATCCTCCCAGATTGCCCCAATTGAACATCGCCTGATCGGCCGCTAAGTGAGCGTCGCCCGTCCATCCGTTTTTCTCACGATGCGGGCAGTCCGTCGGGATACTGTGGGAGTTACCGCGATAACTCCAAAGCGTCGCCTGTTGCAGCTGATTCAAGAGCGGATTCGAGCACGAAAAGTCGCCGATTTGTTCGAAAGCGGTGTGCACCACTCGTCCGTCCAGGCTCTCCAAGGTTGGCGTTCCTGGCCATCCCGAAACCTCCACGTATTGGAACCCGTGATACGTAAACCGCGGCTCCCAGCACTCCTCACCTTCGCCTCGAAGTATGTAGCTGTCAGTTTGAAACGGGCCATCCAGTGTGTATTGGGCAATATGGTGCTGATCGAGTCTGCCCTCCTCGGTTAACCGCTCGCCGTAGCGAATAACAATCTTTTGGCCGCGCGGCCCCCTGACACGCAGGCGTGCCCAACCCGCGATATTTTGGCCCAAATCAAACACAAAGACACCCGGCGTGACTTCCTTGACGCTTCTTGGTGTCAGTGTCTCCGTCACCTTGATCGGCGCCATCAGTTGCGGCGACAACACGCCGCCTGGCCCCGACACTTTGCAGACAGGAACCCAACCCGCTGCATCTTCATCGACCTCGGCCCAGCGCGGTCGCTCAAGGCGTGCGTCATAGGTTTCACCGTGGCGGACTCCATTGAACACGATGGGGCTCGGCGCTGTCTTCCAAGTCTCATCGCTCACAATGAGCGCCTCGGTTCCGTCCGTATAGGTGACGACGAGCTGAACGAGTGCGCGTGGCGAACTGCGCCAAGGGGCCTTTTCGAGATCCCACTCGTCACGCCCCAACAGATTGAAAAATCCGTTGCCGAGGATGATGCCCACGGCATTCTTTCCCCGGATGAGAGCGTTTTCAATGGCGTACGTGACGTAGAGCGTGCGTCGATCGTAGCGTGTAAAACCTGGATCCAAGACGTGATCGCCGATCTTCTTGCCGTTAATGTACAACTCGTAATAGCCGACGCCAGTCACGTAGGCGCGCGCGCTGGCGATCTCTTTGTCGATGGCGAAATCCTTCCGCAACAGGGGCGCGGGCGCGCTCGAGACGAGGAGCCGGGCGTGGCCTCTCTGTCGGTCGCCGCAGGTTCCCAACTCTTTGCAATCTGCCCAGGTTGAGCCCGTGCGGATCTCGATGGTCTCAGAGTTATCCAACACAAAAACTGCGTGGCCCGCCAACTCTGGCGCTTCGTTCACAGCCTCCACGTTCACACGTAGGCTGTGCGGACCCGAGCCAAGCTCCAAGGGCCGAACCACAATGGGTGTGGCCGCCTCACGCCCGTCTCCGCTGCCGAGCTTTCGTTCGTCAACGCTGACTTGAAAGCGTCCGTTAGCTGCGAATGCCCCGAGAAACGCCGTTACGGTGCGCCCCACAGGGATCTCAAACCCCAAACAAAAATCAACGCCGCCCCCCCTCTGTTCCCTCTCGCCAGACGCACCAATCCATTTCGTTTCTCGATCGAGCCGGGGCACAAGGTCTGTTGGCGTCGGCCTGGGCATCGCAGCAATCCACTCTGCGCGCCAATCGAGTGGATTCAGGAGGCCAAGTTCAAAATTGGCGGGTGCGCTCCATTCGCTCACAGATTCATTGCCGTCCCAAACCCGAACCGACCAAATGACCCGCTGCCTGCTCTCCAAGCGAGGGCCTCCCCACGCCACGTGCATCGACTGCGAGGACGTGACGCAACCGCTGTCCCAAATCACGGTATCGTTCGTGCGCGCTTCGATTTGATAGGCAGTTTGTCGCTCACCCCGTTCGGACGCTTCAAGTGCCCAGGAAAGCCTTGGTTTTGCTTGGTCAAGGCCAAGCGGATTTTGGATGCCCTCTGCGTAGGTGCTCGCGATTCGCATTAGAAGATCTGCTTTCGTTAGGACGCGGAGGATAGGAGCGGTGGCAACTCATGCAAGCAGTTTCTTGATGGTTCGGGAGTGAATTCGGCGTCGCAATCGTGCTGATACTGGTGCCTGAAACGGCTCACACTAACTGCACCTCCACGTGCAGCGGGACGCCCTCCAACAGCCGGAAGCGCAGGACAGTACGGCACGCGACGGGATCGTGCTCCCAGCTCACGCACTTGCCTCCGGTCGGTTCGCTCTCAGCTCCGTCAATCAGAATGTTCGAGGGTGCACTCGGATGAAGGTTAAGTCTCACTTCAACGTCACGCTCTTTGGCCTCACGGCGGTAGCGCTCGCCGGAGGTGTCGATCTGCAGGATCCAGGCGTTCTGGTTGGCGTTTGAAGATAGACGAGCGTGGGTGAGCCTCACAGATCCGCTCTGATACTCCGTGCTTATCCCATCATCCTCATAGAGAACACTTTCCCCGCAGGCTATCGGGTAGACTTCGTAGATTAACGGCGTCCAAGGCTGACTGTCGTCGATCCACGATCGAGACGTAGTCGTGGCGATAACGGCGCCCCCACGCACGAATAGCGGCAAAGTCTTGATGTCACGCGTATCGACGCACACAACTCGACCGCCCTCGTGCATTTCGAGGGTAAAGAAATCTATCCACTGGGAGCCCGCCGGGAGATACACGTCCGTCCTTTCCACATCGGCGCACACGGGCGCGACTAGGAGATCCGACCCGAGCATGTATTGGTGCGGCCACTGGTTTCTGCTGCAGTTTGGATCCCGATCGAAAGCCATCAGCATCGGCCGCAACGGCGGCATGCCGGTCAGATAATTTTCATGCGCCAAGGAATAGATGTAAGGCAAGAGACGGTAGCGCAAGGCCAAGGCAGCGCGTATCGCTTCAGTCGGCGACTCTGACCAATCAACGGGAGTTTCCGCGTGGGTTTCGAGGGTTGCCGCTTCGAATTCGGGACTCCTTATGCGCCCGGCATCGTCGACAAAAAACTTTTCGAAATCGCCTAACCACTTTTCCCATTCCTCGTACCAAGGCTTCATGTGATGAGCCCGCGAAAACATTGTCAGTTGAGTGAACTGATGCCAGCGCACTTGAAGCCGCCAGTTTCGCGCGAGTGTATCGCTGTTGAGATACGGGTAGCCTTGAAGTGAGCCTTCGCTTCCCGTGATGGCCTCGATCTGCCAGCGGAATTCTTTCCACGTCATATCGATATCGCCGGTCCACTGCACTCCGTAGCGATGCGCGCCCACTTGGTTGTCTTTGGCCGTGCCACCTGCGGGAACGCGCGAGAATGAGACCGTGTCGATGGCGTCGCGGTTCGCCAGCAGGAAGGGCCGACGTTCGCCGGCGAGACGCTCCTCCATCCCGAGCCAAATCATCGAGTTCGCAGGGTCATTGCGTCGAGTGTCTTGCCACGTGCCTGCCACACCCTGCGCCAGATCGCGTCCGATCGCGGCCCACCACGCTGCCGGTGGATACGTGTGGCACGTCCAGGAATCAAATTTACGGCTCGCAAATTCAGGGACATTGTGGTGGATGAGCACCACGTCGAAGTGCTCATCTTTCAAATGACGAACGAAGGCATCAGGCGCCATGGGCGTCGTGTAGTTAGCTTGCCATTCGAGAGACCTTCCCCAGTCCGGCTTGCTCGCGTCGCCGGGAGCCGAGTCCCCCCATTCAAAATCAATGATCAAGGTGTCACACGGCAGCTCAAGCTTTCGGATCCGAGCTGCAACTTCAAGCAACTTCTGTTGACTCCCTTCCTCTGCCAAGTGCTGGGTTTGCATGAAGCCAAATTGTTTGCGGCACGGGATTGGCACAGGGCCCGTGATTTCGTGAAAGTCCCGGAACAGTGCTGGGTAGTCCGGGCCGTAAATGAAGAACTCATCGAGGAGAAGCTTCGCTTCAATGAAAGTATCGACATAGCTACCCGTGGCATGTGAATAGAACCAGTGGGCATGGCGGCTGCAATGGCTCGGCTGCCGATGGGCGCTCGCGCTGTCGAACAGGATGTATCCGTCGCGAAACAGGCCGTATATCGGGCCAGTGCTCGGGTACACTTGTCGCGCGTCAGGAGTGAAGACCGACCATTCGCCGGATTCGGTCACGTGGATCTCGAGCGCACTGGTCACCACTTTGACGCTCGTGGGAGTACGGCCTATTTCGTAGGCGACCTGAGCCCAGACGTGAACATGGCCGATCGCAAACGGGATTTCATACTCGCTCGGGAATGGCTTTCCCGGCAGCTCAGATTTTCGCACTCGAAACGCGCGACTGTTGAACAAGTCCAGGCGCAATCGGGGCGTTATCTCGATGCTGGTGCAGTAGTCACTCTTCACGGAGCGATACTTATCAAATCTGGGTATCGACTGAGGATCTTCGTACGTTCCTCCGCCGGCAGTTCCGAGAACTCCCGTGGCACATCCTGTGGGCGCGTTTTCTTCATGTTGAGCACATTCATCAGCGACCAATCCGGTACGCCCACCGTCTGGGGTTCGATCGCGTTCACATCATAACGCGTGTAATCGATGACCAACGGTTGGGCCTTAGACGTGAGGTCGGAAAGCAGCGCCAGGCGAAATCCTTGATTCATGTACCAGTCGATCTTCAGGTTCTCTTCGGAGCCCTTGGCGATGCCCGTTCCGCACGCTGTAAACCGGTAATCCAGCTTCGTGTTGTCGGAATACGCCGCGCGCCACTCTTCGCCGAACTCCCCCACGGTCACTGCACGAGTCTCCAGCCAGCGCGCGTTCACCGCACGCAACCATTGGGTGAGCCCCGCGTTCCACTCAGTATCGAGCGAAACTTCCCAACTGACGCAGACGTATCCAAACCGGTTGAGCTCAAAGCCCGCGTCGAAGTGAACAGCCGTGGTGGCCAGCATCAGCTTGACACCGCCATCCATGCCGAAAGCTCCAATACTCTCGATCGGACCAACGCCCGCACGGCTGTTGCCACATTCAAAGCCGGCGAAGCGCGCCGCAAGAAAGTCGACGGTCCAGCCATCCAGGTTAACGCAATCGATAAAATCCTTCGCCCCCTGCGCGGGCTTTAGCATGTGTTCCGTCGATGTGTAGTAAGGATAACAAATCGATCCATCGCAACTGCCGTTATCGATGGCGTATTGACTGAATATTTGACCCTGCACCACGTGGATCCCTTCCCGCTCCGCTAGGTACTGCTGACACGCGGCAGGCAGCATGCCGGCAGCAATGGCTCGCGGGCGATAGCTATTCCCCATGATTTCAGTGATGCGGGAGAGAGCATCACTGAGATCTCGGTTGATTTCGGCGCGCGTGTTGTAAACATTCGCGAAGTAGCCACCCGGGATGAAGGTGATCTCATCGCCGTAGGTGTCGTGGTACTCCCTCATCAAGCGGTGGATCTGTCGATAATTATCGCTTGAGTCGAACAACGCATGCCAGGAGAGTGCC
>JBBSBI010000178.1:0-10985 GCA_038251425.1 Polyangiales bacterium
GCCTCCCTTCCCGTTCAAGATCGTCACTTCAAGCCCGCCCTTGTTGAACGTTCCCTCCGCGCCTGCCGCAACGGGGGTTATCCATGGCCCGTCGCGATCATCAAGGCCGATCGAAACGTCATCCTCCGGCAAGAAGCTCAACCAAACATAAATGCTGGCACGGGTTATTGGTGTTAAGGTGTGAGGGCTAAGGATCGGCACGATGCGCGCGGCGTTGCTCGGTACGAAAGCTTCCGTGTGGATCCCAAAGGGTTCCGGGTACAGCTTCGTGACGCCTGAATAGAGGCCACCGCTGTTGCCCGCGGCGACCACGATGCTGCGCCCCGGGAAGCTCGGCCCCACGAGCTTGGCTAAGGCTTCTTCAAGCGCGCTCGATCCATCGTGCGGCCCGAAATCACTCCCCAAACTCAGATTCACAACGGCAGGCTGCCCAAGCTTCGCAGCTTCAGCAAAAATGAAGGAAACAGCCCGTAAAACGTCGGCATCGAGCACGCCGCCGCTCCGGTCACGCGTGACCCGAACGACGATCAAATCGGCCTCTGGCGCGATGCCCACGAATCGCGAATCGGCTGTTCCATTGCCCACGGCCAACGAAGCCACATGCGTCCCGTGGCCGAAGGAGTCCGTGGGATCATTGCTGGGATCAGTGTCCGCGAGCAGCGCATCCAGCTCCACGTTGGTGAGCACCGAACAGGTTGCGGATTGCGTGCAGCCGTAGTCGTCCTCTAGGTCGAGCCGGATGCCGCGCGGTGGTGTGGAAAAATCAAGCAACCGCTTCACACGTGTCGAGCCGTCGGCGTGGCGAAGGTCGGGATGGCTGAGGTCGACACCAGAGTCCACGACTCCAACAATCGCGCCTTGGCCCGTCAGGCCAGTATCAGCCCGCGCGGCGCGTGCATGTACAAATCCTTCCAGGTTATCGAGCAGCAGCCTTCTCGGTGGTGCCCATTGCCAACGCCAGTCGGGATGGCTGCGCAGCCAAGAGGGAAGCTCGGAGCTCGGTAATTCCAGGCTGCTCAGCTCAGGGCTAATGCGCACGAGCCGGCTACTCGTGAGGCCGGGAGCTTCCCGGTGCGTCACCAACAAGGAAATCACGCCCGGGCCAGCGTTTTCGAAGGCTTTCGGCAAAACACGGCCTGCCACTTTCGACTCCAAACCCAAGACCAAGCGCCGAAATGGCAGCTCCGCGTGCACCGGAGACGCTTGAGCGAATGCGGCCAGACCCGCACACCACAACAGTGCTCGAACGGACCGACTCATACCGGCGGCACAATATGCTTCTTCTTGGGGTGTGGCACGCGTCTTGGCTGTTCTGAATAAAAACCAAAGCGCGTCACCAGCTCTGTCCGCAAATCCTCAAAGGGCACGATACGATCCACCACGAGTTCGCTCGCCAGCTTCAAAAGATCCACGTCTTCTCGGTACTCATCGCGCAGTGCGGCGACATACCGCTCACGCTCTTCACCCTCGGGGACGGCTTGGATCTTATTATAATAGACGGCATTGACTGCCGCTTGTGGGCCCATCACCGCAATCGAGGCCGACGGCAGCGCCAAGCAGCAATCTGGCTCAAATGCCGGACCACACATCGCGTACAGCCCCGCTCCATACGCCTTTCGCACCACGACGCTGATCTTGGGCACGGTGGCTTCGCTGACGGCGGCGATCAGCTTGGCGCCCGCCCGAATGATGCCCTGCCGTTCCACCTTCGTGCCAATCATGAAGCCGGGGACATCCGCCAAAAACAACAACGGAAGGTTGAAGGCATCACACAGCCAGATGAAGCGCGCTGCTTTATCGGCACTGTCGACGAACAGGATCCCTCCAAGGTGTTTCGGCTGATTGGCAACAATGCCGACCACACGCCCCGAGATGCGCGCGAAGCCTGTGATGATCTCTTTGGCAAATCGAGCCTTGATCTCTAGAAAGCTGCCAGCATCGATCAGCGCGTCAATCACCTGTTTCATGTCGAACGGCTTGTTCTCGTCCGCGACAATGATTTCACTCAACGGCCGTGCGGCTGCATCGGGAGCTGTTGGGGGAGCGAGCGGTGCGCTGTTTGTGCAAGAATCAGGCAAATATCCGAGGTAGCGTTGGCAAAAAGCGATCGCCTCTGGTTCACTCTTCACGAGTACATCGCCGCAGCCCGAAACAGACGTGTGCATTTTGGCACCCCCCATCTCTTCGAGATCTACCTTCTCACCGATCACCATCTCCGCCATGCGCGGCGATCCGAGATACATGCTGGCATTCCCCTCCACCATCACCACCACGTCGCAAAATGCCGGGATGTAGGCGCCACCTGCCGCGGAGGGGCCAAACAACAAACAGATCTGCGGCACGTAGCCGCTCATCTGCACTTGGTTAAAGAAAATCCGTCCCGCTCCGCGACGCCCAGGAAACATCTGCACTTGATCCGTGATGCGCGCCCCCGCCGAATCCACGAGGTACACGAGCGGGCAAGCTTGACGCTCAGCTGACTCCTGGATCCTCAGGATCTTCTCAACCGTGCGTTGACCCCAGGAGCCGGCTTTTACGGTTGAATCATTGGCCATCACCGCCACCGTGCGGCCACCCACTCGCCCCAGACCCGTGATCACGCCATCTGCGGGCAGATCTCCGGCGAGCGCATTGGCGAGTTCGGCATCCTCACAGAAGGAACCTGGGTCGAGCAACAGCGCAATCCGCTCTCTGGCAAACAGCTTTCCGCGTTCCGCATTTTGCTCATGATATTTAGCGGCGCCGCCCGTGTGGACGGCCTCAACCACCTCTCGAA
The DNA here is from genome assembly GCA_038251425.1 of Polyangiales bacterium. Classification (GTDB taxonomy): domain Bacteria; phylum Myxococcota_A; class Polyangia; order Polyangiales; family Polyangiaceae; genus JBBRRP01. Next base: position 2,777 of record JBBSBI010000178.1, read on the forward strand.
GCTCACTTTCACGCATGCTGCACCCAAGGTAGCGCTCCTTCAAAGAGCTTGAAAGTGCGAGCTCGTCGAAAGCAGGCTCTAGCCTTGCTTGAGCAGCTGTTCGATCAAGGTGCGGAGCTCGCTCAAGCGTTCCGCTGAGTAGCCAACGAGCACATCTCTCACCGTTCCGCTCCGGTCAATCACGACCACCATCGGGATGGCCATGGCTTTGTAGGTCTTGGTGGTTTCGCCTGATTCGTCGGAGGCCAACGGGTACTTCATTCCAAGCTGGAATGCAGTGCGGGTTGATTCACCGACCGAAGAGCTCGTAATGCCCATCAGTTCGAGGCCTTGCGGTCGCAGCTCGGCATGCCAAGCATTCAGCGTCGGCACCAGGTACTGGCAAATGCCGCACCACGGCGCCCAGAATTCAAGCACCACGACCTTGCCTCGCAGCGAACGCAGTGTGTGCTTGGGAGAGCCTTGGATCTCTTCGAGCGGGGCGACTTCAGGGGCCAGCTTGCCGATCAATTCTCCGCGCACGATGTCGCTGCTGCTGGGGCGCGCCGTTAGCTCGGCACGTAGCATGCGGCGAGCTCCCTTGCGCTCCAGACCGAGCGCCAGGCTTTCGCCCAGCTGATGTTGCTGCACCGTAGCGATCACTTCTTCGGGGGATGAAATCGCCTTGCCATCAATACTGAGCAAGACGTCCTCTCCCAGAACACCAGCGCGTTCGGCAGGGGATGAGTTGATCACCGAACGAACCAGCACTCCCGCGAGACCCGGATCTCGCCCGGCCAGTTCTAGGCCGAGCCAAGGCGGGCCCGAACTCACGCTGCGCGGGGCACCCGCCGCCGTTGGCGCTGGCGTCTCTCGCGGCGGAGGCTCGTTCGAGGCAGTCGACGCAGCAACCGGCGAACCCGTGCTTCCTGGCAAGGCCGCTATAGGGCCCGGGGCTTGCCTTCTCGGGGCAGCCAGACAGGCGCCGCACGCGAGGCCACCTACCAACAACAGGCACCCTCTCAAGAGGTAGCCTCCAAGGCGTCTCTTGCTGCTCCAGAAGTTGTTGGCTCCACTCGGTTGGCTCATGTGGCGGGAGCCTAACGCGTCTAGCGGAATGCGTGGAACTCCGCCGGCGTTCCACAAAACGTCAGAACCCGGCGGGGGCCGGGTTCCAAGCTCAGACTAAGTACTAAAACGTAAGCTAAAAGATAAGAAAAGAACTAAGCCAAGCTCGTTTGAGGTAAGTCGGCGACCTGTTGGACCCCGTAGTGAACTCTCCCCGTTACCGAGAAGAGCTAAGAACAGCATCCAAAGCAGGGGCTGTGCCAAGTTGACAACTGCCGCCTAAGTCCTTGAAGTTGCATCAGGTTCTGAGATGCCAGTGCGGCTGCACCTACATTGAGCGCACCATCGCCGGGCTCTGGAGTCACGAGTGATTGGCAACTCTGCAATTTTTTCAGAGCCTCAGCGACATGCCAGGTTTTTGGGCCGGATTAGGGGCGAGGAGGGTTGAGTGTTTCCACAAGCGTCTGAATCCCCACGCGAAAACGGCTCCATTGAACTTCAGTTGACAGCTCAGACAGGCTGACCCAAAGTCCGCGCCCCAAACGCGCCCGTAGCTCAGCTGGATAGAGCATCGGACTACGAATCCGAGGGTCGGAAGTTCGAATCTTCCCGGGCGCGCTGCGGTGGCTCCTTCAATAGGGAGTCCCATCCTTGTGTAGGAATTTCCACTGGCCGTTGTCGAGCTCGGCTTTGAGGTCATCGTCCGGATAGCTGGCTGCGTCGCCGGGGGTGCGATCTCCGACTTCGAGATACACAACATCCTCAGCCGTCTCGTTCACGAGCTGGTGCGAATCTCCCGTGCCCGCTTTGAAGCCAGCGCACATGCCAGGGGCGAGCTGCGTGTTGCCCTGGGCCGTTTTTAACGTGGGGCAGCCCTCGAGGATGTAGACAAACTCGTCCTGTTTGGTGTGAGCGTGGCGTAGGGCGGAGATTCCATTGGGTGCAAGCCGCGTCAGATTCACACCGAAATTTCTCAACTCGAATAAGTCGCCGAGCACGCGCTTTTCTCGGCCATTCACGCGCGAGGCAAAAGGCTCTGGGTAGAGTGAGGGCTTAACACGCAGCGGTGCTTCTGCGGCGAGGAGGGCAATGGGGGGGAGGGGATTGGGCACGGGAACAACTCCGTTGGTGATGTCGCTCAGGCCGGTTTTTGAGCCATAGCGCGCAGTGTGGCGTGGTAAATAGCCAAGCAGTCGGGGTTCGCTGCAAATTCAGAGTAGCGCTCAATATCGGAGTGCGAAGCGTGGCCCGTGGCGATGTACTTGTCTGCCAGTTGTCGAGTAGAGGCCGACATCATGCGTGCGTGAGCCGAGGACCCCGGCACGATTGCGGCATCATTCTCGAAAGAGACGTGTTGTAGGCCCTGCTCGACGAAAAGCGCAGGCAGACGTGCGCCGAAGGCGTAGTCCATTCCGCGTGCTCCGAACATCGTCTCGATGGCATGGTGCACGTTGGTGAACGCAGCCTGCAACTCAGCTGGCCCCGAGAAGGCCCGGGCGGCAGAAAAATCGGGCTCTTCAAGCAAGATGCAACCGCCTGGCTTCAGCGCTCGGAAAAGCGCCGCGAGCGCTTCCTGCCACAGGGGCACGTGGATCAGAACAAACCGTGCGTGCACCAGATCATAGGATGCGGGAGCGAGTGGAGCCGTTCGAATATCTCCTTCCAACACTTCAAGGTTTTCAGGCAATGGTTGGGTGAGAAAGCGAGTGTTCAGATCCAAGGCGCTGACATGTCCCGACGCCCCCACAGTGTTGCTCAGCCACGTCGCTATCGAGCCCGCGCCGGCTCCCACTTCAAGACACCTAAAGCCGGGTTCAACTCCGAGCGCGCTCAGGCAGCGTTGCGTTGCAGGGTCAAAAACGCGTTCCAAGGCCTGAAGCCGCGCCAGCTCAGTGTCGTGTTGTGCTTCATCAAAGATGTAAGGCTTCGGAGTCGTTGCGGCCATTCAGGTGCGCTTAGCAGATGAGCCCTCGTGATTCCACACCGGCGTGCCCATCCACTTCCACTCCTCGATGATGCCCGGCTGTGAGACACGATACCAGTAGCGCGGTTAAGATGGACACGGTAGAAGGGTGGCGGGTTTGGGTATGGAGAACGAAGACGACGAAGTTAAGGGTCAGCGGCGGCGATCTTCGAAACATTGCAGGCGCAAAAGATTGAGGAGCTAGCGGTCAAGAAGCAAACGCTCAGCAAGTTGGAAATGGAGCAAGGCCTTGATCAAGTGCGTGGCGTGCGTGGTGTGTTGGTGCGACCCCTCCGACGCCGGACGTACGTTTTCGGGCGGTTTCGGGCGGCAACGGTAGCTCTCGCTCTGTACTGGGCGGCAATGTCTATCGTGGTTCTGGGATTCGCACACATGCTCCAAACACCTCTCGCCCCCGTCGCACAGTGTTTGGCATCTACGCAAGTTAGCAATTCACTGCCGAACGGGTAATGTGGGCCATTTGAATAGATATGTATCATTTAACCATGGCACGCAATTACAGCTAGAACATGCGCGACGCACAGCGAGTTCTCATCAAGGTCGAGGTCTTTTCAAGCTGCTTGACCATCGATCACCGCTGGCGCATTCTCGCGCTTTCCTGAGTGTCCACCGAACCGGGAAAATTTCACCGCCCAGGTAAATTGCCCATGAAAATCCTCAAAGCCAAGGTTGTCACAGTATCCGTTATCGCTTTGGCACTGCAGGTCGCGCGCTGCACGAGCGCCGAACCTGGAGGGATGGGCGGCAGGGCCGTCGGAGATTCGACTGGCGGCAGGGCGATTAGCGGGACCGCTACGGGTGGCACAAGCGGTGGCAGCACAAGTGCAGGTTGCAGCACAACCGGCGAAACCGGTGGCAGCACATCGGGCGGCAGCCCAAGCGGCGGCAGCACAACCGCAGGTGGCACAACCGGCGAAACCGGCGGCAGCCCAACCGGTGGCGGCACAACCGGCGGCACCGGAATGGCAGCCAGTAGTGGCGGCATGGCCACAGGCGGAGCGGCCACAAAGAAATTTTTGTTTGATGCAACGAAGGCAGAAACCGCGGGCAATGCCGATTGGGTGATCGATGAAGATGGAGGAAAGCCGCAGCGGCTGCCAACACCCGATCAAAGTACAGTCACCGATGCAACGCCAGAAACGTATTGGACAGGTGCCATATCGGCTTGGGGCATTGCGCTGGTAAAGCTAGGCCATAGCGTGGAAACACTGCCATCTGGCGCTGCCATTACCTTTGGCAATGCGGGCAATCCCCAGGACTTATCGACCTATAATGTGTTTGTGGTCGATGAACCCAATACCCGTTTTACGGATGCAGAAAAGACAGCGATATTGAATTTTGTGAACAGTGGTGGCGGCTTGTTCATGGTTTCAGACCATACCGCGTCTGACAGGAATAATGATGGTTGGGACTCTCCTGCAATCTGGAACGACCTGATGACTAACAACCCAGTAGCCAATGATCCATTTGGTTTCTCGGTAGATCTCACAAATATATCGGAGGATAGTAGCAATGTACTCAGTGGCAATGCGGGCAATGTGATCCTGCATGGCTCCGAGGGTGATGTTACGCAGCTGAGCTTTCATAACGGCGCTACGTTCACACTTACCAATACCAATCCCAACGCACAGGGCTTGGTTTGGCAGGATACATTGACGCAAAACAGCACACATCTTATGAGTGCGTCATCGACGTACGGCACAGGGAGAATTTTTGCGGTCGCCGATAGCTCACCTGTAGATGATGGCACCGGGGCACCAGGCAATAATGTCTATGTTGGCTGGCCTTTATTCAGTCATACGCCGCTTTTTATGAATGCCTCTTTGTGGCTGGCTAAACTTCAATAGCAAAGGCAGCACCAAGGACTTGTCGCCGAAGCTCCCTTGAGCGATCGTGCCTGCGTGAAACGCTCCCAACTTGCCGTCCAACTGTACACGCTGCGCGATCACTGCAAAACGGCGTTCGACCTCGCCGCCAGCCTCAAACAGGTGAAGGCGATCGGCTACGACGCCGTTCAGATCTCGGGTGTCGGTCCGATCCCAGCCGTGGAGATCAATCACATCGCCGCTGCCGAAGGGCTACAGATCTGTGCGACACATGAAGCTGGCGCGTTAATCTGTGAGTCACCTGAGGCCATCGTTGAGCGTTTGGGTACACTCGGTTGCTCGGACACTGCGTATCCGTATCCGCATCAGCCACTCGCAACGTTGGACGACATCAAACGCCTCTCGGAGTCACTTGACCGCGCCGGCGACGTGCTTCGCCAAGCTGGCATGCGCCTCTCCTACCACAACCACGCTATCGAGTTTCGCAAGATTGCAGGCAGAACCGTGTTGCAATGGCTCTACGCCCTGACCGACCCGAAGAACCTCATGGGCGAGCCTGACACCTATTGGGTGCAGGCGGGTGGCGGCGACCCAATCGAATGGTGTCAGCGTTTGCACGGTCGTCTTCCGCTGCTCCATCTCAAGGACTTCAAGATCGGCGACGACAATCAGGCCACGATGGCAGAAATTGGCAACGGTAACTTGAATTGGCCAGCGATCGTACGCGCCGCCGAGATCAGCGGCTGCAGCTGGTACATCGTGGAACAAGATATTTGCCCCGCCAATCCGTTTGACTCATTGGCGGAGTCTTGGAAATACCTGACGACGCATATTGTTGAGCGCTGAAAAAGGCGGCAAAACCGGCCTTCCCAGGCTAATCACACTATTGCTGCTCATTCATGCAGTCGCTGGAGATCTCACGTCGACGTTTGACTTCAAGTCATCGGGCGCAAGCGTTGTGCTGTTGCCGAGCACTGCAGGTTACGCTCCGACAGAATTTGTCTCCCACGACGACTACAAGCCGGTCCCCCCCCACGACGCAGGCACTCGCGTTGCAGGAACCTGGGGTTCGGCCGGCGCGCGCCGTGCCGTATCGTCTGAACGTCGATGCCGACGCTGACTTCGCGAAAGGGACGTTCGAGCTTCGTTTCGGGAGTCGAGGCAAGGCCACGGCCGTGTTTCAGGTGCGCTCAGGAGACTACACGGTGGGTCCGCACAAGAAGGTGACTAATTCTTGGCCTTTGTTGGCCGATGGGCACACCACTTATGACCTCTCGGTGTACGGCCCGAATGGCTTCTTTCGCGCCTTCATGGGGAGCATACAGGGCCTAGCCAAGGCCAATCTGAGCGTGGAAAGCCGTTTTGACGCAGATTCAGGTATCTGCGTTCGGAGCGTAAGCGGCGGTTACCAGCAAAAGTTTCGCCGAAAAACACCAGCCCGACCCCAAAGGCCCCTTGCGGGAAGGACGCCGCACACCCATCTCACCCGCACTCATGCAACGAGAGGTGGAAGATGCGGACGGTCAAATTCATCGCATGGGGCCTAGTCGTGTCACTGATCGTGGCCTGTGGCGCGGGACTGAGCAGGGCGACCGTGGCTAAAGTTGAAGAGCCAAAATTCACCGTCGAATTGAGCGATGGGGCTTACCAAGTGCGTCGCTATGGCGAGCGAGTCGTCGCGGAGACGGTGGTCGTCGGGGATCGAAAAGCGGCTGAGACTGAAGGGTTTAAGCGACTCGCAGGTTACATTTTCGGAGGTAACGGACAAAGTTCCAAGATTGCGATGACCGCTCCGGTGGGGCAGCGGGCTGAAGGGCGGACGATTGCGATGACGGCACCCGTGAGCCAGAAAGCAGACAAAGCAGACGGAAATCGCTGGGTGGTGGCGTTCACGATGCCGGAGGGGGAGTCGCTGACCACGCTGCCCCAGCCCAATGATTCAAGAGTCACGCTCCGCACACGGCCCGCGCTGCGCGTTGCGGTTGCTAAGTTCAGTGGCCGTTGGACTGATGAGAGCTTCAGAGAGCACACCGCTGAACTTCGCTCGTGGCTTTCGAAACGGGCTCTCGGTACTGCCGATGAGGCTGTTGAAGTGAACCGTTACGACCCACCTTGGACGCCGTGGTTCTTGCGGCGGAACGAAGTTTGGCTGACGTTGATGTGAAGCGCGGACTGAGGGCCTATTCTGTGGCGGTTCCCAGCGTTGGCCAGTAGGCCAGCGGGCCTAATTAGGGGTTATTACCTTTCGGTGAGAAAGTGCCGTCTTGAGGGGCATGCGTGATGTGCTCCGTGTCAGCTGGGCCAGCTCTCTTTGGCTGATCGTTCTTTGCTCTGGTTGTCAATTTAAGTCCGATCACGTTTGCGGAGATGAGCTTGAATTCAACCCAACGCTCAACACGTGTCAGTGTCCGAGCGGCAAGGTTCTCAAAGGAGAGCACTGTGAGGTCTGTGGTGTTCACGAACTCGCGGTCGTGGACATGTGCCAGTGCGAGTCTGGTTATGTGCGGGCGGCGAGCGGAGCTTGCGAGCCACCAATAGAGGGTTTGGGCGACGTTTGTGATCCTAATCAAGCCAAGGCTTGCGGTGCCCGGAAGTACGACCACTGCGCTCCAACCAGTCTCGGGGGTGGGTATTGCACACAAGCTAACTGCGTGACCTCGACAGATTGCCCTTCGGGTTATAGCTGCGCGACTTGGGAGTCCCAACCCTTCTGCCTACGTCCGCCGACTGGCTTGGGCGACACGTGCACCAATGCAGCCGGGTGTGTTGGCAAAGAGGCCAGCTTCTGTGAAAGCTTGGTGAGTAAAAGTTGCCTGGTCCAAGGTTGCAGCGTCGCGAAGGCAGACTGTATCGACGGCTTCGAGTGCTGCGACCTTACCGCTTTTGCCGCCGGCGTACCGAATCTGTGCGTTCCAACGGGGCGGTGCCCGAAATGAAGCAGCGGCCCATCGCTAGCGCATTGCTAGTGCTGCTTGCCCTGGCCGTCCAGATCCCGTCCGCAATAGCGCAGCCGTCTGCTGCGGCGCCCGCTCCGCCAGTTGAAGCGCAGCCAAACACAGCGTCTCTCCCCGCAGCATCTGCTTCGAGCGACGCCGTGTCACCGCCCGCCGACGCAGCACCCCAGCCGCTGCCGCCTGTCGGTGCGATATCGGCGCAACCAAGCGCTGCCACAACGCCGCCACCACCGGTGACGGCACAGCCCGTTCAGACCGCGGAAGCCGCCCTGATAGCCACCGAAAGCGAGCTCAACAACGCGGCGAGTGACCAGGCGAGTGAGGACGCACAGGCGCAACCTATCGACATCTATGGCTTTGCCGACGTGTACTTTGCTGCACCGTTGTGGCGCTCGAAC
>JBBSBI010000179.1:0-10922 GCA_038251425.1 Polyangiales bacterium
TTCGTCGGATTCGTCGGGTTCTCCTCCGAGACCCTTGAGGATCTCGCCATTCGGTGAAAACGAGGCACACCTCGCAGCGTTCTTCACCAGCTCCGAGCTGACAAACTCCAAGGCTAAGGCGAACAGGTGCTTGCAAGCTTTCCCATGTTCGAAAAAGAACGGGCACGAACACGCGTAGTCCAGTCGATTTCCCGAGCGCCTGAACGCCGTCACATACTCATGGTTGCCAGTCACGCGCGCGGCGAGAGTCCCTTGGTCCGAGCTAGGGATCTGATGAATGGCGTGTCGCCCCACGTATCCCAACGCACGGTTGCGAACGTCGATCGGAAACAATTGGGCAATTGTCGCAAACCCAGAACTGATTTGATGGGGTGCGTCTTGCGCCACGTGGCGAATCAACCACAAGCGGGCGAGCGCGTCACGCAGTTCGTGAGAAACCGAGATGCTCGCAGGCTGGAAGGCTCGGGAATTGAGGCGAATCGGCAAACCAGTGGGGGGTCGGGATCGTTGGTGCTTCGGTTCGGGTGGATGCGCCTCGCGAACTTGGTGGTTGCACCTCTGCTCAGCGGAGGCATTGCGCTGAAGTTGTCCAGACGACGGAAGCAGCGCGGCCAATCCTCCAATGACTTGCTCCACATGTGGTGGGCCATCCTCTTTTCTTTGGTGTTTGTGGCAATTCGTTTTGCGTGGGCCGTGAGACCCGCGTTGGTTCCGTAGGCTGGTGGCGTACAATAGGCGCCGAGAACTTACGTGATTCGCCTACGACTGGCGATCTCTCCGAAATTCAGCTAAGTTTCCTTGCGATGGACATAGATGGGCTAGACAGCGGAGAGGTTCAAGCGCACGAGGGACGTGCGGCTCAGAGCGAGTTCATCGAGACTTCCGTTGCCTTGTCACCGTACAAAATGGTGGAGTGGCTCAGCCTGACACCTGCTGAACGGCTTCAAAGAAGCTGGGCCCTCCGAGAACGACTCGTTGACCCTCAGGCTGTTCATGATCGCAAACTTTTTCCGTCACCTTGAACAGCGTGGCGTTCGATACCTGCTGATCAGCGATCAAGCGACCATTCTGTACGGTCGCCGCGACTTTCTCAGAGGATATTGACATTTGGGTTGAGCCGGACGACGACAACTTGTCTAGGTTAGTTGATAGCCTGCGAGCGTGCGCTGCTGTTTACTACAAGCTAACTCCACCGGTCACACGGGAGTACGCTGAGCGCGGCCATGGCTTTCACTTTGTTATCCCGAGTTCGGATAAGGAACCGAGCACCTTCCTCGACATGATGGGTCACCCTCCACGCTTTACGTCATTCGTCGAAGCCGCTCAGTCGGGTCGAGTCTTTGAGAGATCAAGAAAACGCAGCGACCTGAGGACTATCCCATCATCTCAAGATTAGCGCTCGCGTTCCTCAGTGAAAAACCGAATCCAACCCCAGCAGAGTGTCTTTGGGCAATTGACAATGTGTTCGCTGTTGGCGAGCTACGACGTTTGATGCTGCGCTACCGTGCGAAGCTTGCCAATTTGATGCTTTCTCCCCTGTTGGCGCGGGCACTCGACGCCAGCCAATCTGAGTCTGATTGGCCGCCAGAGCTTGAGGACGAGATTGATTCTTGGCAGCAAGAGCGGGCCTCGCGAATCCGTCAAGCTGATCGCCGCTATTGGCGAACGGTGATCGAAGAGCTGCGGGAGCTTCGGAAAGATGGCTCGCTGATGGTTGAAGGGATGCCCGTTTAGATCCGGTTTTCGATAAGCCGGCTAGGCACCGAGCCGGGCTGCGACCACTTCGGCTGAGGCCACTGCCGCGTCGATCCCGGCGCCATGGAAGGCTGAGCCCGTCACGTGAAGGCTCAACGCTTGAAGTGCGCGATCGACTGCGGCTGCTTGGGTTTGGTATTCGGGTGTGAACAACGGTAGCGCTTCAGCCCAGCGCGAGACCCAGGCGCGCACAGGCTCACCGCTGACGGTGAGTACTTGCGCAATCGCAAGGCTGGCTTCGGATGCGAAACGGGAGTCGCTCCAGGTGGTGAGTGCATCGCCCACTGGACGGAAGAAAACGCGCAACAAGGCGTGATCTTGCGGGACACGGTCAGCAAATTTGTGCTCCACGAGGCTGAGCGCGCGGAGCCCCACGTTGGCGAAACTATCCGGGAAAATTAGGCCGCCTCCGCTCGGATAGTTTTGAAACTGCGCCGAGCGATACAGTAAATTGACGCTCACGTTGGAGGTCAGTGGCGCGCTACACAGGGGTACACTTTCCGCCAGTGCAAGCGGCTCCAGAATTGAAGCTGCGATGCGTGCCGGCGTTGCCAGCACGACGGTGTTCGTGTGAAGGGATCTGCCGTTGTCGAGTTCGACAGCGAGAGCTTGGGCTTCGCGCCGGAGCGACTTCACCGGGGCGCCAAACTCAATCCGTTCCTCCCCAACGTGCTCCAGCAAGGCATCCGTCAATTGCCCCATGCCCTTCGCCAACGAGCGGATCCCCCGACCTAACTCCTCTTTCGGAACCTGAAATCCAAGGCTTCGCGCAGCTTCGCCGGGCGGCAACAAGACGAGGCCCGCGCCTTCGATCGAGTAAGTATCCGTTGTTAGCTGGTCAACCAAGGAGCCTTCGATGCCAAGCAGTTCGCAGAGTGCTGGCACGGAACGGCTGCGCGCCACAAAGCCCTCAGCGCCCAACTCAACGATCAGTTCGCCTTCTCGAAACGTGTGAATTTGGCCGCCCGCACGCGAGGAAGCTTCCAGCACCAACACTTCACGGCCCGCGCTGACCAGACGTGCCGCGACGGCAAGGCCTGAAAGGCCTGCTCCGATGATGATGACCGGTTCTTGGCGCACTGAAAACCTGAGGGATCCTCTGGGATTTCGTGGCGCTCCGCAAGTGGCACACCCGAGGGCCTAGATGGGTAGAAGGTTCTCGCAAGGTGTGTCGCGTCCCCTGGCGCGGGACTCGAAGCTCAAGGCTTTGGAGGCAATGGCTCAATCGTGACGTTTCGGTACTCGACTTCGGCGCCTTCTGCTTGGAGTGCGATCTTTCCGTGATCGGCGGTGCAGTTGAATCCGTCGTTAACTAGAACACCATTGACCCAAGCCGTGATGCCGCGCCCTCGGGCTTCAATGACCATGCTGTTCCATTCGCCGGCTGGCTTCTCAGAGTCATCGGTCAGATTCAGGATGCGTCGTGCGTCGCTTTCGCTGCCACCGTACGCCTGCCCGACGTCGTGGGGACGCCTGGCGTCCATGTTGGGGGCTTCGATGTTCTCCTGAATGCACCAGAAATCGCCCGCATCGCCGCTAAAGAGCTGCACTTCGATCGACTTGGGGAATTGACCGTAGAGCGCGCGTAAATCGGAGGCGTGTACCAGAACTCCGGCATTGCCCGGTGTGGCTGACCAACGCCATTCTAATTCAAGGTGATAGTCTCGATACGTTGCGTTGGTGAGCAGGTGCGAGTTGAACGTCCCCTGAGTCGCGATGACACCCCCGCGCACAACGAAACTATCCGGTGCCGTGGGTGTGTCGTCTTTTCCTGGTTCGTCCGCGGTCCAGCCGGTAAAATCAACGCCGTTGAAGAGCCTCGTCTTCGAGGTGGGTGTGATGCTGCCGTCCGCATTGGGAACCATACTTCCGCCGCCTGCTTGGCCAAGGCCCCCGCCGAAGCCGGCGCTAACAGTGCCTCCCGAACCGCCGCTGCTGACTGATGCTCCACCGGAGGCTAGGCTTCCGCCGCTGTTTCCAGGTGCACCGCCTGTGCTCGGACGCCCGCCGGTCGGGTTGGCTGGGTTGTTGGTGCCTCCACTAGCTCCACCAGCCGCTGGCGGCATAGCGGCGTCGTGGGAAGTCATCGAGGGGCTGGGGGAGGAGGGGTCCCGCGCTGCGCCTGGGTCCCCCGAGGAGCAACCCACGGCCATGAAGGTGATGAGGATCAAAGGTGGATTGAGGCGCGAGTGCAGCATAGCGAAGACCACTCCGTTGAGATGGATAGTCCGAATGTGACCCTCAGCAGCGTTGCTGATTCACATCATCGGGCCTGATTGGGTATGCGGGCGTCGCTTCCGATGGCGCCCAATATCACTACAGGTTGTCGCTTTATAGGCGAAATCGGTATGGCATCGCTTCGGAGTAACTTGTCATATCTTACGTTGTCGGTCCGAGTTCTGAGATTGGAACCAAGGAGTACCGGGTATTATCGCAACAAGAGAGCCTCACTATGTGGTATCTTCTCGTACGATGAAGACAATCTTCTCCGATCCACTTGACACACCGGAGCTCAAAATAGGCGCGATGGGGGTGCAGGAGCAGATGCTGCCAGGGCTGGTGCACCGTCCAGCTGGCACGCAGGATTATCTCTTTATGCTATTTTACGAGAGCGTCGAGCTGGATGTGACCGGCAACTTGGTGCCACCCAGAACGCTCATCCTGTGGGGACCCGAACACGCTCATCTTTACGGCAATCGCGAGCGGCGCTGGAAACACACTTGGATACACTGCGCTGGGACGGTTATTGCGCCTCTGATACGGGCGCTGAATTTGCCGCTCGGCGTCCCGATCTACGATGCGGATCCGGCGGTTGCAGAGCACTATTTTCTCGCACTTTACCGCGAGCTGACGGGGCCCCACTCACCGGACGTGGTGATCGCAAAAAATACGCTTGAGAGCTTCCTGCGTGAGGTGCGGCGTCGCCGTGAGGGGCGTCGCGTCGGTGCGCAACCGCCCGAGCGTCTGCTCAAGGTCAAGAATTACATCGAAGCCCATTCGGAAGAGCCCATTCGTTTGGCCGACTTGGCAGAACGAGCGGCGTTGTCGCCCCAGTACTTGTGTAGCGTGTTTAAGCGCTATTTTGGGGTAACACCGATCGAACTTCTAATTCGTCAACGCATGCAGCGGGCTCAATATCTGCTGCAAGATGAGAATCTGAGCGTGGGGGAAGTCGGCGCACGCGTTGGATACGAAGACATTTTCCAGTTTTCCAAGCTCTTCAAGAAACATATGGGAGTTAGCCCCAGTCGGATCAGGCGATCGGCGGGGTGAGTCCGGCGAGGCGTAGCTGAAGCGGAGGTGAAGAAATCACATACGGTGCTGAAGCCTTGCCATGGGTCTGTGCGCCTCCGGCAGGCAGGCTATCGCGAGGCCTCGACTATGCGTATTCAGCAATCGTTCTGTTATCCCGTTTTTCAACCCGCTGGCATGTCCTTGCACGAGCTCTTGGGTGCCGCACGGCGCATTGGGTATCGCGCGTTTGAGCTCTGGGATCGGGGTCCGGACTTCGACGAGCTGGTGGAGCTATCGCGCCGGCATGAGCTCACGATTGCCAGCATGAGTGGCCACGGAAATTTGGAGCGAGGTATTAACGATGAGCGAGAGCACCCGCGGATTCTGCAAGAGCTCAGCGAAAGCCTCCAGATTGCCGCGGCGACTGGCGTGCGTTCACTGATCTGCCTAAGTGGCAATCGAATTCCCGGGCAAGGGCCTGAAGAGGCGGCTCAGGCGTCTGCACGTGTGCTTTCCCGGGTAGCGCCGCTCGCGGAGCGGTTGGGGGTCAACTTGAATCTCGAGGTTCTTAACAGCAAAATCGATCACCCTGGTTACGAATGCGACAGCGTCGCCGGGACACGGCGGGTGCTTGAGCTGGTGAACAGCCCGAGCGTGCGGATGCTCTTTGACATCTATCATGTGCAGATCATGCAGGGTGATGTGATTCGAACCCTCCGAGAGAACATCGATTGGATTGGGCATTTCCATACAGCAGGTAATCCGGAGCGGCGCGATCTGGATGCTGAGCAAGAGCTGTATTATCCCGCGATTTGCCGAGCCATCGCCGCCACCGCGTATGCCGGGTTCGTGGGCCACGAGTTCAAGCCGCGCGTGCTGGGCCTGGAAGCCCTTGAGGCCAACTTCAAAGTTTGCGATCAAGCTTAGTTCGTGAATACGGGAGTCCGGTCTGAGTGATCGGAAGCTGTCTCCCCCGCCTGAGCGAAGGCGACGGGCCCGGGGGCGACACGGGGGCGACACGGGGGCGACACGGGGGCGACACGGGGAGACACGCCGAGCGACGCGTGTTTCGCGGCGTTGAGGCGAGAGGGGGCAGCAGAAGAAGCAAGCCTGGGCTAGGCTGCGCGCCCTCATGACCCGACAGCTATTAGTGACGAGCGCTCTGCCTTACGCCAACGGACACGTCCATATTGGACACATGGTGGAGTACCTGCAAACGGACATTTGGGTTCGATTTCAACGGCTCTTTGGCAATCGTTGCCATTATATTTGTGCTGACGACACGCACGGCACCAGCATCATGATTCGAGCCAAGCTGGAGGGGCGCAGCGAAGAGGCGCTGATTGCTGAAATGAGCCTGGCGCACCAAGCCGACTTTAAGGCTTTCCAGATTGAATTCGATCACTACGGCAGCACCAATTCTGCCTCCAATCGGGCGTTGTGCGGTGAATTTTGGCAAGCGCTGCGAGCGGAAGGCTTGGTGATCCAGAAGGAGGTGACGCAGCTTTATGACGCTCAGGCTGGGATTTTTCTGGCCGATCGGTTTGTGAAGGGCAACTGCCCGAGTTGCAATTCACCGGACCAATACGGGGACAATTGCGAGAAATGCAACGCGGCCTACAGCGCGGTGGATCTCAAGAATCCGCGGAGTATTCACAGCGGCAGTGTGCCGGAGCTGCGCAGCGCTCAGCACCTGTTTGTGCAAGTCGAGAAGCTGCATGCGTACCTCGAGGAGTGGACCACCTCAGGCACCTTGCAGCCCGAGATTGCCAATTATTTGAAAGGGCATTTTCTCTCGGCGGAGCTGCGCGATTGGGATGTGTCGCGGCCCGCGCCTTACTTCGGTTTTGAGATCCCCGATGCGCCCGGCAATTACTGGTATGTTTGGTTTGACGCGCCGATTGGCTATCTGGCTTCAACGCAGGAATGGTGTGCCGCAACCGGGCAGGACTTCTCGCATTTTTGGCGCTCCGAGGCGGTGGAGATCCACCACTTCATCGGTAAAGACATCGTCTATTTTCACACGCTGTTTTGGCCAGCGATGCTGAAAGTGGCCGGGTATTCCTTGCCCACGCGCGTTCATGTGCACGGCTTTCTTACCGTGAATGGCGAGAAAATGAGCAAATCGAAGGGCACGCAAGTGAAAGCTTTGAGCTACCTGGAGCACTTGGACCCAGCTTATCTCCGCTATTACTACGCCTCCAAGCTGAACGCGGGGGTGGATGATTTGGATCTCAATTTGGAGGAGTTCATCGCCAAAGTGAATTCAGATTTGGTGGGCAAGGTGGTGAATCTGGCGAGTCGCACGGCGCGTTTTGCGAAATCGCTGGGCTTGGCGGAGGTGTACCCTGCAGATGGCGGTTTATTTCAGAATGCGGCGCTGGCGGGCGCCGAGATTGCGAAGTCGTACGAAGACTGCGATTTTGCCAAGGCAACGCGCTTGATCATGGCCTTGGCCGACCGCGCCAATGAGTACATCGATCGCGTGGAGCCTTGGAAGCTCGCGAAAGCTCCGGAGCGGGCCTCGGAGCTGCAAGAGGTTTGCACGGTGGCGCTGAATCTTTACCGGCAATTGGTGCTCTATCTTTCGCCCATTTTGCCGAAGCTCGCGACCGATAGTGCGGCTCTGTTGAATTGCTCGTTTGAACACTGGGAGCTCGGGCAAATGCCACTTTTAGGCACTAAAATAGGCGAATTTTCGCACCTGATGACACGCGTGGACCCTAAAAAGGTGCAGGCAATGATTGAAAGTTCGATCGACGTGGAGACGGATGCGGCTCAAGCCAAAGCCGCGAATGCTGTCGCGAGTGGAGTCCCTGGTGGGCCAGCGGCCGCTGCACCCGCTGGTGGTGGTGGTGAGTTGGTGGAGGGCGGTTTAGATGAGCCTTTGGCGAGTACCATCACGGTAGATGAGCTTGGAAAGGTGGATCTGCGCGTGGCCAAAATCTTGAAGGCAGAAGCCATCCCGGAAGCCGACAAGCTGTTGAAGTTAACCGTTAGCCTGGGAGGAAGCGAGAGGCGCACGGTGTTTGCGGGGATCAAGTCCGCGTACACGCCGGAGTCTTTGGAGGGGCAGCTCGTGGTGATTGTCGCTAACCTGGCGCCGCGAAAAATGCGGTTTGGCACGAGCGAAGGCATGGTGTTGGCCGCAGGCGCGGGCGGCAAGGAACTCTTCCTCATGTCACCGCATTCAGGCGCGAAACCGGGGCAGAGATTGCACTGAAGCGGGTGGGGAGCTGGTGGGGAGCGGGGCTTGGCCGCGCAAGCTCGTGACCCATGTCCGGAAGATGCTGACACGGCGATCCATCGAATGGCTGCATACGCCCAGTTTTGACCCCCTTAAGGTGTCGCCGTGACAGCCGTTGGTGGCTGAGGAGCCCATGAGACGATGACGGTAAGTGTGATTCGCGGAGGCGAGCGTAGCCTGGACGCATGGGTCGAGCCAGTCAGCGAAGCGCTCGACGAACTCGCAAATAAGCTCGGCCTGGGGGAGCGGGGACCGTGCTTGCCCAGAAGCAGCATGCCGAGTGGGCTTTCGGGTGCGCACATCACGCTCTCCTCTCAGGATAGCTCCACCCGGATCGCGATTCTCGCGGGTGCAAGCGGGGTGCAAGCGTTGGCCCGGGCGCTGTTTATGAACATGCCGACACCGAAGCTTGTTCTCGATGACATCACCGACGCTGTGTGCGAGCTGGCTAATATTTTGGGGGGATTGATCAAGGTCAAGCTTGGGCCGGACGGAAATGCGCTCGCGACAAGCCTTCCTGTTTTTTTCCACGGTAACATTTCCCCTCATCTGGGTGATTCCTGGCTTTGCTTCGAGACGAGCTTGGCCGACACGCGCGTAACGGTGATGGTCATCGGCGGTTGGCCTCCAATGCGAACACCGGCGGCGTCAGGCTAAAGCCTTATCAGCTGTTTGCTTGGGCGTGCAACGAAAGTATACTGCGACGCATGCTCCCCGCGTTCGGCGACATGCCGCAGGTCGATCTGCTTGCGGATTTAGCCGTATTCCCTCTCACAGCCTTTCCTGTCAAGGACCACCAGCCGTTCCCGCTGCACAGCCACGGGTCCCAGGTCGAGCTTGTGGTGGTGACCCACGGTCGCGGTCGGCACCTGCTCGAAAAGAGCTCCTTCCCAATTAGCCCTGGCGATGTCTTTTTCATCCAGTCCGGGATTCTTCATGGTTACGCAGATTGCCATCAGCTGGGGTTGGTCAACGCGATCCTGGATCCAACGCGGCTTGACCTTCCAACGCTGCAGCTCCAGCGTATCCCCGGCTACAGTGCTCTCGTGTCCCTTGAGCCCCAGCTTCGGTGTCAGCATGGCTTTGAGAGCCGGCTCACCCTAAAAGAGGAAGTATTGCGCGAAGTAGTCGGGCAGTTTTGGGAAATCTATCAGGAGCTGCTGGCGAAGAAGGCGGGATACGAGCTCGTCGCGGGGAGCCTATTCATCGCGCTCCTCGGGAAGCTTGCTCGTCAGTACGCAGAGCTGACAACACCCTCCTCGCAGGGCCTCACTCAGCTTTCTGGTCTGTTGGACTGGCTGGATCAGCACTATCACAAGCCCATCACCATTTCGGATCTGTTGCGCCACGCCCACATGACACGCAGCACGCTGGAGCGCCATTTTCATGCCGCCTTTGGCATCGCGCCTTGGACTTACGTGAGAGATCTGCGTTTGCGGAAGGCTGCGACGCTGCTCCGTAATACCGATGGGAGCGTCGGGGAAGTTGCGGCGCAAGTAGGCATCAAAGATGCCAATTACTTCTCTCGAGCATTTCTCAAACACACTGGTTTGAACCCAACTGAGTATCGTCGCCGGTCAGAATGATTCTTGAGCCGTGGTGTAGTTTTCTTTCTGGGCGGTTGAGCATTCCGTTCAAATGGGGAGTGAGTGCTAAAAGGCCGTTCATTTTGACGCCCGTCTCCAGTTGGCGATCTTGTAACCTTAACCCTGGCGAAGCTTCGGTGTTCCATGACCACACAGGGCGAAGCACTCCAAGAGTTTCCGCTGCTGGCCATGTCGGTGACCGACCACGTGCCGACGGAGCTGCACCAGCACTATGGCTATTGGGAGCTCGTGATCGTCTCCGGGGGTGCCGGGTACCACACGCTTGAAAACGAAGCGTTCTCGATCGGGCCCGGTGACTGCTTCGTCATCCCGCCCGACATGTTGCATGGATACGCCAACCCCGTAGGCCTGGCACTGACTAACATCCTTTTCGACCCCGTTCGGCTTGAGCTTCCGGAGCGCCAGTTGTTTGGGGCTCCGGGCTATAGGGCTCTGTTTCAGCTCGAGCCGACGCTTCGTGCGAGTCACGGTTTCCAGAGCCGGCTGCGGCTGCCGCGCGAAGCGCTCTCGCGGCTCATGGAGTCGATCAACTTGATGCAGGCAGAGATCGACTCTAAGAAACCTGGGTTCGAAGCGGCCGGCTGCGCCCATTTCTGTCTGGTGGCCCTGGAGCTTTCGCGGAACTACGGCGACATGACGGCGCCGCTGCCCAAATCGTTGCTGCAACTGTCCGAAATCGTGCGCTGGATGGGGACGAATCTTGCCCGCCCCATGACCGTGGAAGGCCTTGCAGACCGGGCGCACATGTCGCGCAGTACGTTCATGCGAGCTTTTCGCGACTGCTTTGGGGTCGCTCCCATGAGCTATGTCACCAGTCTGCGTATGGAGAAAGCGGCCCACCTGCTGCGCGACGGTCACTTTCAGGTGAAGGAAGTGGCCTCAGCGGTCGGCATCGACGACACGAGCTACTTCGCCCGCGTCTTTCGACAACGTACGGGAATGGGACCGAGCGCCTACCGAAGGCTCAACCACGATGAGAGAATTCTGCTGTAGTTTGGCCGCCGATTGACACCAATCTCCGGGCGCGCGGAGCTAGGATTGAGGAAAGGAACTTGCGATATGCTCAAAGCCGTTCTCAA
>JBBSBI010000180.1:0-10815 GCA_038251425.1 Polyangiales bacterium
AGTACATTGAGGTGTTCTATAATCGAAAACGCATTCACACATTTCTTGGAAATCTTAGCCCATCAGCTTTTGAATCTTGCACCCGCCAAAAGCTGGCGGCATAGTCCTATGAATTCCGTCCAGCAAATCGGATCAGCTCCATTCCTCCAAACTGACACGGCTTAAGGGCTCTACGTTATACGGACAGCCGGACGAGTTTAGGTGCTTGTTACCGTTCGCCAAGATGTAGAACCAATGACTCAACACGGTCGAATTTCGATGGGGTCCGCAACAGTCGAGTGTCTCTGATTCACCAGTAGTTGCGTTAATTCCACACGCTTTTTGGGTGCAATATTCAGGAGCGGCGTAGTCGCGTGGACAAGCGCTATGATGCAGAACCCCTCCGGACGCGCTCCGCACCACACATTCGGCATCCAGGGACTGCTCGGGATTGCGAAAGTCGCGCAGGCATGAATCGTTGTTGAGCGTGTCGCCCCCCGTACACCAACCACCAGGTCCGGGGTATCCGCGAACAGACATCTCGGCCGCCGAGCCCAATATGTCGGCAAAGCCTTCCTGAACCGATTGAGCTTCAAGGTCCTCGCCCGTCATTCCGAGCTCATGCGCGACTCCGTGAGCGACTTCGTGGCACGTGACGTCGATGGAGGCACCTTCAAACATCGCGCGATCCAGATCGATGTAGATGGCTCCTGTGGCTGGGTTGTAGTGGTGAGAGTGAGGGCCTCGATACAATCGGAGATCCAGATCGCGAAAGCCCCTTCCGTCGAGACCAAGCCACGGTCCCGATCCGTACGAATAGTGACTGGCCAGATACTCCACACACCGTTGCGCGGCGAGGAAGTGACCGGCAGCGATGTTGGCATCCGGGAGGCTCGGCGTAACCGAAATGTTTGGCGAATCGAATGCGACTACCTGTGGGAACACCTCCCCCTCACACTGCGCGTAAATGCGGGGTAAGGTGTTACTGCCGACGCCATTAGTGTAGAGGACATATGGATTCGTTGTCTGGCCGCTAACCAATCCTCCGAGAGCAAACGAAGGGTCGGCGTAGGAAGCAGTTTGTTGAAAGGCCGTAATCGAAAGTTCCCTCTGCGCAGGCTCGGGCGCTATTGTTTGTGACGAGCACTGCTGGAAGATCCAAGGATTTGCCATCAGAATTGCGCCAGACTTTGCCGACACAAAAACGGAGTAAGTCGGGCGGTCCAAGACCGGCGACAGCTCGAAGTACCAGGCTACCTCCCATTCGGGTTGAGGCCCCGATTTGATGGCGAACACTCGTAGCTCGCCTTTCGGCGGGGGTGAATAGTCAGACGTCTTCGCTTGATAAACCGAAGCAATGGCGAGAGATCGCGCCTGAGCTTCCGGAATCACAACGGCGGGAGTGATGTTGATGCCGTGTTCGAATCGCCCAAGAATACTCTTAACGTCCTTGGTGAGGGGATCTCTCCGTACGCCGTAGCTGCGTCCGTTGACACGCATACCCTTATAAAACTGCGCGAATTTAACCGTTTCGAGTGGAGACTTCGAGAGATTCACCTCGGGCGTGCCGACTAGGCGAAGCGAATCGACGCACTCGCGGAGGCCAAAGCGATCGCCGTGCACGGCGAACGGATCTTTCACGCTAACGTCGTCCTTAAACTCGAGGGCACGTATGTTTGGCAGGCCGTGTGAATATCCGTCTCGAACGAATGTTGTGAGTTCGTTCAGTTTTTTGCCGGCATTCGGCGGTGGTGTCTCGCAAACGAACGCTGCTGGCGCTTCGCATTCGGTTGCAACCCAGCGTCCGTCCTGGGGAGCTATCGTTGTACAGTCCTTCACGTCTGGCGCGCGCGGGTCCTTAACAGGCGCACCTTCACACACCCAACGGTGCTCGGTATCGCACGCTTCTGCGCTCCAGGTTCCATGGTCACGCTGGTGTATAGCCAGGCAGTCGGCGCCAGCCGCCGTGGAGGGCTCTTTCTTCCGTTTCCAATTGACGAATTGACCTGCAACGGGCGTGCCGGCCGGCCCTCCCGACCAAAGTAGACTACTTCCTTGAAGCCAGCGCCACTCGCCCGGGACCGCGGAGTCTGTCGCGCCCAACCAGGCTTCCTTGGTGAGGCGCCTCGCGAGAAAATTGTTCTCCTCGGGACTGTCGATTTTGGCCAACTGCATGCCGACGCTGGCGCAGCCGGCCCTCGCGCTCTGCCAACCTGTGGCATCACTACAAATCCAATATGCCCTTCCGTTGAGCGATTCGTACTCGCAGGATGCTTTGGGCGGTTCATGTGCAGACCAGTTGGTGAATCCTGCGTTTAGGTCCCCCGCCTCATCTCCGCACCACGTTAGGGCCCCATCGGCAAGCCAACGCCACGCACCCTCGCTCCTATTGTCGGTCAGGCCGATATAGGCAGGAGCTTTGTTAAGGTGACTTTTGATAAATGCGTTTTCGGAATTGTCGTCGACCGTCGCCAGGTCCAGGCCTACCGCCTGGCACGTGGCTCGCGCTTTTTCGAAAGGCTCCTTTCGATTGCAGACCAGGTAGCTATGACCTTCACGTTCGTAAGGGATACAGTCCTGAACGATCGCTGACGTCTTGACCTCTGCCACTTCCCAGGGTTCGCCATCAGGGGCGCTACAACCCAAAAAAACGGCCGCGGCCAGTATAGTACCTGCGACTGCACCTAGTGTTGCGCGCACCTTCATGCCCGCCACCATCCCGCCCTTAATTTTCATCAAGTAAACACCGGGGGTTGCCACCCGGTGCTCCTTACAGAACCGGACCTGCGAATTTCCCGCATCCGGCTCTTCAGTTTGTGGTTTGGATTGGAATCTCCGGGAACATCGTCGCCGCAACACTCCGACCCAGAGTGTCGAGCAGCCGAGCGCAGTAGTGCGCCGCCAAAACTATTCGAGTGGTCAACATACGCCCCTTTGCGGATACGTCTGAGAATATACAGGGCGGTTGGGTTACATTTCGATTCACAAGCCGTGCCCCCCTTCGCTCCACGGGCATTACCCTGCTTCAACACTACGTATGAGGGCATCTGACTTCTGCTCGGGGAATTGTCGTGTGAACTTGAACTTGAAGCCTTGCTCTCCGACTCTGAAGCGAGGTCGCTTTTGGTTGCTCCGACCCCGAGCAGATCTCTCACGTTCCGCAACTGGCCTTGTGTACATGCCGAGGGCTCGGACCCCGGTGGTGTCGAATGCGAGCCGTTGCACCCTGTCGGTTAGGAACAGTGGTGCGGCTCCCGCGGGAACCCGAGTTGCATTCGATGCTGCCTTCGCTTCCCGATACTGGCTCGGCCACCACGGAAATAACTGTTTGTCGGGGCTCGATCCCTTCACGCTTTTGGCATTACGGCCTGCACACTCTCTGTCTACGCTTCGCCCGACACCTCGCGGTGCAAGACGCAAGACTCGATACTACGACCTTTCGGTATTTCCGTTGACGAGACTTCGACCGGGATCGTCTCCCGACCGGCACCCGCTGGTCAGCTGCAACTTCGTGACGCACATTGCGGGAACCTACTTCAATGCAATAGTAGAAAGTCAATTCTTTTTACGCGCTGCCTCCGCTGTTATCCGCGGGCGCTCGGACGAGTGCTGGAGCATAAGACATTCGAACTGGCAAAATGAGGTACCCGCAAGATCAGGCCGCCTAGCCAAGGAGAGCATTGAGTCCGCTCATCCACTATCCCCCAAAACGGATGAAGCTCGCAGGCGCCTTTTGGCACCCCACCTCCATCAACCCCATGCTCGCCCTCCGCGTGCTCCGCGCCAACGACTGGCGGGTCGACCTTTGGCCCACTGCCTGAATCACCAACTGGTTTGAATCACACCTCATCCCCCCTCAGTCCGCCGCCCGCTTAAAGTTCTCGAGCACCTCAAGTGCTCGCTTCTCAGACGGTGAAAGGTCCTCGCCGTCACCTTCTGGCGACCGATACTCAACCAGCGCGCCATCGAGATCGTCTTCGCTGATGAAGCGGTGTTCGACCATAAACTGCAGGGCGCCGAGCAAGGAACTCTCGTGGTTGTAGTTGCGTTGCTGGGCGTCGTAGCTGAACTTGGGTCGCGAGCGTTGCTTTTCGTACACTTCGACGAAGAACAGGCAGACGTGGTCAAAGCCGTAGAGCGCGTAGCGGTCTTCCTCGGTTGGATCTTCGATTCGATATTGCATAGTCCCACCCACAACAGCAAGCCTCGTGCCACTCCCCCGCTCTCAGCTCTGCACCTTGAGGCGAGTCATCCAGCCGCTCAGCACCTGATGGCTCTTGAGGCCCAAGAGTTTCGCCGCCTGCGTCTTATTGCCCGTTGCTTCTCGGAGAGCTCGACGCACGTAGTGCGCACTGACTTCATCGAGCAGAGCTTCTATTGAAAACCCGTCGCCTAGCGACTTGCTCAGAACATCCTCAGCATTCGGCTTCTGTACGCCAAAGAGTGAGGCTTCGATATCCGCGGCGTTAAGCTCCGTCCCCTCGCTCCACACGGCCGCGCGGACCAGCGTGTTTTCTAATTCCCGCACATTACCGGGCCAACTGTGACCAATGAGAACATTTCTTCCCGATCGGGAAAGCTTCTTACTCTCGTATCCCGGTTGATCGAGCAGCGCTTCTGCGTTGGCCTTCGCGAGCAAGCAATCGATCAACGGCGAGAGATCTCCGTGCCGCTGACGCAATGGCGGCAGCTCAAGAACCGCGACGGCTAGCCGATAAAAGAGATCTTCGCGGAACCGACCCGCGCTCACTTCTTCCGCCAAGTTTCGATTCGTTGCCGCAATCACGCGCACATCAACCGAACGAGGCTGATGTTCTCCGAGGCGCACCACTTCCTTGGTCTGAAGCACCCGAAGCAGCTTGGTCTGGGCTTCAAGCGGCATTTCCCCAAGCTCATCGAGAAATAGCGTCCCTCCGTGCGCGGATTCAAAGGCGCCAGCGCGATCTTTCTCGGCTCCGCTGAACGCGCCACGCTTGTGACCGAAAAGCTCGGACTCCACCAAATCTTTTGGGATCGCGCCGCAGTTCATCGCGATAAAAGGCGCCTTGGCACGGCCTCGGCCTTCTTCATGAATGGCGCGCGCGAAAAGCTCCTTGCCCGTGCCGGATTCACCAAGGAGCAGCACGGGGATGGACCGAGGCGAGACGCGTTCTGCCTTGGAAACAACCGTCCGCATCGCCTCGCAACGGTAAACGATATCGCCGAATTTCGCTCCTTCTGCCGGGATCGCGGCGGTGCTTTGGGTGAGCGCATCGTCGGACGCTTGTTTGAGCGCCGGGTCGATAAACTCAAAAGAACTACCAAACGGAATGTGAGCATCGCTGGCACCCCATTGCTTCGAAGATTGAATGAAACGCACAGGGTAGCGCGTTGTGCCAAGAATGACCCACACCGCCTGCATCGTCGGTGTCCCGGGGCTTAGATGCACCGTTAACGACGACTTGCGTCCGGCGGCTGCCTTTTCCTTGGAAAGCTCCCCAAGCAAGGCATCGGCCTGTTTGTACACTTCAGCGTAGTTGGTTGGATCACTGATCTTCGTTGGCCGAAGCTCGACCGTCGCGCTGGTTTGTTGCCTGAGCCACGCCACGTAGGCTTTTCCCTGCGCAGCTGCGTAGCTGTTCAAGAGCACGATGCGATCGGGCTTCACGAAGCGTGCCCCCTGCACGATCGGTCCGCTTTGATTGCCCTTTGGCTCGGCACCTTCAAGATCCGTCTTTCCCAACCAACTCGTCAGCACAGCTGCCATAGGGACCGCATAGTAAGTATATTTACCAGTTAGTAAATCTTCGTACTATCACCCCAATAACACCTGCAATTCTTCGCGCATTTCCGCATCAGATAGCCCCCGTGCTTTGGCACGCCCCCTGCACTGCTGGCGTGCATGACCTCGCTAATCTTTGCCTCCGCTTTAGCCACAGTGTTCGCCGCGCTTCTGTTCGTGGCCTGGCGCAACGCCGCTCATTTGCGCCAGCAGTCCTCCACCCTTCAAACGAAGGTCGCCGTGGCAGACGAGCGCAACACCAGCCTCCAACGCGAGCAGCAAGTTTCTCGCGACGAACTCGTGGTCACCAAAGCGGAGTGTGAACGCCTGCGGGAGAACGCTCGAATCGAAGTGCTCAAGCTCACTTCTGAGCTCGGCGAAGCGCGAGCCGTGATCGAAGCCAGCGTCGAAAAGCTCCAATTTATCGAGCTGGCCAAAAAGCAACTCACCGCAGACATGAAGGTGATCGCCCAAGAAGTATTGACCAAGAACAGCCAGGAGCTTTCGCTCACGCAGCATGAAAAGCTGACGGCCACGCTCGCGCCATTCAAGGAAACCCTGAGCTCGCTCAACAAGAAGGTCGAAGAAACGGATCGCGTTCGAGCGACCGAGCAAGGCCTCCTCTCGGGGCAGCTTGAGCAGTTGATGAAAGCCAGCAGTGAGCTCGACAAAGATGCCAAAGATCTCACCAAGGCGCTCAAGAGCGACAACAGAACCGTTGGGAATTGGGGAGAAATGGTGCTGGAGCGTGTGCTCGAAAGCGCGGGCCTAAACGAAGGGCGCGAGTACCAAACTCAGAAGACGGAACAAGACAACGACGGCAACTACCTCCGCCCGGACGTTGTGATCCGGCTGCCTGAGTCCAAGAACTTGATCGTGGACTCGAAGGTGTCGCTCAAATCTTGGGTGGAGTACTCAACCGATCCCACCGACGCCAACTGGAATGCGGTGGCCGCTTCGTTGAAGACGCATGTGCACGGCCTGAGCAAGAAGAATTACGCGGATCTGTACGGGCTCTCTAGCGTGGATTTCGTTCTGCTTTTCGTGCCCATCGAGTCCGCATTTCTCGAGTTCGTCCGCCGTGAGCCTGAGCTCTCGCGGGAAGCTTGGGAGCGTCGTGTGATGATGGTTGGGCCTGGCAACCTCCAGTGGGCGCTCCGTATGGTGGCCTCGATTTGGCGCTTCGAAGATCAGAACCAAAACGCGCAGCAGATCGCGTCTGAGGCGGCTCGGATGTACGATAAGTTCGTGGGGTTCGTGGAAGACCTCGACAAGCTGGGAGGCAGCCTGAACGGCGCAGCGAGGGCCTTCAACGATGCCAGAGGCAAGCTCTTGTTGGGTAAGGGCAACCTCGTGCGGAAGGCCGAGGAGTTGAAAAAGCTGGGCGTTTCCCCGAAAAAATCGCTCCCTTCAGAAGTGACGATAGCGGGATACATCGAAGGGCTCTCTTCCGCTCAGGCGGCCACAAATGGGGTGTTGCTCCCATCGATAATTGAAGCGAGCATGAGCTAACGCAGCCAAGGAGGAGGAACGGATGGAGACGATGAATCACGAGTCGGCCGGCTCGGTCGAGAACGATCCGCTTTATTTCGAAGTGTTCGAAAGCCTGATCGGGGACGAAGCGCTCGACAACGGAGCGCGAGCGGTGATCGACGGCGCACTTCGTGGAGACGCCGCCTTTGCTCAAGCCTGCGCAGAAGATGGCGCGGCTCTGAGCAGACGCGCTCCACACGACAGAAAGGAGCCGGCCGCAGCGCCTCGCATCTTCATTCAAGAGATTGTCGTTGAGGGATTTCGCGGCGCCGGACCCAAAGCCACGCTCAAGCTCCCTCCGGGCCCCGGCCTCACGCTGGTCACGGGGCGCAACGGCACCGGAAAGTCAACGTTTGTGGACGCACTCGAAACGATTCTGGCGAGCGACGACTGGGCCGCGGGGGGTCAAGATCGGAAGAAAAGCTGGCGCAATCTGTATCAAACTGCGGTCACCGAAGTCTCATGTGTCCTGATGGCAGAAGGCGTCGGAACCTACCGGGCCGCTCGGCGCTGGAACGCAACGTGTGAGCTCGGCGAAGGCAAGGTCACGTTCGAGGCGAACAACGCCAGCACCGAGAACGCTCCGAACTGGGAAGCTGCTTGCAAGATAGCGCGCCCGTTTCTCGGCCATCGTGAGCTCGGTAAGGTCGGCGAAAAGTCTGCAGAAGCCTACGACGCCCTACGGGGAGTACTCGGGATGGACTTGCTGGAAGATGCTGCCAGCCGCCTGAATAGCAAGAGTTCCGAGATAAAGGACGCGGGGAGCGACGCCATCAACCAGCTCAAGGACTGTCGAAACACGCTGGCAGGTTCGCCCAGTGTCCGAATTCAAATACTCAAGACGCTCCTCGACGAAAAGAAGCCAGCGCTGGAGAGCGTTGTGAACGAGCTTCGCGCGTTGCAAGGTGAGCGCCGTGACGCGCCCAGCCAGTTGGTGGCGTTTGCGCGCCAAGAAGTACCCACCGAAGAAGAATGGGACGGCACTACCCTTGAGCTTGAGGTCGCCATCAGCCGCGCTGAAGCGGTCTCTTCAGTCAACGCTACTGCCAGCGTCGCGTTGCTCGATTTACTGGACCTAGCTCTCCCACGGCTCAGCGCCGAACCGAGCCATTGCCCCGTCTGTGCTCAGCCGTTATCCGCCCAACACCACGAGGAGATCTCTTCAAGGGCCAATGCACTCCGTCAGAGCACTCAAGATCACAGCGCCGCACAGAGCGGCCTGAACCATGCTCTCGCAAGAGTTGAACGTCTGGTCAGCCAGCTCCCCAACGTAAAGCCAGAGCTGCTCGCTGAGCTTGGGATCGATTCTGGGCTGAGCGCTGAAGTCCAAACCCTGAAAGCAGGGTTGAAGGCCGCGCCAGCGCTCGTTCTCGCCACGTTGACAAGTCAACGTCCGTTGCTCGGTCAAGTAGTGCGGGCACGCCAGCTTGCCCGAGACGAACTCAACCAGCAGGATTTCGAGCTGCGCGCTCTCATCGCACCCGTAGAACTCTGGGTCGAAAGACAAGGAACCGTTGAGCGAGCCAACACTCTGAGAAAATCACTGGATAAGGCCAA
Source organism: Polyangiales bacterium (assembly GCA_038251425.1). Classification (GTDB taxonomy): domain Bacteria; phylum Myxococcota_A; class Polyangia; order Polyangiales; family Polyangiaceae; genus JBBRRP01. Next base: position 8,831 of record JBBSBI010000180.1, read on the forward strand.
AACATGGCTGAAAGAGGAGACTCAACGCACGCTCAATCGTCGCTTTGCGCCACTCCGGGAGGCCACGCTGGAGAATTGGCGCACGCTAGCGCGAGACAGCAGCGTGCTTCTCACAGGCGTGGAGCTCGCCAGCAGCGGCACGCGTCGAAAGGTCGAGCTTGACGTCGAGGTTGACGGTCTCGCAGCGCCTGGCGTGAGCGTGCTCTCTCAGGGTGAGATCAACTGTATGGCACTGAGCCTGTTTCTCCCGCGCGCCGTACACTCGGGAGGGCCCTTCAGCTTCGTGCTGATCGACGACCCGGTGCAAGCCATGGACCATTTCAAAGTGGATGGACTCGCGCGAGTGCTGCACCGTGCAGCCGAAAAACTTCAGGTTGTCGTGTTCACGCATGACACCAGGCTCGTGAGCTCCCTCCAGCGGCTCCAGCTTCCCACCCACGTGCTAGAGGTCCGCCGCCATGTGAATTCTCGACTTGAAATTACGCCACTGTCGACGCCTGTAGAACGCTATCTGAAAGACGCCGACTCGGTGGCGCTAGCAAAGGGCATGGGCGACGAGCTCCCCTACCGCGTCGTCCCCAATTTCTGCCGGCTTGCCGTCGAGGCCGCCTGCCAAGAAAAGATCTATCGCGTCCGTCTGGCACGGGGCGAAAGCTTCGAAAGCCTGGAAGAACGCCTGAAAAGTCTGTCGCTCTTCGACCGGGTTGCTCTCGCACTACTCGACGACGAAAAACGCGGGTCAGAAGTAGCCGGGCATCTGAAAACCAATGGCGCCCTAAGGGAACGGGACGCGCTTTTTCAAATGAAGGCGGGAAGCCATGGCGGCACGAACGCCACGAACACCAACCTAAGAGACCTCATACATTGGACACGCAAACTCTGCCAAAGGATCCTCGACCAGTGACTCCCGAGGAACTTCTGCGAGGCGCCGCACACTTGCTAGAGAAGGGCGCGATCGCGTCGCCAGAGCCGACGTCCATTCAGCGCGCCGCAGCCGTTCTTGCGCGCCAAGCGCTTGAAGAAACCATCGCCGAACGCCTCCGCCCGCACGGTCTAGATCCCTCAGAAGCGAGCTTCTCAGCACAGTTCTTGTGCCTTCAGGGCACGATGGCGAACAAAGCACTCGCCCGTGAAGCCGCCGCCCTTTGGGCTTCACTCTCGTCGCTCACACATCATTCGGGTCAGGAGTTGAGTCCGACAGATAAGGATTTGACGGCGCTGATCGAGCGGACACGGCGCGTTTTGGCGGAGTTGGGGTAGTGGGTTGACCTCGCGACGATGTGCTGGACACAGCGGGTCATGAAGCAGCTCGGACTTCGAGCGCGTAACCCAGAAGGATCCGGAGTTCGAGATCCCACTGTGCGGCGAGACTCAGTTCGATGTTGAAGTTGAACAAGGTCTCACCGTGCACGAGTGCCCAAGGAAGTTGCTGTCGCCCCGATGAAAGCAGCGAAGCGCCGTCGAGAATGACGTGTTGAATTTCTAAATTCGAGGTTCGATCGGGCGCCGTGATTTCCAGAAAACTGCGAACGCGGTTTCCAACAGGTGGCTCAACTTCAAGGATCTTCGAGGCAAAGACGCCTCGCCCTAGGTCGTCCGGTGGCGCATCGAGCCAATCTCGACCGGGATGCCGGTAGTAGTACGCGTTGACGCCCGTCGCATGCGTCGCAGGACTGACGACCCGCTGTGCGACGAGCTTCATGCGCTCAGTTCCTCGGGAAACGGGTAATCCCGCGCTTCTAGGAGCGGTAGCGCCCCGCCAATTGGGGGTTTCGGAACGAGCGGGGTTTCTGAACTCTCGATGACCTCCATGATCGGCCACGGACTGAGGGTGATGCAGGGCAGGCGCGCCATCTGACAGGTAGGTTTGTTCCGCAGATGTCGGTTTGTTCTTACTTTGTAGGATCAATCTGAGAGCGTGCGCGCTAGAGCGATTTCCATTGGGGTGGCACGGGTGTTGAGTGGGGGGCATGGGTAATGAAAAG
>JBBSBI010000181.1:0-10801 GCA_038251425.1 Polyangiales bacterium
CGACGAGGTGTTGGAGCTCGCACGCTGGGGCTGCATCGTCGAAGACCATTACTCCGCCAAGCGCGGGGCACCGGCTCCCATGGACTTAGAATGGGCCAAAGACGGAAACACCGGCGAGCTGTTCATTGTGCAGGCGCGACCCGAGACGGTTCAGTCGCGCAAGAACCCCGACATACTCGAGACGTTTCGGCTCGACCGGCGCAGCACTGTGCTCGCCAGCGGTCGGAGTGTTGGCGAAAAGATTGCCACGGGGCGAGTGCGCGTCATTCAGAGCGCGCAGTTCATCGGCCAGTTTCAGGAAGGTGAAGTGCTCGTCACCGACAAGACCGATCCGGACTGGCAACCCATCATGAAAAAGGCCGCCGCCATCATCACGAACCGTGGAGGTCGCACCTGCCACGCCGCCATTGTCAGCCGTGAGCTTGGCGTGCCCGCCATCGTCGGTACCGAGCAAGGCACCGAGGCGCTCACGGACGGTCAGATCGTCACCGTGAGCTGCGCCGAAGGCGATGCGGGTTTCGTTTACGATGGTGCGTTACCCTTCGAGGTACAACGCACCGACCTCAAGGCTATCGGCCGACCACGCACCAAAGTGATGATGAACTTGGCGAATCCGGAGGAGGCCTTCTCGCTTTCGTTTATCCCGAACGAAGGCGTTGGGCTCGCACGGATGGAGTTCATCGTCACCACGCACATCAAGATCCACCCCCTCGCGCTCATCGACTTTGACCAGCTCACCGATGCCGCGGCAAAAGCCGAGATCGAGCGGCTTACCGTCGGCTTCAAGGATAAGCCGCAATTCTTCGTCGACAAACTCGCGCAGGGCATCGGTATGCTCGCGGCGGCGTTTTACCCGAAGGATGTTATCCTGCGCCTGAGCGATTTCAAAACGAATGAGTACGCGAATCTCATTGGCGGAAAGCCGTATGAGCCGCACGAGGAAAACCCGATGCTCGGTTTCAGGGGCGCGAGCCGCTACTACCACCCGCGCTACCAAGCCGGCTTTGCGCTCGAGTGTCGAGCCGTTAAAAAAGTGCGCGATGAGATGGGTCTCACCAATCTCAAGGTGATGATCCCGTTTTGCCGCACCGTCGAAGAAGGCCGCCGTGTCCAGGCGGAGATGGCGACGCACGGTCTGCGACGCGGCGAAAACGGCCTGGAAATCTACGTGATGTGTGAGATCCCCAGCAACGTCATCCTTGCTGAAGAATTTGCCGAAATCTTCGACGGCTTCAGCATCGGCTCGAACGATCTGACGCAGCTCATTCTCGGCGTTGACCGCGACAGCGAAATCGTTGCCCCCATTTTCGACGAGCGTAACCCTGCCGTGAAGAAGATGATTGCTCAGGTTATTGCCACCTGCCGAGCCAAAGGTCGCAAAATTGGCATCTGCGGCCAGGCTCCGAGCGACTATCCGGAGTTCGCGCAGTTCCTGGTCGAGCAAGGCATCGACAGCATCTCGCTCAATCCCGACACCGTATTGAAAACGACGCTGGCGATCCTGGAAACCGAGGCTAGGTTGAAGCGCGCATGAGATGAGGAGCCCAGAAGAGGGAGCGGCGGCCGTAGTGAGCACGAGCTTGCCGTTGGGGCGGAGTTCCAGGCGGTCTTGGGCAAGCGGAGGGCGCGTCAGCAACCGGGTTTTGGCTAGCCAAGGTGGCCTGGGATCGGCTCGCGGTTCTCGCCGAGCACACGCCCTAGGCGGCGTTTGAGCATCACTGGCAAGGCCATCAGGGCGTCCAATGTCGGCTGAGTGCCGGGCTCGGGTGGCTTCAAGCCTACGCGCTTCAACCAGCCGTTCATGCGGTACAAGTGACGGCGGCGTGCGGTGACATCACTGAACCAGAGAATGCCGAGGGAGATCGAAACGGCAGGGCCGTTCTGCACCCAGTGGGGGTGGCAGGGTGGAATGTGCACGCCCTCGCCCGGCGCGAGCTCGACGTGCACCGAATGCTCTTCGAGCTGCGCGGAGTAGCGCGCCAGCTCGCCGTCGCTATGGAAGAAATGCCGCACGGTGCCGGGCGCGACCGCAACCGGATCGAAACCATCGGCGATTGAAAGCCGCTTCGAGCCGCGGATCTGGAGCAAAAAATTGTGCTCCTCATCCAGGTGAAAGGGCGTGGTCGAGCCTGGCGAACTAACGAAAATGTCGGCACGAGGGTCTGACAATCCCGGAGCAACGCGCTCCGCGCAAGGCCGAAACTCCTCGATGATTTCGTCGAGCAACTTGGCGTATTCCGGATCCGCGCCCACATGGCGAAGCTGCAACCATGCATTACAGCTCTCGATTTGCGCTACCGTTTCGACCGCTGATAGCTTGGGCTTAGCGAGCTCGCGATCGATGAACGTGCGTTTGGGGGCGGCGCCTTCGACTACAGCGTCGTCGACCTGATTGATTTTGTGATCCCCGCGAAAGTACAGCGCGTTGCCACCGCGCTTCCGCGCCAGCTCGACCAGACGCGGTAGCTGAAGTAGCGGGTGGTCGCACAGGCGGTGCTGGAGCTTGAACGGGTAGCGGTCGAAGTGGGCGTCGAACCTATCCTGATCGATCTCGAGGTGGACCGTTTGCGGGTGCGCTACGGCTTTGGCTACGCTCATGATGACCTCACTCCAAATCAAAAGGAAGATAGCCGCGCGCCCCAGCGCGGTCGAGCAAACGCATACCGCTCCCAGCCGATGCCAGAGCGGCGGCGGTCAGCCGGCGCGATCGGTCTAAATCCACCGGTATGCTTGCGAGCGCACTGGATTCCTCGTGATCCTTGGGCTGCGCTGGAGCCGTCGACGCCTCGCTGCCTGAGCTCGTGCCTTTGCGCGCTTGCCACCAGCGGCGCAGATCCCCGACGCGAGCGCGGCCGTCGTGCGGGCTCAGCCGTCGAATCAACTGCACGTTCACGACGTCAATCAGCTCCGCGCCCCAGCGGTGCTTGTAATAGGCGAAGTTCTGCAAAAAATTGAGGAAGCTGTCGTGGCGTGCCAACGCCTCGCCCACCGCCAACAAGAGCAGCATTTGCCCCGGACCGAGGTCGGCGCGCGTGCGGTCGTAGGCCATCTCCAAGCACCAGGCGCCGTGTCGTTCGGGCGATGCCACGCCGTTGGAACCGATGAGCAAGCCGGCGACGAGCGCGCCATCCAACAGCACAGCAACGAACGAGGGCTCGAAGCCAGCTTTACCGGCGGCGATTTCACGATACAAACGCACGCGCCGCGCGTTGCGCGAAATCGACGACTCGGTGCCATGCTTCCAGCTTCGATCATCCAACTCACAATAAGCGTCGAACCACGCGCTCACCGCGGGAGCGCCCTGCACGAGCACGATGTCGGTTTTGCCCGCCTGGTACATGCGCCGCGCTTGGCGACTGATGTTCGAGCGCATGTGCTTGGTGAGTGAGCGGAAGTAGCTGTACAGATCCGGGTACGAGAGGGGTACTTCCGTGAACGGCTGCACCCGGATATCGCGTGCCCAGAAGCGCGCGTCGGCCGCTTCGTGTATCGCCCGGTGCAACGCGCCGCCCGGCTTTTGGCCGACCAACTCCAGCATCCCCCAAGCCGTTTCGTGTTCTCTAAAGTGTCGCAGCAATGCGACCGCCACCCGTTCTTCGTCTTCGGGCGCACACGGGAACCCTAGCTGCTCGGTGTCAGCAGCCGCCAGAAATTCCAAGCGCGTGCCGGTAAACCGCAGCGGACCGAGCGAAGCGGGCGAAAGGGCTTGAAGGGTCTGCCGCATAGGCGCACAACCGATGACCCGTGTGCCTTCGCGAACCAGGAACAGCCGCTCACCGTCGCCCGGTGTGTAGTACTCGTTACGAAGCGCGTAGCAGCTCAGGAGCCCCGCTGACGAAAAGGCGTTCGGGCGGCGGGAGGCGGCGTTGAGTCGATCGATATCGGTAGCGAAGCGTTCGAACGCGTGAACGCCATCGACACGAGACACCACGAGCTGCTGCACCACATCTCCACTTACCACGAATTGGCTAGCGTCACGATCCGTTGCATGTGAAATGGGCTCATGGCGTCTGCGCGTTTAGTTAAACGATGTTAGGGTAGTGGGACATCCGCCCACGTCAAGTTGCCGACGATGTCCCTAATCCGGTGGCATGGATGTTGACGCGAGTTTGAGGGTGAGGAGGAGGGGTGGCGGCGTCGAGCCAGCGCATGGATCCGCCAGCCCGAAGAGGGCGGCCGCGCACAACCCGAAGGCCGTCCCGCGAGCTTGCGGACCCAGCGGCCTACGCGCGCGCGCCGTCATGCGGTCTCCGGGGTCGGGTCGATGACGGGCTCCCGTGCCGGCCGAGCGAGAGCACCGAACTGCCGATACAAGGCGGGCACCACGAACATGTTGAGCGCTGTGGAGGTCAGTAGCCCGCACAAGATGACGATCGCCATCGGTGCCTGGATCTCGCTTCCCGGCTGACCCGCGGAAAGTGCCAAAGGAACGAGGCCAAGGCCTGCAGCGAGTGCCGTCATGAGGATAGGCACGAGGCGCTCGCTGGCTCCCCGGCGTACGGCTTCAGCGATATCCTTCACGCCTTCTTCTTTCACGAGATACCGGATGTGCGAGACGAGCATAATCCCGTTGCGCGTCGCGATGCCGAACAACGTGATGAATCCTACGAGCGAAGCCACGGAAAGCACACCCCCCTGAAGGAACACGCCGGCAGCGCCTCCAATCAGCGCGAGCGGCAGATTGGCCATCACCAAGACTGCGTCGCGTGCAGAGCCGAACGCGGTGTACAACAACCCGAGTATGCCGACGAGGCAGACGAGGCTGAGCAAACCGAGCGTTCGAGTGGCTCCTGCTGCGCTCTCGAACTGCCCGCCGTAGACCACGCGGTATCCTTGCGGAAGTGAGACCTCGCGGTCCACCGCCGTCTGGATGTCTCGAACGACGCTGCCGACGTCACGCCCGGCGACGTTGCAGCTCACGACTAGCTTTCGCTGCACGTTCTCGCGCCCGATCTCGTTTGGGCCACGATCTCGCTGAATGTTCGCGAGGGCGTGGAGTGGCACTTGCGCTCCACTCGGGGTCGTCACGAGCGCATCTTCGAGATCCTCGATGGACGCTACGCGGCGAGGATCCGTCCGCACGACCAGGTCGAAAACCGCCTGACCCTCCATCACCTGCGAAACGACGTGCACTCCCGAGGCAATCTCGAGGGCGCGCCCCACGTCCGTGATCCGCATGCCGTAACGCGCGATCGCGCTGCGGTCGAAACGGACCCGAACGAATGGAATATCGGATTGCTGTTCACGCGCGAGATCAACGACACCTGGCACGCCCCGCATGGCGGTCTCGACCTGTGCGCCGAGACGCCGAAGCTCGGAAAGGTCGTCGCCAAAGATCTTCACCGCGACGCTGGCTCGCGTCCCTGAGAGCATGTGGTCGATGCGATGGCCAATCGGCTGACCAATCGTGATGTTCATGCCAGGCATCATCGAGAAGTCGCGCCGAAGCGCTTCCAGGAACTCTTCACGCGAGCGAGGCGTTTCTCGCAAGCTGACATCGAGCTCGGCCGCGTTGACGCCCTGCGCGTGCTCGTCCAACTCGGCGCGCCCGGTGCGACGCGCAACCGAGACCACTTCGGGATGCCGAAGCAGGATGCGCTCGAGCCGTCGCCCCATCGCGTCGGACTCTGGTAGCGAGGTCCCGGGCAGCGTGACGGCCGCGATCGTGAGCGTTCCTTCGCGAAATTCGGGTAGAAACGAGCGTCCCGAAAACGCAAGGGCGACCAGCGCCGTCAAAAGGAGTGCGAAGGACACGGCGGCAACGGCACGCCAATGTTCGAGCGCCCCGTCGAGAAGTGGGGCGTAGCGCTGTTTGAGCCACGCAGCGAAGCGCGGCTCGTGCGCTTTCGACACCGCCTTAGATCCGGGAAGGAGAAACGAGCAGAGTACGGGTGTCACCGTGACCGCGACCAAGAGCGAGGCGGTCAGCGACACGACATAGGCAACGCCGAGCGGGGAAAGCAGACGGCCCTCCACGCCCGAGAGGAAAAACAGGGGAAGGAACACGAGGACGACGACGAGGGTCGCGAACACGATGCTGCTGCGGATCTCCCGACTGGCGGCCAGCACAACCCCCAGAGCCGGCTGCCTCTGGTCGGTCGGAAGCAAGGCATTGAGCCGAAGTCGCCGCACCACATTCTCGACATCAATGACGGCGTCGTCGACCAACTCGCCAACGGCAATGGCCATGCCGCCGAGAGTCATCGTGTTCAAGGTCGCCCCGAACGCGGAAAGCGCGAAGATCGCCGTCACGAGCGAGAGGGGGATGGCGACGATGGTGATCGCGCTCGCGCGGCCACTCGCTAGGAAGGCGAGCACTATCAAGAGCACCAGCGCGACGCCGTCGCGCAGCACAGCAAGCACGTTGCGAACGGCGACCTCGATGAACTCGGCTTGGCGAAACACGTTCCGCTGGATGCCGAGGCCCGCGGGCATCGTGCGGAGCAGCTCGTCCAGCTCGCGGTCGATTCGCTGGGTCAGCTCGAGCGTGTTCGTGCCCGGCTGCTTCTGAATGCCCACGATGACCGAAGAATTTCCGTTGTACGAGCCCTCGCCGCGCCGAAGCGCCGCGCCCATGCGCACCTCGCCGAGGTGCCGGATGAGCACGGGCTCTTCGCCGCGCTGGGCGACAAGCGTCTCGCCGACGTCTTCCGGCGTACGCACGCGCCCCACGCCGTGCACGAGGTACTCCTGCCCGCCTTGATTGATGAAGCCAGCCGAGACACTCGCGTTGGTCTGTTCGAGAGCACGTACGACCTCATCGACGGTGAGGCCGTACGCGGACAAACGCTCAGGTCGGATCACGACTTCGAACTGCCGCCGCTCGCCACCCGTCGCGATCACCTGTGACACGCCTGGAACAGCGAGAAGCCTTCGTCGCAGAGTGAAGTCAGCAAACGTCCGTGCATCCATCGGCGTCGCTCGGTCCCGCGACGTCACGGCGAGGAAAAGGATCTCGCCCATGATGGACGAGATCGGCGCAAGGACGGGCGCTTCAACCTCGGCGGGAAGCGAGTCGCGCACGAGCTGGAGCTTCTCGCTCACGATCTGGCGGGCTCGGAACACGTCGGTGCCCCAGTCGAACTCGGCGTAGATGATGGAGATGCCGACTCCAGTGGCTGACCGCACGCGCCGCACACCGGGTGCCCCATTGAGCGAGGACTCGATCGGAAACGTCACGCGGGTCTCGAGCTCCTCGGGCGCCATCCCGTGGCCCTCGGTGATGACGGTGACGGTCGGGGCCGTGAGGTCAGGGAAGACGTCCACCGGCATACGTGAGGCGGTAAAGGCGCCCCAAAGCAGCATCACTGCCGCCACCGCGAGCACGGCGAGGCGGTGTGAGAGCGACCATCTAAGAATTGCGTCAATCACGTCGGGCTCCTTCAGTGCGCGTGCCCGTGGGCGGGGATGGAGCCGCTGGAGGCGGCAAGCTTCACAGACCAGGCGCCCCGCGTGACCACGTGCTCCCCGGCTCGGACGCCGCTCAGAACCTCGACGAACCCGCGGTCGCGTGCGCCGAGACGAACCACACGCCTTTCGAAGGACTCGCCTTCGGCCTGTACGAAGACGACGAAGGTGCCGCTGTCATCGACGAGCGCGGATCCCTGGACAGCGACGGCGCGTCGTTCTTCACCATTGATCAAGAACACGCGACAGAACGCTCCCACGGGCAGGCGAGCACTCGCGTTGTCGACGGCGAAGAGGATGGGGAGCGTTTGAGAATGTGAGTCGATGACGCTGCCGCGAGCCACCATCGCCTCCGCAGGCAGGTCAATCGCATCCTCCCTCCCTTCGACCACAAAGTACGCTCCTCTGGGCTCTCCAAGCCGACCAACATCCGCCCCAGGCACACGCGCCTCGAGCCACAGCTGCGTCAGATCGGTCACACGAAATAGCGGTGCGCCCGCTTCGACGAAGGAGCCCGGCGCAACGTGTACTTCCGTGACCGTGCCCGAGAGCGGGGCCCGCAGCTGGACGGTGCCCTCGCCGCGCCCGACAGGGCGATCCACGCGACGGAATTGGTCGAGGCGCTTCTGTGCCGCGGCGACCGACGCCTGGGCTTCCTCTGCGGCGTGGAGGGCGTCTTGCACGCGCCGCTCGGGAACTGCCCCTTCGCCGCGCAGTCCCTCCAGACGTTGGCGCTCACGTTCCGCGAAACGCAGCTCAAGCCCTGCGCTCGTTACCGCAAGCTCGAGCGATGCGAGGTCCGCGGCTTCGAGGCGAGGCGCGAGGGCGCCCAGAAGGTCGTTAACCGCCACACGCTCGCCGAGGCGAGGGAAGGCCCTCCCACTCGTGGCGACGCGGCCCGCGACGGGCGCGCTGACCACCACTTCGCCATCGGAGCGCGCACGAATCGTCCCCGAGACGCTCAGGGTCGGACGAATCGGTCGCTCCGAAACGACCGCAGTCCCAAAGTCGATCGGCCACTGCTGCTCCTTAAGGAAGGAGATGCGCCCAGCAGCCGTCGGCTCCTCCGGAATGCCCTTGCGAGCGGCAGCTGCATTTTCATAGACGGTGACATCACCGAGATCGTGGTTCGCGGAAAAGCCCTTGGCGCGAATCTCGACGATGAGCCGGCGCACGCCGCTGGACGCGGGCCTTGCGACAGGTCGGAAGATCCCAGGGACAGTCGGCGCTTGGCTTTCGAAGCGTTCTTCACCGCTCGGGCCACGGAGCACCACCGACACGCGCCCGTCGCTCAGCGCGGCGAAGGGCTGGAGCTTTGTCACGTGGGCTGCGCAAGGCGAATCCTGTCCGCGCACGAGAGCAGGAAGCTCGATGAACAGCTCACTCTCGTCGGTCCAGTGAGTGAACGACAGCGCAGGGCGCTCATCGGCCGGCGCGCGTGCATGCCCGTGGTCGTCGCCATCGTGGTGGCGATGCGAGTTACACGAGGTCGCAATGAGAAGGGAGGTGAGAAGGATAAACAGCCGCTTCATGGGACTCCTGTCATTCGATTGAGCTCGATCTGGGCTCGCCTTGCTGCGTGGGCCATGTCGTGTGCCGTGAGCGCGTCATCGGCAGACCCACGGTACGCGTCGAGCAGTTCGAGCAATCCAAGCTCGCCACCCTCGTAGCCAGCCGATGCAATGCGTACGAGGTCGCCCGAGGCGGCGGTGGTCTGCTCGCGAAACTCCGCGGCTGCTCTGCGCAGGCGAACGCTTTCTGCTCGCGCGCCTCCTAGCTCAGCGTCGAGCTCGGACTCGAGCAGCGCACGCCGTCCTTGCGCAGCTTGCGCTTCGCCTTCCGCGACGCGTGCGAGCCCGGACGACTGGTCCCACAAAGGAACCGAAAGGGATGCGCCCAGCAAGAACCCGTCGGTGCGCCCTTCCCGCCCGAGGTCGATCCCCTTCCAACCACCCTCCAGACGAACATCAGGGACCCACCAACGCGAGGCCGCAGTGCGGTCTCGCGCCGCGGCGTCGATACGCAAGTCGAGTGCGCGAAGCTCGGGCCGCGAGTTGCTCGAAGCTCGCAGAGTGGGCAGTGCGGCAGGGTCCGCGTTCGGCAAGAGCGCACCCGTCACGACAGGCAAGGGCGCACCCGCACCGAGGAGGGCGGAGAGCCTCGCTTGCGCTCGCTCGAGTGCAGCTCGCTCGGTCTCGAGGCGGCCGTTCGCGACGGCACGCTCACGCTCCAGGCGGCGGCGGTCGTACGTGGCGGCGTCACCGCGCTGCTCACGGCGCGTGACGATGGAAAGAGCTGCGTCGATTCGCACGATCCAGCCCGCGAGCGCTGCGACACGGTCCTGCCGAAACAGCGCCTCATAGAAGCGCAATCGCGCATCGGCGGCCACCGACAGGCGTGCCACTTCTCCGTTGCTCCGTGCGGCGTTAGCGCGCGCTTCTCCGGCTTCTCCGTGCAGGCCGCGTCGGTTGCCGAGGTCGAGAGTCTGGGTGAGGGAGACATAGTTCTCGCGCGTTCCAAAGGTTCCGAACGTCTGCTCCCGCATGTAGGAGAACTCGGGATTGGGGTAGGCGCTCGCGGCTCGGCCGCGTCCCTCCTCGATAGCCACCTCACCATCGATCGCATCGGAGAGCGACGTGCGACGCAAAGCACGGGCGACGACCTCGCCTTCGGTGAGCGCATCGGCGCGCGAAAGCTCCTGTGCCTCGACGCGGGCCGCTAACGCGCACACGAGTGCGAGCGCCATCAAAGACCGACCGAGGATCGGTTTTTTGAACAGACGAATGCGGGGCAAGCGAAGGATTACCATGACACCTCAATGCGCGATGAAGGAGAGCAGCGACTCGGTCGCGTGGTGGAGCTCGTCAGCAAGGGTGAACAGGCTCACAGCGGTGACCCCGAGGCCGATGGCGAAGGGACGTAGCGACGCGGGCTCCTTCGGCTCGGCGAGCAGCGACTCGACACGCCGTGCGACGGCACACTTGCCAAACGCAACGGCAACCGCGCAAAGCTCGCTGGTCGCTGCGTGCTGCGCCGTTCGCTCGACCGTCAGGATCGCAGACGCGACGGCGACGCGGTCACCCACGCACCGTGCCGCCTCTTCGTCGCACGCCTGCTCCGCAGCGATCTCGAGCTCACAGAGGAGCCAGCGCGCCACGGCCGGTAGATGCACCACAGCAAGGGCGCGAACGATGCTCGCCACCAACGCATCTCGGCGCCGAACGTGAGCACGCTCATGGGCGAGGACAACCGCCAGCTCCTCGGCATTCAACGCTTCGAGCAGACCTCGAGAGAGAAGCACTCGTGGGCGCAAAAGTCCCGCTGCAAGGCATACGGGCTGCGTCGTCTCGATAACCGCAATTCCGAGGTCAGTTCGCCGCTCGGCGGTCTTCGC
>JBBSBI010000182.1:0-10689 GCA_038251425.1 Polyangiales bacterium
GAACGAAAAGGGCTGCTCACCTGGAACGAAAAGGGCTGCTCACCTGGAACGCTTGCGGCGAGGCCCCGCAGGCCACTCCCGCAGTAGGCATCAAATCCAACTTGGAGTGCACTCGACGTGGCAGCGTTGGCGCTCACGAGCCGGAATGCTAGCGTCGCCCCGTGATGCGCAAGCGAAGCTGGTTGATTGCAGGAGCCGTGGTGCTCGGAGTCGCGCTTCTCGTTGGCTATGAGGCGCTGAGTTATCCGAGCGATCGGACACCAACCGGCGCCTATCTTCGAATCGTCAAGGCCGTCAACACCGGCCGCCCTGAGGATTTCTTTGCGTACATCGAGACCAAGGCGGAGCACGCCTGTTACACGATACTCGCCTACCGAAAGAAGTCTTGGCTGCGGATTCAAGCCACATTCCCTGAAGCTGAGCGAGCTCGCCTCACGCCGGAGTATGCCCCATTTTCTGAAGCTCCCGATGGCGCAGATGTCTTCGCCCTCTACGCACACCGCGAAGGTTGGCTCAATCACTTGCGCCGCGATCTCTCGGGTGTCGCGCGCGTCGAACAAACGGGTGATCGTGCCAGCGTCGAGACAGCGCGAGGAACTCGCTACCCCTTTCGAGTCAGAAGTGAGAACGGGATCTGGGGTCTCACGCTCTACACGGCAACTCTCGTGGCCGAAGCCGAGCGTGCCGCAAGAGACGCACTCCTGGTCGAACACGCCGCTTCCGACTACGCGCGCGTCGCCGGAGCCCGTAAGCGCTGAGCGCCCATCTCCGTTGGCAGCCCGCACTTAATCCAGCCTGGGCTCAGCCTCCCAAAGGCATCCCGACTACCACTATAGCCTGCAGCCATTTCCACAACCTCCGCAAACCCAGCCGCTAAAAGCAACTCCAACGCAAGCTTCGAGCGCACCCCAGATTGACACCCCACCACGATCCGCTCGGCCTTTGACAAGTGGGCGCACACTTTTTCAACGAAGTGCTCATCCACCTTGCCACCGAATTTGCCCTCGCCCAACAGCGAAACATTGACGGCTCCGGGAACATGCCCGTCGACGAACTCCATGTCCGAACGCACATCAAGATAAATGTAGCCGTCTTTGAGAAGAGCCCAGACAGCCTCTGGAGAATGCACTTGTGTCACGAGATGCCTCCCTGCCGAAGGATTATTGAAGAACCACCGACAAGTATACTCGTCCCACACGATCTCTGCTAAGGCTTCGCCCCCTAATATGGCTCGTTCGCTTGATTCCAATTCGATTCGGATAGTGCCTTTGGGTGGCCTTGGCGAGATTGGCATGAATTGCCTCGCGCTCGAACACGAACGAGGGATCTTGATCGTCGATTGCGGCTGCACCTTCCCGGCGGATGATCACGGCATTGATCTGTTTCGCCCCGATTTCAGTTGGCTCACTGCGCGCGCCGATCGGATCTGCGGTGTGTTTCTCACGCACGGTCATGAAGACCATATCGGCGCTTTGCCTTACCTGATGGATGAGTTGCGAGTGCCCGTTTGGGGCTTGCCACACACCTTGGGGCTCGTAAGAAAACGGCTCACTGAATTTGATTTCGATGACGAGGATGTTGAGCTCATCGAAGTTCGCCCCGGCAAGGTGTACTCGGCTGGTCCATTTTCTGTTGAGCCGGTTGAGGTGGCGCACTCGATCATTGATGCCTGCGCGCTGGCGATCCGTTCGTCGCAGGGCATGATCTTCCATACGGGAGATTTCAGCTTCGACGAAGCTCCGCCTGCCGGGCCACCCTCGAATGCGGATCGCATGCGAGAGCTGGGTCGAGAAGGGGTCAGCCTGCTTCTGAGCGACAGTACGAATGTCGATGTGGAGGATCGGCGTGGTTCGGAAAAGATGGTGGGGGAAGCTCTGGAGCGCATCGTGGAAGCGGCGCCGGCACGGGTATTTGTGGCGCTTTTTGCGAGCAATATACATCGGCTGCTGATGTTGGGCGATATTGCGCTGCGCACCGGCCGCAAGCTTTTCCTGATGGGGCGCAGTCTGAGCACCCAAGCAGAGCTGGCTCGGCGCCTGGGCGTCCTCAAGTGGCCGAGTGATCTCGTGTTGGGGCCGGATGCTGCCGCTGGTTGGCCACGTGAGAAGCTCTTAGTGTTGGCGGGAGGCACGCAGGCTGAGCGCTTTTCCGCGATGCAACGCCTCTCTCAAGGGCAGCACCCAGCAATGAAAATTGCGGAAGGCGATACCATCGTTTTTTCAAGCCGTGTGATCCCCGGCAACGAGCGTGCGGTCGCCACTCTGATGAATGATCTGACCCGGCTCGGCGCAACACTCAGAACCCCACTCAGCGATCCCGATGTGCACACAAGCGGGCACGCGAGCCGCCGTGAGCAGCGTGAGATGATCGACCTCATCGAGCCTGAACATTTCCTGCCGGTGCACGGCACGCTCCGGCACATGAATCGCCACGCTGAAACTGCCCTCGATATGGGCGTTCCGAGCGCTGTGGTGGTCGAAAATGGTACGCCCGTCGTGCTCGGAGACGCAGGCTTTTCGAAAGAAGCGCTCATCTCTTACGGCAAGGTGGCGATTTCGCACCGGGGTGATGTGCTCGAGCCCGAGATCTTAGGGCGCCGCGAGGAGCTTGGCCGCGCTGGGGTCGCTTGCGTGGCGATCGCGCTTGATGCAACAGGGCGCATCGTTTCGGGACCGGACGTGACGAGCTTGGGAGTGCCGTTAGTCGACGATGATGCGGCTGCCTTGCGATCAGTTGCCAGGGACATCGCGCTCAAGCTGAAGCCCAGCTACAAATCGAAGACCGAGCTCGAAGAGACTGTGCGGCGGACGGCTCGCCAGGCGCTTTCCAAGATCAGTGGGTATCGCCCCGAAATCCAAGTGCAAGTGCTCTCGCTTCGGAGCTCGTAGTGGAGATTCAGCGCCGCGCCCGGGCTAAGGTTGAGTTCGAGATTGAGCATCCGCAAGTGCTCCCAAACTTGTCCGTGCCCTCTCAAAGTCGAACATAGGTAGTAAGCATGCTTACTATCTTCCAACGCACGAAAAGGGCTGCTCACGACGCACTCCTGCAGCGCGGCCCCGCTACCACAATCCCAGTCGTGCCCCACCCGCAGCGACCCCGGCAGCGACGGGGCGATGCCGGGGAGGGGCAGCTGCCGCCGCTTCGCGGCAGCGGGGTGGGCAGCAATACGAGCTTGGTGAAATCAGGCCGTCGGCGCGGTTTCGCTTCGGAATAGCTCGACGCGCTCAATCAACTGATCTTCCTTCGGTTCGTCACGCGACCCACGCGAGACATTGGCAATTTTCCCGACGACCGAAAGGCCCGCCACCACTGCACCAAATACGGCGTGCTTACCATTGAGGTGCGGGGTTGCACCTTCGGTGATGAAGAACTGCGAGCCGTTCGTGCCGGGGCCAGCATTGGCCATCGAAAGCATGCCGGCACGGTCGTGCTTCAGCTCGGGGTGGATCTCATCGGCAAAGTTGTAGCCTGGGCCACCGGTGCCCCAACGGCTCTTTGCAGATGGCTCAGTGCTGCGGCTGAGTGGATCGCCCACCTGAACCATGAAGCCAGGAATCACTCGGTGGAAGCGCACGCCATCGTACATCGGCGTGCCGAGCATGCTCTTGCTGGTGAGCGGATCCTTCCAGTCGATGGTGCCCGTAGCGAGGCCGACAAAATTGGCCACTGTCTGCGGTGCGCGCTGTTCTTCCAGCTTGATAACAACGGCACCCTGGGTGGTGTGCAGGCGGGCGTACAATTGCCCCTGGCCTTCTACTGAAACGGGCGGAAACTGAGCCATAAACGATGCGTCCTTTCTATACCTTTAGTTTAATAATAATCCGTGAATAAAACCTAATACTGGCCGGATGCCTAGGCGGAAACAGCAAACGCTTTTTCCCCAAGCGATTGTTTGCAGGTCACGCACTCCGCAGGCACCTGCTCCCGGTGGTAAACCTGCCCACAATTCGGACACACCCGAGCGTCGCGCTCAAAGGCGATAGCTTTGCCACTCTTCGCGCAACGCCTACCCGCAATCTGCACGGGCATGGGCGCTACCTTCTCACCTTGGGTATCTTCTGGCTTGGGCAATTTGTCCACGGCGTCGCGTTTCACGTCCACCGCGTCCGGCACACGCCGCGTCGCCTCAACGATGATCCAGGCGCATGCTTCAGGCTGCATCGGAATCGGGATGCGAAGCGTTTGCTCAGCTCCCTGAATCACGAGCGCATCATTCTCAGCAGAGAGGCGCTTAATATCGCACCAGGCTATCTGCAAAAATTCACTCCCCTTTTCAACGCCCACTCCCGCGTCCCCAATGCGCACTGGGATTGCATCCGCGTCGCCAAACGCCAGCGCACCCACCAACAGCATCAAGCCAACAGCCAACAGATAGGGAGCAACACTCAGGCCGCTCTTACTCACCCACAGGCCATAAACCCCAGTGCCCAAAGCCGCCCCGCCCAGCATGCCGACCACCGAGGCCACGACCGACATGTGCATCTGACCCGGGCCAAACCTGCGCTCGGTCCGCCCGTCCTTCAGGCCAGACTTCTTTTTTGCCTTCTTCTTGGTCTCCGACATCGCCGAGCGACGCTAGCAGCTCTTCGGGGGTGCGAGCTACGGGCTATGCTCCGGCGCCTGTGGCCCTTTCCTCAAAAAGCCTATTGATCGCGCTGCCAGCCATCACGGTCCTGTTCGTCGCCTTCGCCTTGCTAATGGTGGGGCCAGGAGGCCGAGTGCCCGCAGCGCGCATCTATGGCGGACCGACCGAACGAGCCGAGGTTCTGGCGTGGCGAGTGTTGGTGTTTGAGCGCGCCGGAGGAGTGGACCATGTCATTCCCAACGCCCGCTTGCATGTGGAAGTGGAGCTGCCATCGGGACGCGTGATCGGTTGGGGTGGCACCACAGCGGCAGACGGTCTCGCTGACGTACAGCTCCCCGTGGGCACGCACGGAGAGCGCGAAAAGCTCCTTGCCAGAGTGACCTGGCAAAGCCCGAACGGGCCACGAATGTTGCTCCAAGCGCCACTTAACCTGAGCGTCAGGGACTGGCGACGCACCCAGCGTGTGCGGGGCGGGGCCTCAACACAAAAGCGCGGAGATTTCTCGATTTCAGTGGCGCCTCGCGACGGAGTGTTAGCTGTGCCGTTTGAGACTGAGCTGTTGCTCTCCGTGGGTCAAGCAGGTGTCGCAGCGGGCGGTGTGAACTTACATCTGTCAGGAGAAGGGCTCACCTTTCCAAACGGCGTGACGTTGATCTCCGATGAGCAGGGCCGCGCGCGTGTTCTTGTTCGCCCCACATTCCACCAGATCTCGCTCAACATTGAAGCCGAGAAGCCCCCCGAACTGAAGGGCCACTACAACGGGGTTTTGCCGGTAGTTCCGGGGGCCATTTCGGTCAGCTGGCACCGACAGGGCAGCGAGCGAGAGCTCACGTTTCGTTCTCCGGTTCCCCGCGATCGTGTCTATTATAGCGTTGTTAGCCGGGAGCTCCGTTTGCTGGGTGGCAGTGTTGCCCTCAAGACTGCTCCCGACGGCTCAGCCTTTGGATCGGTACGAAGCCGCATTCCAGATGGGGCCCCAGTGTGGGTGGTGGCTTCGGATGATTTTGACTTGCAGAGCTTTGCGACCGTTGGTTGGCCGATGTATCCAACCACAGAGGGCCAAAACCTCGTTCCTCTCGCAACGCTCGACACACCCGATCTTCCACTGGCCGACGGGTTACCTGCGGCGCTTCGCCTGGAAGAGAAGCGGCAGCGTCATGCTCATTTTGTTGCCGCGCTCGCGGCGCTGCTCGGGCTCGGCGTTTCAGCCTGGCTCTTGGTGCATGTTTATCGGGGTTCGCGCTCACCTGCCTTCGATCTCGCGATGCAGCGTCTGTCCGAAGCACCTCCCGGCAGCGTGGCACCCGCCTTCAGTGGCGGCGCGCTGTGGGCGACAGTTGGTGTTTTTCTGGCAGCTTTAGGTTTCGCCCTTTTGGCGCTCTTCGCGCTGCTTCAACGCTAACTTGGAGCTTCACCATCAAGCGCTGGGAAGAAACTTGGGCGGATTCTGAAAAAGCGCCGTGAGCGTTTCGATCATGGGACCCACGTCTCTGGCACTGGCCATTTCACGACACGAATGCATGCTCAACATCGAGCACCCCACATCCAGTGTGCGAATGCCAGTGCGCGCGGCTGAGATCGGACCGATCGTACTGCCGCACGGCAAATCATTGCGGGTAGTGAAGTACTGGAAAGCCGTGCCAACGCTCTGGCACGCTTCAACGAAGACGGCCGCACCCACCGAATCCGTTGCGTACGATTGATTCGCATTGCTCTTGATCACGGGCCCGAAGCCCAGCCGTGGCTTGTGTTGCTTGTCGTGGCGCTCCGCATAATTCGGGTGCACGGCATGCGCCATATCGGCTGAAACTAAAAAGGACTGCGCAAGCGCGCGACGTGCTGCACCGGGCCCTTGACCCTCGTACTCCTCCGCGAGCCTGTCGAGCACTCCACTCAGGAAGAGTGAACGCGCGCCCGCCACGCTCTGGCTCCCCACCTCTTCATGGTCATAGAGCACGATGATCTTGGTGGCATTCGTCGGTTTTTGACTGTCAAGAAACGAGGCCAGCGCCGCGTGACACGATGCCAGATTGTCCAGGCGGGAGGCCATCACGAAATCCTGATTGGCGCCGCCGAGCGCAGCTTTCTGGCAATCGTACAAGCACAGATCGTAACTCAAAATAGCGTTCGGATCTTCGGTCTGAAGCAGAGCGCTGAATTCTGTCACCAGCAGGCCCTTCAGCGATAGCTTCACGCCCTCACCTTCCAGAAAGACCACGGGCGGCAGGTGAGTCTGCGGGTTGGCAATGAACCCGCGGGTGTTGACCTCACGATCCAAGTGGATTGCCAGATTGGGGATCCGAGCCAAGGAGCGAGCGAAATCGACACACACACTCCGACCACCGGCAAGACTCACCCGCCCCGCAACCGACAAGTCCCTATCAAACCAAGTGTGCAAAAGGACGCCGCCGTACACCTCGACATTGAACTGACCGATGCCTTGGCAAGCCAGATCAGCTTGGGGCTTGAGCCGCAAGTTCGGTGAATCGGTGTGGGCCCCCACGATCAGAAAGCCTGCCTCTGCTGGCGGGAGTGAGCCAGCCTCGAAAGCCAGGATTGTTCCCCCAGCACACACCACAAAGCCTCGTGTCTGTGGCCGAATCCGCCAGAGCTCACGCAGATCATGCTCAACGAAACCGGCTCTCGCTAGCCGCGCCTTGACCTCTAGCACCGCGTGGTACGGGGACGGACAGGCATTGATGAAGGCGAGTAGATCCGCGACCCCGGCTTCGATGGCTTGCGACATATCGGCGGGCACTATACTCCGAAGGCTCCGAAATGTTTGCACCCGACGTACGTTTTGAGGGATTCAGCGCCGAGGACTGGTCTCTGCTCGGGGCGCTCTTTCAGGCCAACGCAAGCGGACCCGACAGTGCGGAGGCGAGCCCGAGCGGAGGGGTGATTGCCGTCACCCAGGGCAGCCGTCTGAGCAAGCTCCTGCACAGCCAACGCGGACGGATCCCGCTCACCGATTACGCTTGGCGCGGAGATCTTGAAGGGCTTGCCAAAGAGCATCAGGCTAACTGGGTGCTCGCGATTCATGGAGGCGCTTTAGGCGAAGTCGCTGACCGTTTTGCTACCAAGCTTCGCCGCGAAGACCACTTGATGCGCCAGCTGCTGGTGCTGCTTGGTGTACTCAAAGAACTGGAAGCCGAAGGGGCCTTCGAGCTTTGGCCAAAACGGGTGGCTGAGTGGCCCATTCCCACAGAATCCATCGTGCAGAGAGCGCTGAATGCGTTGTGCTCCACTGGCAAGGTGGCGGTGGTTGGCATCTTTCACGAGGGGAACTTGGAAACTTGCATCGCGGCGCGCCGCAGCACCACAGGCTTCGACTGGATCTGCGGGCCCGCACTGCTCCGCGAAGAAATGGGGCTCCTCTCCGGAGATTTCCGACGCGATTACCAGCACCTGGTCGGCGCCATTGAAAACAAGCTGGGCCCACTAGGTGTGGGTTGCTTCGGTGAAAAGAGCGTCTTAAGAGCACTTATCCACCATCCAGCTCCCGGTGCCTGGGCAAGTGCGGTGGCCTCGCGGGACATCATCGTTTCGCCGCTAGCACCCGCGATTGCGTTGCCGCTCGGGGTGGATGCTGGGCGAGCTGCCCTCACGTTGGTGCGCGCGCTTGCAGGACAGCTCGAAAAGAGTGAATGGTTTGGGATGCGCTCACAGCTCGCGCCGAAGGTCGAAAAGCTTTCTGACTTTGCGTCCTCGCAATTTGACCTCGGCGCTCTCGTTGGATTTGACCCCATCGCGTTCCTACGGACACTGCTAGGTGGTGGCCGCGCGAGCCGTCCCGAAGACAGCAGCCCACCGAAGAGCTTCCCTGACCGTGAAATTTAAGGCTATTTCGAGTATCGCCCGGATCCGTTACCGGCTCGCGTTAGCCCTGGTGCTGGCCGCGCTCCTGCCGGTGCTGGTCGCGATAGGTCTCGTGGAAACGACCGTGCGCCAAACATCGGCACGTTTCTTTGTACCGGAGGTTGGAGAACACCTCGATCAATCACTGAGCGTCTACCAGGAACTCGCCCACTCAACCAAAGAGAGCATGCAATACGCTGCCACCGCCGTTGCCAACAACGATCAATTGCGCCGAGCTGCGACGCAAAAGGACCGAGAAGCCCTCAAGACTTTGCTTCGCGCGCAGTTCGCAGCTTTTCCCCGCCTAGCCCAGCTTTCGGTGTTAGACGCCACCGATCAGGTCCTGGCTGAAGCAAAGCGGAGTGTCCCACTCGATCCGCGCCACGAGAATGTCCTCAAGCTCACGCGACTGCTCGAAGACACACCGCCCCAAGCAAGCCCTCAACCCAAGGAACCTGACAACGATTCTCTGAATGAGGTCGACGCGGAGGACGGAAACCCACCGCTCGATGAACTCAAGGAAACGCCAGAGCTGCCAAGCAAAGGCTTACGCCTGGTTGCGACTTTCGCCGCCGATAAGGCTCAATTCGACGCGTTTCAAGGGATGGGGCGCTTCGTTCAAACTTACCACAAGCTGGAGCACCGCCGAGAGCAGGATGACCAAAGCTACGTCTACGCATTCGCCACGTTGCTGGGCTTAACCATTCTAGCGGCGGTGGGTGTCGGCATTTTACTAGCACGCGGAGTAACAGGCAGGGTTTCGGCGCTGGCCCAAGCGACCTCGGCTGCCGCGGCAGGTGATCTCACCGTGCGTGTCCGCGAAACTGGTGAAGATGAAATCACAGATTTGGCGAAAGGCTTCAATCGCATGTTAGCGGAGCTCGAGACCAACCGAGCGCGCATCGAGTACCTGCAACGAATGGCCGCGTGGCAAGAGATGGCCAGACGCTTGGCGCATGAAATCAAAAATCCTCTCACGCCGATCCAGCTCGCCGTCCAAGACATCCATCGTCGGTACTCAGGCGCCGATCCTGCCTACCAACTACTGCTTGATACCTCGCTTGAGATCGTTGAAGATGAAGTTGGCACTTTACGACGTCTCGTCACTGAATTTTCGAACTTTGCCCGCCTGCCTGAACCCGACCTCGAACCGACAGATCTGCGAGCCTTCGTCCAAGACCAGGCACAAAAGCTGACCCACGAAACGCTGCCAGACAGCGAATCGGCCCACAATACAACAGCGCAGAATTCAGCTGAAATCCGCTTTGAGCTGCCCGCGGAGGCAGCACCCGTTTGGCTGGATCGCCAGATGTTTCGGCGCGCATTCCTTAACCTGATCGAGAATGCCCGGCACGCACTCACGCAGGTTGCCTCGCCGCCACAGTTATTGGTGAGCCTCGAACGCGACGCTGATTTTTGGCAGCTAACGGTAGAGGACAGTGGCCCCGGTATCCCCGAAGCACTGAGCACGAGCCTGTTCGATCCTTACGTGACCACCAAATCAGATGGCGCCGGTCTTGGCCTCGCGATCGTTAAGAAGATCGTGATTGATCACGGCGGCCGCATTGCTCAGAGTTCGAGTCGATTCGGCGGTGCCAAGCTCTCCATCTGGTTGCCCGCTGAGGGCACGCATGCTCAGGAATCCTTTCTTGCCAATCGCAAGCAGCCTTCTCGATCTGCTCATTCGAAAGCGGAAGATTTGACTTTTAAAGATAGTCTGGAGCCAAGCTGATGAATCCCAAGCCAAACCGCCGCACCGAAGCCCGCACGCTCGTTATTCTTGTCCTGCTCTGCAGCGCGTTTTTTGGGTTCATTGTGTTGCCCAAGCTCAATCGGGTCCGCAGCATGAAGCAGAAAAGTGCGCCTGATTTTACGCTCCCGGTGATTCACGGCGGCGCAGGCAAGGGCCAGATCAAGCTCTCGGAGTTGCGGGGCAAAGCAGTCCTTCTGGATTTTTGGGCCAGTTGGTGTGCGCCGTGTCGACAGCAGATCCCAACTCTGGCTCGCGTGGCGCAGAAATTCGAAAAAGAGCTGATCGTGATTGGCGTGAATACCGGCGATGAGCGCGCGAAGGCCGAGGGATTCCTGCAGACACTCGGCGTGCGCTACCCTTCAGTCGAAGACGCAGGCGGCGTGGTTGCCAACGCGTATGGTGTGACCACATTGCCCACGCTGGTCCTCATTGATCGTCAGGGCAGCATCAAATTTGTTGGGACTCACGTCATGAGCGAACGCGAGCTACAGGC
>JBBSBI010000183.1:0-10536 GCA_038251425.1 Polyangiales bacterium
ATTCACGAGGCCCAGCGTGTGCGTGGCCGGAGCGCTCATGAGCGGCAGGTACATCGTGAAGATCGCCTGGATACCTGCGGTGATGGTGGTGGTGCCCACGAACAAGAGCGGGCAGAAAGTGATCAACGCGTAGCTCGGCTTGGAGGCTTCCTTCAGCAACACGGTGGTGCCAACCGCCAAGGCCGTGGACGCAAGCAACTGATTCGCAATGCCAAACATGGGCCAGATGGTGGAAATCGACCCGGTGAGGATGAAATAGCTCCAGCCCACCACAATCGCGAGCGACGCGATCACGGAGCCAGGCAGCCAAGAAGAGCGCCCGAAAGGCTCCCAAATGTGCCCTACAAATTCTTGCAGTAGCAAGCGCCCGACGCGCGTTCCGGTATCGATCGTGGTGAGAATAAAGAGCGCCTCAAACATGATCGCGAAGTGATACCAATACGCGATCATCAACTTCATGCCCGGCAAGCTGGAAAACACCCGTGCCATACCCACCGCGAGCGACACGGCCCCGCCCGTGCGTGCCGCGATCACTTCTTGGCTCTCTTGTGCTAGAAATGGCAGATCCGTAACGCGGATGCCGAGCCGCAGAAAATCACCGTGGCCTAGTTCGGTGGCGGTCTCATTGGCAGGATCGACGCTGTAATCCAGCTTGGCCAGCGTCCGGTTGGAAAGGTGAAGGAGCTCACTGGCCTTGACGCTTTTGCCTACCAGCGCCGCTACAGATTCACCTTCCTTGAGCCCCAAATGCTTGCGATCGGCGCGCGAGAGCACACCGTCGATAGACGCCAGCTGTGCGGCATCCCGCGCCAAGCCATGCCCACCCTCTGAAGCCACCAGCGGGATCAGAGGATCCGTATTGATGGCAAAATAGTCACTCGGGGGCAGCGCCGTGGCCGCCAAGAGCGCTGTCACGCCCACGAGGCCTTCCATCAGCATGGCGCCGTATCCAATCGGGCGACAATCGAGCTCGTTGTTAATCATTTTGGGTGTGGTGCCGCTCGCCACCAACGAATGAAAACCACTGATCGCACCACACGCGATAGTGATGAAAACAAACGGGAAGAGCTGGCCTTTCACGATCGGCGTGAAGGATTCTTCACCCACCTGAACCGCTTTGGCCGTGACGCTGTTGAGCATCGGCATCTCAATCACAGGATTCACCAACACGATCCCAATGATCAAAAGCGCAATCGTGCCGATCTTGAGGTAGCTCGAAAGATAATCCCGCGGGCATAAAAGCAGCCACACCGGCAGCACACTCGCCGCAAAGCCGTAAGCTGCGATGCAATACGTGAGCGTCTCTTGTGAAAGTTTGAGATGCGCTCCAAGCGGCCCATCCTGAATCGTTTTCCCGAAAACGAGCGCCACCATCAGCAAGAACACGCCCACCACGGTGGCCTCCCGGATGCCGCGCACCGAGCCTCCACGCACCTTGTAGATGTAGAGCCCCATGCCGAGCGCAATCGGGATCGAGAGCCCAATCGTGAACACGCCCCAGGCGGATTCGGCCAGTGCACCGACCACCACTTTGCCAAGCCCGGCCAGCGCGATCACCACGATGAACAAGATCGACACGCCCGTGATCGCACCCAACACCGGCCCCAGCTCTTCACGTGCGATAGCCGCCAGCGAGCGCCCGCCGCGACGCACCGAAGCAACCAAGATCACGAAATCATGAACGGCTCCGCCAAACACAACGCCAAACAGGATCCACGTGTACCCCGGCAAAAATCCAAACTGTGCCGCCAACACCGGCCCAATCAGCGGCCCTGCTCCCGTGATCGCAGCAAAATGATGCCCAAAGAGCACCCAACGATTCGTGGGGTGAAAATTGTGCCCATCGCGCAGCGCATGAGCAGGCGTCACCCGCGTCGGCGAAAGCGCGAGCACTTTGGCGGCAATGAACGCGGAATAGTAGCGGTAGGCGATTGCTAGAACCGCCAGGGCGGTCAGCATGAACCAGAGGGCATGCATGGGGCCCGGACTATGCCAGGCGGCTCCAGGAGCGTAAAGGCGCCGTGGCTGAGCGTTGCAACCGCAACGAACTTAGGCGTGATCGTTTCCTTGCCGGCAAAAAGCTCCTTCACCTGCGCCTCAGTGAGCGCGCTTCCGTAGATACGAACATCATCGACCATGCCTACGAAGTTGTCCCCATCCTTGGACCCGATCGAAAAGCCTGCATCGCTATTGCAGGGCGTGGAGCCGCGCGCATTGGCCGGACCCGCGACACCATCCACGTAGATCGTGTTGGTACTCGCGACACCATCTTGGACAATGGCCACATGTTGCCAGACGTTAGCTTGTGCGGCTGCGCCGTTTACGGAGATCCCCCCGCTGGCGACATCCTGCCCGTTCGATGCGAAGTTCCAAAGCCCGTCGGGAGGGAGAAAAATGCCGCAATAGCCTGAACCATTTCCCCCCGCATTGTTGGAGATGATCGCGCTCCATTCGGAAGACGGCGGCAGCGCTGTCGGGTTGGCCCAAAGTGAAATCGTGTAGCTGTCAGTAACGTTCGGCCACCTCAACGCATTTGACGCTGGGATCTCAACGGTGGCGGTTCCGTCGAATTTCAGGACTGCGCTAGAGAACTTCAGAGCAGCCGGCACCGTTCCTACAACCACAGGTTTCACATTCCCGTAGGTTGCCGTCACGCCTTTCCCCGAAGAATCCGCGAGACTGCCGTTGGTGCTCGCTTCGTCGAACTTCAGCCAGAGCTGCAACGCAGTGGGGTCTGAGGACACGGCTCCAGCCCCACCGGTTGAAGTATGCCCACCGGTTGAAGCGTTCCCCCCGTTCCCGCCGGCTGACGTGCGCCCGCCTGTTGACGTGCGCCCGCCTGTTGACGTGTTCCCGCCTGTTGACGTGTTCCCACCACTGACGGATCTCATGCCCCCGGATGCTTTGGCGCCGCTAGCTACCGTACCGCCAGAACCTGCTGCTGCTTCGCCGCTGACAACACCTCCACCGCAGGCCGGAGCCACCAAGAGCAAACACAGAAGTCGAAACTGATTCATCGCCGAAATCCTAGGCCAGCGTGGTGACGGACACCACCTAAGGGGTTTCCCTGATCGTGCTTCAGCCAAGCTCGCCTATCGCTTCGTTGGAGCTCCTCGATAGCGAAATCCCTGGGGAGCTGACGGAAGCTGAAGGCAAGCTCAAGGGAAAGGCTGAGCTGGTGCTCAAGCTCCTGACTCTCCGCTTCGGGCCCTTGAACGAAGCGCACGTAGCGCGTGTGCGCGGATCTTCGGCCGAGGAGCTGGATGCGCTTTCTGAACGCGTGTTAACGTCACAGAGCTTGGAAGAGGCGTTGACGCACTGAAGCTACATCCCAGGGAATGATTCCTTCGGCGGGGGAACCGACGATCACGGTGCGTTGACGCGGACGGCGCCGAGCAAGCCCAGGCTCGGTGACGCGCAATCCACAGGCAGATCAAGTGAAATTTCAAATCCCCGTTTCGACCCGACGGTTGTCCCCCCAGCACCGTCGAGACTCGGGTTGCGTCCCCTTGAGTCCCTTGATATGCGCCCTATCGAAAGCCAACCTTCTGGCGAAAGCCAGGTTGAGGCCGAGGCCCGACGTCGTCTGTTTCTAAGAGGGGAGGACGACCCGCGTCTGATTCTGCGCGGTGTCAACGGGTTGAACGCAAGACAAAGAATGGCCTGCGAACGCTAGGAACCTGCATGCGCTTGAGCCCAACGAAGATCCTGTTCAGCGCCCTGATGGCCACGTTGGCTTCTGCCTCATGCGAGGCTCCGCGCAACTGCGCACCTAACACACCGTGTGAGTGCCAGGACGCCGAATGTTTCTACCTTTGCGACTTGCGAGACCAGTGCATGCCGCATTGTTCAAACTTCCAAACGTGCGGCGCCACCTGTCGGGACGGTTGTGTTCACAGCTGCGAAGAAGGCCAGCAGTGTGAGGTTTCGTGTCGAAACGACTGCTCGGTGAATTGCAAGACGGTCGGGCTCTGCAGAGCTCATTGCGGCGAACGCTGCCAGGCACGATGCGAGGGTAGCTCCGTCTGCGATCTCCAAGTCGGAGACAACAGCTCGGTGCAATGCTTGGCGGCTGGCAGCTGCACGGTCGAGTGCCTCGGAAGCTGTGAGGTCGGTTGCACCGCTGGTGCGTGCCAAGTTAACTGCGTAAATGCAACGCCTACTGATTGCGGCGGAGGGCGCTGGGTATGCGGCCGAGGTTGCTGAGGTTAGCGGTGGCGCCGCTCTTCGCCATGTTTTTCCCTTCCGCTTCAGGCGCCCAGGAAG
Organism: Polyangiales bacterium; assembly: GCA_038251425.1. GTDB lineage: Bacteria > Myxococcota_A > Polyangia > Polyangiales > Polyangiaceae > JBBRRP01. The sequence continues at coordinate 4,267 of JBBSBI010000183.1, forward strand.
CGTACCGGGGCCAGGGAGTGCTCCTCTTCCTCGAGGGCGGTGTGCGAAGGCCGGGCGTCGGTGAAGTTGGGACGCACCTCGCGAGCCAGGGGTTCGAGGAGCCGGGCGCCTTCCCGACTTTTGGCGCCGCGCTTGGATTCTGCGTCGGTAGGATCCACTCGGAGCTTGGCTTCGATCTCGGTGCGCAGACGCTGAGATCGAGGCTTACGAGCGCTGAAACGAGCCTTGAAGAGAACGGTTTGCGTTTTGATATCGGCTACGCTGTCCTAAAGGCACGTCGCCACGCGCTGTTTCCGTTCCTCGGAGTCGCCCTCATCAGCCACGGCGTCGACCCCATGCCCAATGTTGGCCCAGTCAGCGGCCGCGATGAACGAATTGTACAGCAATTTGGCGTGCTCAATCTTGGCGTTGGTTTTGATCGGTTGGTCTTGGACCAAGGATTTCGACTCGTTGTGGGCGGGCGAGCTGGTTACTCCGTCGGGTTCGACCGAAGCCTCTGGTTCGAGCAGAAAAATGCCGACACCCGCGAGATTGAAGGGGCCACGTACCTGGACGGTCCAAAGTCGAGTGTTAACGGCGTCAGCTTGAAGGTGGTCGTTGGCGTGGCCCTGTAGCCTTCGCGCTGCTGCAACCGCTGTTAGCAATGAGTCGCCCGCCCCACCCCCGCGCCTCCAAGGCAGCAAGAAGTTGCTACGAGCGATCGCAAACCGATTGCAAGATAGTCAGCATGCTTACTATCTTATCGCTCCCCAATACCCCTTTTCGGTCGCGGCACACATAGAAGGTCGTGGTTGCCCGTGATTGCGGATTCTATCGAAACTACCTCAAAAATTTATCGCTCTTGGAACCTTGAACCCTCCTAGATAGGATCCGTTGTGTTCGAAAAACGGAGTGGGCAGAGCAGCAGGACGCTGAAGTTGGGTGGTTGCTTCTGGTTGCTTGCCGCTTCGGGCGTAGCAGGTTGCGCTGTGCAGGCTCCACCCAAGGCACCGGCGCGGCGCGTTGTACCAGTAGTTGCTCCGCCTTCGGCCACGCGCTCGCCAACCCCGATCGCGATCGCGAACGAACCAGGCCGCGTTTGCGGCGAGCTTGGCTGTTTGGCGTTTGCCTCGGCGCCGGCTGCGTTTCAGCGAGTGCTGCTCGAACAACCCCGCGTGCTCGGGTTGGGCGAAGCCCACGCACCCAAAGGCTTCCCCGGCGTCCGTTCTTCGACGCGCCGTTTCGCCGAAGAGCTGATGCCGGCACTCAAGGGCCGAGCAACAGATATCGTGATCGAGCTGTTGCTCGGCGGTGGCCGCTGCGGCCAAGCAAGAGAATCTGCTGTTGCGGAGCGACAAAAGCCCGTCACCCAGCACCAAGCCGACAGCAACCAAAACGAGTTCGTAACCCTCGGCCACGCGGCGAGAGCGCTCGGCATCCAGCCCCACGCGCTTTTGCCGACGTGCCCAGAATTTCAAGCGGTGCTCGATGCCGGCGAAACCGATATCGCTCGCATGCTCGAGCTCATCGCCGATACTACCGTTCGCACTGTCGATAAGCTGCTGAGCGCTCCGAACGCAGACTCATCCAAGCTTATTTTGGTGTACGGGGGCGCACTTCACAACGACCTCTCCCCGAGCGAGGCCAGCCGGGCGTGGAGCTACGGCCCGCGCCTCATGCAGCGTACAGAAGGCCGCTACGTCGCACTGGACGTGATCGTCCCGGAGTTCATCAAAGACACACCAGCTTGGCGTGCCCTGCCTTGGTATGCGCACTACGATGCGGATCGCCTGGGCCAAGACGCCATCTTGTTCAACCCTGAGCCGCATTCGTATGTGCTGGTCTTGCCGCTGAGTACAAATAGAACTCCTGCGCCGAACCTCTCCACACTCCAGCGCTTGCTCACGCCCCACGCTGACGCAAAGTTCGCGGCAAACTCGCGTGAAAAAGGCTGTCCTCATGATCAGACACTCGGGGAATACCTGGCCATGCTCGTGCAGAATGGCAGCGGCAACGACGCTCCGGACGACATTCATCGGTTAACCGGCGGCTGTGCTAACGCGTCTACCAGCAACGAGCGCATGCCGCTCGATCCGCCCGCCGATCCAGCGTACTGGTTTTGCCGAATCGACGCGTACACTTCCGATCGAGAGGGTGATTCGCCGTGGCACTATGAGCTTCGCGTGCGGGTTCGAAAAGCCGACCTAGCCCCAGATTTGGCGACGTTGGCGTGCCCCGGAACGCCGTGAGTGAGGGGCAAAGTCACTCCCCCGCCCCAACCCCACGCGCCTCCAAGACAGCGCGGTACTCCTTGACCGCGCGGGTCATCGGCTTGGTATCCACGAAACGGAGAAGCTCGTCGAGATCGATGTTTGGCAAAAAGTTGCTGCGAGCAACCGCGGTGTATTGTTCACCAGAAAGCGCGAAAATCTCGATGCGAGCTCGCTTCCAGATCCACACTTCTTGCACGCGAAGCTGCCGGTAGACCTCGAGCTTGTCGATGCTCCCCGAAGTCCAGATCACCTCGATGGCTAAGTCGCAACGTTCGGGCTCCGGAACATTCCCGAACACGTAACACTCGTCAGGCTCGACGCCGCGCTGCGCTTCCTTATTCTCGAGCGTCCAAGAACCGTAAGGAGTTAAGTCGATGCCGACCTCCATACAGTAAGCTTCGACTAGGCGACCGATCATCGATTTGATGGACTCGTGTGGACGTGACGGGCTCATGAGCTCCAAGACTCCCTCTAGATAGGTCAAGCGTGGCACCGGACGTTCACCGCGCACTTCGAGCAAACGTTGGTAGTCGGCCCAGCTGGCGCCTTCAAAGACCACGATGTCGTCTGTAACAACGGGAGGCGGTGGAGCTTGCGGAGGTTCGAGAAGGGCTGACTGCGCCATGGGCTCAGTGTAGCGGCGCGGGAGAGGAGTGGGCGGGAAATCACACCCCGGATACCGACGAAGCAGCCAAATCGAAAACGATGGCGTTGAACCCTGGATGCGCAAGCAACCGCCTCCCGCAATCCGAGTGCAAGGTAGTAAGCATGCTTACTATCTCTTCGCTCCCCAATACCCCTTTCGGTCGCGGCACACATCGATCGGCCAGCGCGCGGTGCGCCGTGCGATCGGGAACAATCAGCTCATGGTTCGTTCGGCCCGGATGCCAACGAAGGCTCATCCAAGCGGAGCAGCTGTAGATTAACGAGAGCCACTCGCTGAGCGGGCGCGGAGCCTTCGATGATGCGACGAAGCTCATGATAATAGGCAATGTGCAGCTCGCGGAGCCTCTCCCAATCGACCTCTGAAACCGTGAACACGTTGTACGAAAAGAGATCGTTCTTGTTCGGTTCGAGCAGTGGGAGGCGTTCATACCCCACTTCGGCCCAATGCGACTTCAGCAGGCGCCCCGCCTTTGGATCCCGGCGCGTGTCGATCGTCGAAATCTCGCGCGCCACCCATCGGCCCTGACGCTTAACAATCAACTTCGAAGCTGCCAAGGCTCGCAAGCAGCGCTCCTCCTCGGTGGATGAGATTTGCAGGCGCTGAGCGATGAAGCCTGGCTCATGCCGCTCGAGTGCACGATAACTCTCAAGCTCCAACACGCGAAGCACAGCGTGGCTCCAGGGCAACCCATAAGCCACCGTGCGCTGCGCCTCAAGCACTGCCCACGCCGATTCAGCTCCCGGCAACTGCTGCACATCGACCAAGAGTCCTAGAAAATCCAAGACTCGTAACGAGGCCGCATCGATGAAACGCAGGAAGTCCGGCAAGCGCGGCTCCGCCTGCCCCAAGAGCCAACGCCCCACGCTCACTCTGCCTCGGCCCATGCTGCGTGAGAGCTCAAGAATGCTGCGCCCCTCCTGGAGGTGCCTCATGAAGAGCGCGACGGTCGCTCGGTCCTTGAAATCCTTGCCCTCCAGTGCCTCCGGCAAAGTACCGACGAACTCGCGCACGACCTCTTCCGGCTTGATCCCGAGGCGCTCCAACAATTCAAAAAACACCGCAGCGGTCGGGAAACGACGCCCCGATTCCCACGTGTAAAGGACATTGCAGCCGTAACGCAGGCGGCGGCTGAGCGCGACTTGCGAGCGTGCGCCCCGAAGCGCATGAATTAGCTGACTTGCGAGGTGTTCGTAGTCCAAATCGAACAGAATCGTACACCAGAGACCAATTCTGCACCAGTATATGTGCGTTCCTGTACTGGTATTCGGCCTCGCGGCTCGGCATCATGAAGGCATGTGGAAGACGCCCCGCCTCGGAATCAGCTTACTCCTGCTCGGTGCGGCGGCTGGCTGCTCCTCGGCGGAGACCAGCTCCGGCACGGCTAGGCCCACTCCCAACCCGTACGGGGGTCAAACTGGCTCCTTGACGCCTGATTGCGGGATTGCGCCTCTCTCGAAGAAAGCCGGCGCCAGTGTGCCGGCGGGGGACAGCGCGTTCGTGGTTTATTCGACGACCTGCGGCTCAGCTCCTACACCCGAGTTCGACTTGCGTGATGCGCTCGGCATGTTGGTGAGCCACCGGGTGGAACAGTTGGATACGGGCGTGTATCTGGTTCGATCGGATTTAGCGTTGTCCCCTGGCAATTACAGCATCACACCGATTGGAAGTTCTAAGCCCACGCCAACTGCGGCGCCTGTCACGCTCACGGTTGCCGATGCTTCGGCGTTGCCCAGCCGACTCGGCAGCTTCCAACTCGCTCAACAGCAGCTGAGTTGCGACGGCTTCGCGTTCGAATTCACGCTCGATCCAGCGACTCTTGCCTACGCCCCTCTGCTCCGCTTGAAAGTACAAATCGACGACGACGCCCCGGTCGTTTGGATCAATTACGGCACACTCGCCGTTGAAGCCGGGAAGGCCAAGCTCATACTCCCCAGCTGCTTTGGGGGTTGCATGGGGAACGGCTCGCATAGCCTCCGGATCACGGGCGATATCGCGGGCGAAAATGTCGAGCTTGCCCCCGAAGTGCTGCAAATCACGCAGAGCTGCCCCCCTGAAGAACGCGGGACCAACTGCGCGTTTCAGCCACGGCGGACCCAACGTCAGCATGGGGCACTCCTGGTTCTCTCCGGATTCCTGCTGATAGCGTTAGCTCGCAAACGTATAACCTCTCAGCTTCTCTAAACTTCACTCATCACTCACCAATAACGTATTGGCGGCTCATTGGCTTGAGTCGCAAGGGAGATATTTGTCATGCGATCAACAATTGTGCCACTAAACCAAACTGCCTACGTGCGCCTGGCGCGCTGCTGGCTCGCGTTGCTTGGGCTGCTGCTGGGTGGAGGTTGCTCCAACGTGGCCAGCAGTGGAAGCGCGCCCTCCGGCGTGCACCCCACGGCGGGGCCAGGCCGCCCACCCACATCGGGCAGCGTCGCAGTCCCCACCGGCAGCAACGTCAATCTCGGCGGCTCGCAAGACATCGGTTTCTTTCGCTCACAGCTCAACAGCGGAGCGGTTCCAGACATCGGCGCACTGGATGCGGCCGGATTCTTTGCTGAACACCACCAGGATCTGCCGCCGCCCGCCTGCGGAAATCGGGTGTGCTTGCAGCCGATGCTCGCCGTGATGGGCAACCTCTTCAATGGCAGCAACTGCACGATGCTAGAGCTGGCGCTTAACACCACCGTTACGGCGGATCCGGCGGCACGTCCGCCTTTGTCGCTCGCGGTGGTGGTTGATGTCTCCGGCTCGATGCAGGGCGAAAAGCTCCAATATGTGAAGCAAGGTCTAGAAATTCTGATCGATAAGATGCGCGATGGCGATCGGTTGGCACTCGTGAGCTATAGCGACTCCGCCAGGGTGCTGGCGCCCATGGCACCGGTGGAACTCCAACGCGTCACACTGCGCGCTCAGGTGCGAAGCCTCGTTGCGGATGGTGGAACGAACATCGCTCTCGGTTTGGAGACAGGTTATCACGCAGTGTTGGACAGCATCGACCGCAGCCGGCAAAACCGTGTCATTCTTCTGAGCGACGGCGTGCCCACTGTGGGCGTTACAAGCACGAGCGCCATTATCGGGACGAGCCGCAGCTACAACTCCGAAGGCATTGGGATCACCACCGTGGGTCTCGGTCTTGATTTTAACGTCGATCTGATGCGAAATCTCGCGTTGCAAGCGGACGGCAACTTCTATTTTCTGGAAAACACGGGCGCAATTCAGGAGGTGTTCCAGGAAGAACTGGATTTCTTCACCGTGCCGGTAGCCTTCGACCTCTCCATGCAGCTCACCACGGGTGCCGCGTATAGCTTTGGGCGTGCTGTGGGCTCGCCATTCTTCAAGACCAACCCGAACGGC
>JBBSBI010000184.1:0-10483 GCA_038251425.1 Polyangiales bacterium
GTGGTTGGGCGTGAACGAGTCCCACCACAGTATGGAACACGGTTGGGTGGATTCGGCCGAGAGCCACGCCAACTACGACAAAGTGCAGACCTGGGTGGCAGCGCAAATCGGAGTGCTCCTCAACCGAATGAAGGCTACTCCAGAGGGCTCGGGCAGCATGCTCGACCACTCACTCGTGCTCGTGATGTCCGAAATGTGGGGTACACACGAACACGATCCGGTGATTGGCCTCATTGCCGGTAAGGCCAATGGGGCGGTGCGAACGGGACGCAGTCTCAACGCTGCGCGCGCACCCCACAGCAATATGCTTCTCAGCGTGGCGAATGCCATGGGACTGAACCTATCCAGCCTGGGCGATCCCATGTATTGCACGGGACAGCTGAGCCTAGGATAAGCGGGCAGGGCTTGGGTCGGTCATCGCGAGCGAGGGGTCGCGCAACTCGCCCTAAGGCAGGGCTGCATCGTAGATAGCATCGACATCCAGTTCACTTCCGATCGATGAGAGTTCGAGCCGTTCACCCGGGCCTAGCTTCTGATGCAGCCAGCCTTCTGGAGAACGTCGCCAAAGCTCAAAGCCGCGGTCCTTTCTGGGAAACCAATAAATATTCCCTCAGCGACGCAATCGTGAAGTAGTGCTCGCGTTTCTCGCCGCGGTCATAGTCTTCGGTACCATCGCTCAAGACCTCGACGATGAGGGTGGGGTTGGTCGCGGTATGAGTGAGCGCTGCGTGCTCGGGCGCTCCCCCGGCCATCGCAAAGATCTCGCCGTTCTTAGCTCAAAACAGGAATGGTCGCCATGCGAACCTGGGAGAGCATCAGCAATCAGCCGCGTCCGGATCCCTCGCTGCTGCGCGCCGTCGCATCCCGAAGCGCCGCTCGCCCGATCTCGTCGACGATGGCCTCGACGCCAGTGAAGGAAAGCAACTCCACGGGGCCCGTTGCGAACGAGCTCCCCGCTGCGGCGCTATACGAGGCGCTTGAGTGATTGATGGGGGTCTGCTCCAGATAAGTTGGAAAGGCATTTCCTGCCCCGGTGCCACCGCTCAACGCAGTGAATCCACTTGAAAGTGCCGCGTTGGCCATTGAACTCACCGAGCGCACGTAGGCCGTTTCATTGCCCGTGAAGTAGTGGGCTCGTTTGAGCTCGCGGACAAATTGTTCGGGGTCGCCAGCTTGAGCCGCTTTTACGGCTTCAGGGTAACGCCTCGCGAGCAGCGACACGTAATCTGCCGCACCTTCGTCCGCGCTTTGATAGGCGCGGAAGCGATCCACGGTGCGGACTTCAGTTTTGCCCCAGCCTTCGCGCGTCTTGTATTCTGTGCCGAGCCCCGAAGGCGCGCTGCCTTTGATGCCGCCAAAGTTGAAGTTCATCATCTTGTCGCCACGGCCTGTTTCGTGGGCCCATTGGGCGGTCAGAACAGCCTTGGTTTCGTCGCTCGGCTTCTCGCCCATGACCTGCTGCCAGGCGCGTTCCAGTGCCTGGGCGGCCTGTTCTCCGGCTAGAGGTGTGCGCACCGCACGCACTGTCTGAGGCTTGGCGCGCTGCGCCAACTCTTCGGAAAAGCGACCAGCCTCAGGCGTTTCGCGGGGCTCCTGACTTTGACTCGAGTTCGTGGCGGACGTTGCTGCGCTTAGGTTAGAGATCACCACAGGCTGACCTACGCAAACTTCGGGCCGAGCTCCGTGGAGCCTTGCGATGGACCAAATTGGCCGAATTTGTGCGAAGAATTGACTGCGTGAAACCTTACGCTGCTTGGGTCCAACCGCGGCAAGATGCCAGCATTTTGACGGCATGAGTCAAGCCGATGTCCTGACTGACTCATGACAGAATCATGACGGCCTCGCTGGATTTCTCAAGCCAACATGGCGCCCATGAGTCTTTTCTCAGTTTCCTTCGACGCGCCCGCGCCCCGCAAAGCAGCGACCAAGCTGACTGAGTACGAGTGGACGGGCGCTCTTCCGTTCATCATCGTGCATATCATTCCTTTTGGAGCATTTTGGACGGGCACCAAGTGGCAGGATTGGGCCGTGTGCATCGCGCTCTATTGGCTGCGCATGTTTGGCGTCACGGGTTTTTACCACCGTTACTTTGCGCACCGCACGTTCAAGACAAGTCGGCTGGTGCAGTTCTTGATGGCATTTTGGGCTGAGACAAGCTCACAGCGCGGTGCGATTTGGTGGGCTGCCGAGCATCGCACTCACCACAAATTCTCGGATCTTGATGGCGATCCCCACGACAGCCGCCGCGGGTTTTTCTACTCGCACATGGGCTGGATCTTTGATTACAATGGTGAGACGGATTACGGTAAAGTGCGCGATCTGGCGAAATATCCCGAGCTCGTCTTGCTCAATAAGCTCTGGTTTTTGCCGCCCACAGTGCTCGGCGTGGTGATCTTTTTGGCGATGGGGTGGTCTGGGTTGTTCATCGCGTTTGGGCTGAGCACGGTGCTGCTGTGGCACGGCACGTTCACCATCAACTCACTCAGCCATATGCTGGGCAATCAGCGCTTCGATGCCAAGGATGCCAGCCGGAATAACTTCTGGCTCGCGCTCGTCACCATGGGTGAAGGCTGGCACAACAACCACCACTATTACATGACGTCGACCCGCCAGGGCTTCTACTGGTGGGAGGTGGATGTCACTTACTACATGCTCACCCTGATGAGCTGGCTCGGCTTAGTATGGGACCTTCGTGAACCTCCAGCACGCGTCTATGCTGATGCCAAGTTGGGGTTTGGTAAGTCGTCCGTGCTGGGTCAGGCCAGCAGCTTGGAAGAACCCAACGCAGAGCCCGCGGAGTAAGCGGGCCCCGCTGGGCCAGATTTAGGCGGGATTAGCTCCGGTACGCTTGGCGCCCAACGCCCTGCACTGGGATATTTTGCGCCGCCATCACTTCATGCTGCAGCGCGTGCATACAGGCAGCTGCTTCATCGATCTTGCGCGTGAAGGCCAAGGAACCTTGAAGAATAGGCTTTAGCTTGGCCTTGTCTTGGATGCGAGCCAACGGATACTCGTGCTCCACCACAAGGTGCGTCTTCGCAACGTCTAAGCTCAAGAGTTCACGGGCTGCGAGCTGGTGGTCCAGCCAATCGACGGAACGATTCTGAAGATAGGCGAGGGGATCGTGGCGCGCGGTTCCCGGGAGTTCATGCTCGCAGAGGACCGTTTGTTTGAGCCAGGCGTTGCCTTGATCCTGAGGGCGCTCCGACGGCTTTCCGTTCACCCAGTCCCCACGCTCCATGGTTTGACCGCCGTAGCCCCAGGTGGAGACGCCCTTGGCGTTGACGACTTGGCCTTTGACATGGAAGCCCGCGATCAGAAAGTTGTAACCGCTGTCCTTGAGGTACTGAAAAATGGAACGCGTGTCCTGGCCCATTAGAATGGCGTGCGAGGGATCATAGTGAATTCGAAATTGGTCCCCCACACCATGTTTTTCGCAAATTCGGTGGAGAGCAATCCACGGGCCTGGAGCGTAAGCGATGTTGTTGTGGAAATTATCGGAGGTTGTCCAGCCTGGCATCGGGCACTGCTCCACGCGGTAGCTGAGGCCCCGGGCTTTGGCCTCTTTGAGTAGTGGGACGAACACCTCCTCAAACATCAACAGGTTCTGATCCATGCTCAGCTTTTGATTGCGGCCCACGAAGCCGCAAACAGCATCCACCCCGAGGAGTGCGGCGGCATCAAACACTCGGCGCATGAAGTCGTACTTCTTCTTTCGAATGTCCGAATCTTCGTGCAGCATGTTGTCGAAGTAAGCCAGATCAGAAAGCCCGACTCGGCATTCCTGCATCGCACTCTGAACGCGCTTTGCACGGTCCTTGTCGAACGGGGCGCGCAGGTCGAGCGTGTTGGCAACGGGATCCAAGAGAGCCTCAGCGGGCACGTCGCTCTCAGATGGATGAAGCGCTGCAGAAAGCTGAATGTTGTCGGCGTTGACTTCGCGTGCAAATGCGAGCCACTCCTCGACAGCGCGGTCCGGATCTTTGTCGCGGATCTCACGCGGTGTGAGCTCTTGCAGAGCGGCGGTTAGCACGCCCAGTTTCATGAATTGGGGTTGGAAGGCTGCGATGCTCATGGGATCCCTCGAAAAGAAGCGGGTTGAAGTCAGGCGCAAGCTCGCGCGCAGTTTTGAAGGGGGGATCATGTCGGCTCGCCGCAGCTTGTCAACGGAGGTGGCAGCGGCTTAGAGCGGACCCACCGAAAGCGGGGCCGGTTCGGTGGCGAGTGGCTCAAGCTTGAGGTGAGTTTCTAACCAATGAAGCCGGGGGCGCAGGCGATACCAAATAGCGCGTTTGGGTGTGCGGCGAACTTCCGTCTCCCAAACCCGGATCGTCGGGTGCCCAGGATTGCCGACGAGAGCCATCGGAAAACCTGTGACCGGGTCATTTTCGTAGATAAAAAACGAGTGGTAGTGCATGAGCGGGGTCTCCCACGCGCGTTCGAACGGGGCGTAGCCGCGGATCACCACGATATCGCCAGCTTGAAAGCGCTCCGTGTGCGTGGCCAGGTATCCGTAAAATTCATCCCGCCGGCGAAATTTGATGCGTTCCCGTTCGGGTGTCTCGTAAACATCAAACCAATCTGGGCTGTTCTTGGCGAGTTCCACGAATGTGGGCACCCGGCGCAACGTGCCCTCATGGTCGCGGGTAAAATCGATGAGGCCAGGGTTGGTGCCAGGGGTTTCGCCCTCTGCGCGCCACCATTTCCCGCTCGCACGCTCCAAGGTATCGGTCAGAAAATCAACACAGACCTGCGGCACAACGGGCCGGCCCTTGCCGTCAAATATCGAGTAATCATCCCCGTTCATGCTGAATTTCTTCTCGCCCCGTTGGTACGCACTCGTCCATTTCTGACGCAGCATGCCATCTTGTTGACCCCACTCACGGTGCGGTTCGTCGAACGGCAATTGTTCTTCGATTTGGTTTTCCATTTCACGCCTAAGGGCGTTCACCACCTTCAAGCGACGTTCAGCAGTATCGCGGATGAGCGCTAGGTCCTTCGCGGAGGATTCGCCAACCACCTCACACTCGAGACTCACCTTCGCGTCTTGATAACGCAGGATGCTCGGTAGCTTCAAGCCGCCGTAGCTGAGTGTTGCCAAGAGATGAGTGGGTGTGATGCGCTCGATGTGGAGCGCGTCAAAATGGAGTTCGCTCCGAAGCGTGCGCAAGTCGATGTGGAGTGCTTTAGCCGGGCTCTCGCTGCCCACTCGATCGAATAGGAATAACCGAGCGGGTTTGTCTTTCTCTGGGCCGTCAAGATACCGGTAGTTGCCCGAAGCCAGCCGAGTAGCGTGGTAAATGCGGTCGCCGCGTTGGATCCAAATTGTCTCGGCGTCAAAAAGATGGTTGAGTTGGAGTTGGTTCACCAGTGCAAAGGCGAATTCAGGCTCTTCGGCATAGAGGTAGCCCTCCCGCAGCAGCACGGCTCGACCCATCTCGGGGTGAAGTCGAAACGACGGCAAAAGCAGCTTGAGCACCTCTCCGGGGTAAAGCGCACGGGCCAGGCTAGCGCGCAGCCGCCTCACATTCTGCTTTGCTTGTGGGTCCGGTGCAGGTGGTCGAATGAACACGACAGGTTCGGCTTTGGCTCGGGCCAAGATCCGAATTCTGGATTTGTCGAGCGCTGGAGTGCCAGGCAGGGCCGGCTCGCTTTCAACGAGTTCGCGCAACCTCCCACAATCCCGGTTGGCCTCTGCTGCTGGCGGTGGTTTTTCCGGCAGCGGCTCTGCAGCGGCAACCACGGGCAACGGTGGCGCTTCCTTATGTCGGGCACAACCCGCAAACCCGAGGACCAAGGCCAAGGCGACGAGCGCGCGAGAAACGCCGGCTTGCTGCGAGATCCCAGACATTCGAAATACCTGCGTTGGCATCAGAACAAATTACGCTCAGGAACTCTGAAACTATGATGCCAAAGCTTGTCCTGTGCCAGCAAGCTCCGGCCAGTCAGGTGAGTGGGTGTGTGCGAGCAAAGCGTTACGTTTCCCGCTTCACAAGAAAGGCCGGAGGAAGCGTGAAGCGGTGAGTGATGCGCTGCAGCGCCGGCACGGAAGCGGTACGCAAGGCCAGAATCAGCTCATTCTGAAGTTGAGTGCGCATCACTTCACGCAGTTGGCGGGCGCCTGCCGCGTCGCTGATTCGGTTCTGCGCGCGCAACGCTGTCTGACACACTGCATCACCTGTATCGAGATCGTGAACGACCAGCCAGGCAATCACGCTTCCCGGTAGCCATTCTCGGCGATTCTTCCGCGGGCTGTAAGTCAACTCAGGTTCCTTGTAGTGCACGATGTGAAACACGCCTAAAAAACGCTGTTTGGAGAGCATTCGTAGCTGAAGGAGCGCCTGCTCGCCTTGGGCTAGGCTGCGCACAAGACGCAGTCCGTCGTCACGGCTGGTCGGTTCCAACGCGTCGCTTTCGACTCGAGCGAGTGCGTCAACCCGCAAAGATTCGAGAATCTTGAACGGGACCAGATTCTTCGGGTTGGCTCTGCTGTCGGAGGACTCCAACCCAAGCGTCAGTTCGGTCTCACCGAGCGGGTCGAGACGGGAATCCGGACAGGCTCGCTCTTTCAATTCGACGGGTCCGGCAAAAGGCTGGGCGAAGCGTCGGCGCAGGCGAGCTGCTTCGTAGCTCAACTTCGCCGAAATGGCAGTGACCTGATCCGCGTTACGGTTCGGGTCCCCACCCTCTGAGGCTGCTGTTTGAGCGCGCGCGTCGGGCTTGTTGGCGTTCAACGCAAGTGTTACCGGCCTCCCATCGCACGCCCCGACGCTGACTGCCGAAGCCAAGGCGATGAAGTACCAAAACCACGGTCGTCGGAGCTGGGGGCCCATATCCCCAGAAGTTAGTGAAGTCCATTGGTTGGGCCAATAAAACGACACCGCGGGGTCCGTACTGCTGTGACCTTCAAAAAGTCCATACCACCCGCGCGCCGCGAACTTGGCTTGGGTATCGGGTTTTTGCACCTGACACGCCGTGTGTCGGCAGGGGCTGCCCGAGACGGCAGAGCTGTGCCAAAGTCCGCCCTTGCGCCGCCACCCAGCCGAATCGTTCGAGCGCGTCCACCGCGAATTTCAGGAAATGAACAATGAGTAGCAATTCAAAATTGAGGACGTTCACTGGTCTCACTGCCCTGTTGTTCGCAGGCTTCACGCTTTCCGGGGCGGGTTGCGGGAAGTTCGCTCCAGGCTATCGCCCACCGACTGGCGCAGCCAACCAAAAAACTGGCGCGATCAGCTACTATGAGGGATCGCAGGTCGATTCGGACGCCAAGAACAAGAGCGAAGGCGGCCTCTCCCTGAAACAGTCCGAAACGCAGAAGGCTCCCCTGACGCAGGATGGGATTGACAAGAACAACTACGGGGATCGCCGCACTTTACATCACAAAGATTGGATGATCTTTCATAGTCGAGTCACCCTGGGGAAGAGCCTTGCGCTTGAGTACTATTACAAGACTGACGGCGACGACAAGCACACCGACAAGATGTTGGCGACCACCTCAATTGCCTTTTCTCCGAACTGGCCGAAGACGGACATTTCGCAGGCGCGCTATCTGATCATGTGGCTCAAATCGAGCGACCCAAATTCCGACATCAAGCCTGAGCTGGCTATCCAATCGACCAACGAATCCAAGGGTTTGAAGACCACTGATTACGTTGATTTGTCCGAGTACGTTTTGGGCAAACGCATCGGCAAAGATTGGACCAAAGTTACGGTTCCGATCACCGCGTTCCCCGACATTACCAAGGTGGATATCACGGAAGCCCAAAGCATCGTGTTGAAGCTGGGTGGAACGCCCGTGGCGAATAAAGATGAGTACTTGTTGGTTGATAACGTGTACTTCACGGACGCCACCAAGATTACTCCAGTTGAAAACGTGGGCTACATGCAGCGGGGCGATGGTGCATTGGTGGTGTGGGACAAGGCGCCCATCGAGCAGCCGAAGCGTTTTTCGATCAAGGTCGGCGAAAAAGAGATCCTTTCAGTCAAGGGCGGTGAGCGCATGGCCATCATCCCAAGCAAGCTGCTGCCGGCAGGCAAGTCCGCGGTCATCAGCATCACCACGGTGGGCGAGGAAGAGAGCTCGAATCCGGTGAATCTCGAGTTGGATATGAAGCGTCCACCTGAAAACGCTGCCGTTGTCACCATCGACAGCACACCTCGGCACGAGATTTCCCCCTATATTTTCGGCACCAACTGGGCGGAGCCTGAAACGATCACGAAAACGGGTGTCACCATCAACCGTTGGGGAGGAATGCGCACGAGCAAGTACAATTGGGAGTACGACGTCGATAGTTCAGGCGCCGATTACTTCTTCATGAATGGCTATTCGAAGACGCGTGGCGCCGATGAAGACGAAAAGGGCTACTACGGCTTCATCACCAAGACGGCGGATGCCGGCGCAGCCGTGAACTTCACGCTGCCCACCGGGCCCTATATTGCCAAGCCCCACATGGAGGATGCTGAACGCTACTGTGGCTTCCCGAAGGGCAAGCTTCCCAAACAGAACAGCTTTGATCCCTCCGGGGAATGCGGGGACGGTCTGGAGCCTGGGAAAGATGGCAAGAAGATTTGGACGAATGATCCCAAGTGGTCCAACGTTCCCAACACCGTCGAACACCAGCGCAAATTCCTCGGCAAGGTCAAGCAACTCATTAACGAACGCAAGGCCAAGAACAAGAAGACCGAGCTTCTCATCAGTCTCGACAATGAACCCGGGCTTTGGTTTGAGTCGCACCGCGATTCAAGCCCCAAGGGCATCAATGCCGATGAGCTGGTGAAGATGAACACCGACTACGCAGCTCTGGTGAAAGAAGTGTTGCCAGGATCTAAGGTGATTGGCTGGTCGGCGTGGGGTGCACTCGAACTCGCGGGCTCCAATCTGGATTACACTCCCCCTGGGGAAACCGGCTACCAAAACTACGGCACCTTCAAGAATCCCGCGGAGGAACAGTGGCGTGATCGAAAGGCCCACGGCTACACCACACAGCTTGAATATTACCTCAAGCAGATGGCCGTGGCCGAGAAGAAAGCCGGCAAGCGTCTGATCGATATCGTCGATATTCACTGGTATCCCGAATCGGTTGGCGTCAACTCCAACGGAGATACACTCAAGCTTTCGGACAATCTTGAATACGATCCGGCACTCGCCGCCCAGCAGTTCGATGCACTCCGCGAGTGGTACGACCCAACGTACACCAACGCCACCTGGCTCGCGCAAGCTGAGAACAAAGCGGCGTTCTGGTCGCCGTTCCACCCTGTGATCCCCGCGCTTAAGAAGCTTGTGGCGCAGAATTACCCGGGCACCAAGCTTGCCATCAACGAGTACGATGTCGGAAGCCGGGATTACTTTCACGGTGCGCTCTTGCGAGTGGCCGCAATGGGGATCTTCATGCAGGAAGATTTGTACATGGCGCAGGCTTGGTTTCAGTCGAACGACAAACGCAGTTTCGTCTTCTTGGCGCAACAGATGTACGGCAACTACGATGGCAAGGGCGGGCGCGTCGGAGGAAAGTTCTATGCCTCAAAATCAGACAACGGTGATCTGATGAGCTACGTGGTGGACGACGGCAAACACTGGTTCGCTGTGCTGGTCAATAAAAACCCCGAGGCTCGCATGCGGACTACGCTGGCTTTTCCTGCCAAAATTTCCAAGTTCAAGAGCTACGTCCTTTCGGAGACTCTTGGTCAGCGCGTGCTTGAGGCTGATTCGCAGAAGGCGAGCGGCGAGCGCATTGCTCTGTATGTACCGGCAATGTCGGCCACCTTGGTGGTCGCGGAGTAGCGCATGGCGGCTAGCGTCGAGCTTCTCTCGGGGGAGTTGAGGCTCCTCGTCTATCCCGAAGTCGGAGGCTCCATTGGAGCCTTTCAATTGGAGCGTGACGGGGCAGTTCAGCACCTGATGCGCCCGGCGGTGACTCGGGAAATCAGTGCCAGCGGGGCGCTCGCCATGTCGAGCTTTCCGTTGGTGCCGTATTCGAATCGCGTGCTGGGTGGGAGTTTTGAGTTTGGAGGGCGGATCGTGCGGCAAAGCCCGAACATGTTGCCGCATGAGCATCCGTTGCATGGGCATGCGTGGTGCGCTCCCTTTCGAGTTACGTATCTCGAGCGTTCTCGCTTGGTTCTCGAATACGAGCACGCACCGGGTGAATGGCCGTGGCGTTACTCAGCAGTTCAGAACTTTGCGCTGACAGACAATTCGCTCAGCTTGACGCTCTCGGTTGAGAATCGCAGTGCCGAACCGATGCCTGCTGGGCTCGGGCTTCATCCCTATTTCGAGTGCAATGAGCTAACGACGCTGCAGGCGAATTTACCACTGATTTGGCGAGTGCAGGACTTTGTGCCGATGGCTTTGGAAGCGGTGACGCGCGGCTCCGATTTTCGACGCCCAACCAAAGTTTGCGAGACGTCTTTGGATCACTGCTTTGAAGGTTGGGATGGTCGCGCCGAGATCCATTGGCCGGACCGTGGTGTGCGGCTGCGA
>JBBSBI010000185.1:0-10443 GCA_038251425.1 Polyangiales bacterium
GGAAAGCGACGTGTCAAGATGCCTCTTCGCCCGCACCGCGCTCGACCCGAAGTACATGAGATCCTGGCGGGCCCAGCCTGTTCACCGCAGCTCATCAACGAGATGCGAGCGTTTCTGGATGCGAACGGGTACGTTGATGTACCTGTGCGTCGCTCATGTGCTGAGCCTGCTCCCAGGTCAGCCCCCAGACGCAACCACACCTAGGGATTGAGCTGTGACAGCGCACCCAAACGCTAGCCCCGCGACGCAGACAACGGTCGATGCTATCCCCAGCCAGAGCGTTCCACCTATGACTGAACATCCGCCCCCCCTTGAACCCGTCACCCACAAGGTCGTCGTGGAGGTTACCTACGAACGCGGTGTTGTGTACCTGGACCGTTGCGGACAAACTATGAATCTCTTAGTGGACGCGCTTGGCCCGCTTTTTCATGGCAACATTCCTTCCATGGAGCATGCGGAGCTAGTGAGCTACGGTGAGCACCTCATCGTTCGCTATGGCCGAGAGAAGTTTGTCGTCGTGCAGGATGGATGCAAGACACTCGCGCGTGTTGAGCAGATCTCCAAGGAGGCCTGGGCCATAGTTTCGAAGGCATTGGACACTTCGAGGCAAGTCGTCCGCGCTGGGTTCCGGGTAATGTTCATGTGGCCAACAGAGTCAATGGAGCGTGCAGAGAGTCTGTTGGTAGAATCGGACTTGGTTAGGCCCACTCGCGCTTGGGAAGCTATTAATGGGCAAGCTAAGGGGGGTAGCTCGACGGGGACCGTTGACCTTGGCACCGTGCACGTGACGGCCACGGTGCGGGCCCAGAGTCACATCATCACCGGCCTTCTCCACCCTGACCAAAAGAGGTTCATTCCGGAAAATGCCTGTGTACTCGATCTAGACTACTTCTTTCCACCCAACAGGGTGCCAGGCAAAAAGGGAGACGTCATACCGCTTGGATCGGGACAGTTAGGAGACTTCGTTCGAAACAGTTGGACTGATGCAAAGGCCCGACGGGATATAATGAGCCAGCTATTGGGAGCAAACAATGGGAAGCTTTAGCTCGACAACACAGGATGTAGAGTCGCGGTCGTACACCGGCGAGACTCATGAGGGTCACAAGTCCACGGATACCCCTTCGGGGGTGTTAACCTCAATGCGCTTCGAACTGACGGGTACTCAAAGAAGCCTTCTACTTGAGGAGCTTCACGCGGACCGACGTGCGCTTCTAGTCGAAAGGCGAGGCACAGGTCTGTCCGCGGGGCGCGA
This sequence comes from Polyangiales bacterium, assembly GCA_038251425.1. GTDB lineage: Bacteria > Myxococcota_A > Polyangia > Polyangiales > Polyangiaceae > JBBRRP01. Next base: position 1,253 of record JBBSBI010000185.1, read on the forward strand.
GGCCTTGCTGCAAGATATACTTGCAGAGATAGACCTCCTTGAGCTTCAAGAGCGTAAGGAAAACCCGCCCGATCTTAGGACTGAAATCGAGGCCCTTGCACGGGAAGTGCTCGGGCTAAAGCACCGCTAGCTTTGATGCACCGCTACTCGGACTCCCCAATTAGAAGGCAACACGCCCCGAAGCAGAGGGACTATCGATCGTTTAGGCCGTGCGTGCGAATTGAATTCAGCTACCGATGTGTCTATTGTCTCGTTTCAGAGACGGAGGTGAGGCCCGCTTCTCCCCACGCAGGCTTTGAGGTTGATCACTTCAGGCCGCAGCGCCGCCCATTCCGGCGTTTGCGCAACGCGTATCCGAACGTCTATTGGGCGTGCCCATTGTGCAATCGGACCAAGGGCGGTGCGTGGCCGACTCCTGAGGAAGAGCATAGAGGGTTTGGGTTTGTCGATCCCTGCTCCGACGTGCCGGCCGCACACCTCGTCGTGGAGGGGGAGACAGTTAGATCGGTTGGCGGATCCTCAAAGGGGCAATACACGATTGAAGTCCTAAACCTAAATGGCGCTGCTCATCGTGAGCGGCGTCGAGCCCATACGGACGACGCCGACTTGCTGGCTCGACTTCGAATAATCGTGACCGCGTACGGTGGCGACCAACGTTCAGAGATCGGGGCTAAAATAGAACAGATGGAGGCTAGACTTGCGGGTGGAGAGCCATGGGATTCGGAAGAGCGTTGCGCATGCTGCCTGTCGTTAACTGCGGAATAAATCGCTGATCCCGGTAACCTACGCGCGTTGTGTGCCGCTCCCAGTTCTCTTCGTTGCTCCTCGCACCGCAGGGACTCAATCACGCCCTGGACATTCATTGTGGTGCGGCGAGCATTGGGGGCTCATGGCTCACCCTTCTTTTGCTTAGAAAACAACGGCCCAATGACAGCCCGATAGGTCAGCGCAGGATGACTCGGATCCGCATGCGATCGTTCCAGGCGACCCTCACGGACCATCGGACTCAGATGATCCTCAACGAGCGATCCGACGTCCCGATTCAGAACGGCCGCGAGCTCACGCGGTGCCCACCACCTTTCGCTAAGCAGGGACTCGATCACGGGGCGGAGTTTTTCGGCGCGCGGTTTCTTGCCCAGTCCGTCCACCAGACGGCGCTGCTCGGGAGACAACCCCCCCCCATTTGCTCCCGAACCCCCCCCCATTTGCTCCCGAACCCCCCCCCATTTGCTCCCGACCACCCCCCCATTTGGCACAGAGCCTCCAGACGCTCGTAAGCCTTCGGGTAGCTCGTAATAGGTACTTGAACCCGCTGCTTGAAGAACAAGCAGCTTCCTGTCTCTTAGACCTCGGAGCAGCTTGCTCGCGCCGAGAGTGTCGAGCCCGGCGATCTCTCGCATGCGGGCGTTGTCCACCCGACTGTGGCGCGAGGCTTCGAGCAACGCGCGGAATTCGAGATCGGTCAGCTCCTCCGAGCCGAGTGCTCCAATGAACTCACCATCCGCAGTTGTCAGCGTTGGCGTATTGAGGAGTGTCACTCGGAACAAGCTTGCAGCTGATTCGAGGTCAGGGGCGGGCAGAAACAAACCTTCCATCTCCGCAAAAAGTCGAGGGATCCCTTCGCCCTGATCGCGCATGAACCCAAGATCGACGAGAGCACGCACCAGGCGCGGATTGCGGCTCTGGTGGACACGCTGTCGTGCTCGTAAGGTGTCCATGTGGATCTCGGGCAGGAGAGCTCCTGGGCTCGAGACCTCCAGATGATCGTCAAACAGCGACACTTCGATGCTGCGGCCTTGATTGCCGTAGTCACGGTGAGCAACAGCATTCAGAATCGCCTCGCGCCAAGCAAACTCGGGATATTCTGGCGTTTCCTTGAAGCGCGTTCCTCGTAACCGTGAGGGCTTTCGAAGCAAACCAGCAATCGCTGTGAACGCACCATCGAGCACCACTGGCAGAGGACCCTCGATGCGCGGCCTTTCCTCGACGTTGTAGTTGGTTCCAACACGCCGCTCAGTTCCGAGAACACGGAAGATGCGGATCCCTGCGTTTGGATGCTCCGGGTCGTTTGCAAACAGAAGCTCGGCAGCCTGGCGCAACACCAAACCGGCACCTTTCCGATCCGCAAGCTTGCGCTTGAGGAGGTATTCCTCCTCAGTTATGTCAGGGTAGCCCGCGCCACCTTTGGCTTGGTCGAGCCGCGACTGATCGAGGTCGGCAATGGTCATTCGTGACGGGCGATTCACCCAGCTCTCGGCGAGCCCTTCGAGTTTCAACGCTCGGATCTTCGGCTCCTCCATCTTGACGGTCTTATCGCCGACTCGGAGGGGATAGCCATTGCCGGTGACCATGACGGGGGAATCCGCAACGGCCACCTCAAACACCAGCAATTCTTTTCCCTCGTGCTCGAGCCGAAATCCATTCGCTTGCGGCGGTTGGATTCTCGAAGATGGCACGCTCAACATCTCGTCAACCGCGTCCGTCGGATACTTGTGACCGGTAACGCTTGCATCATCTTCGATACCGAAGATCGCAACTCCGCCTTCGGCATTTGCGAACGCAGCGACACACTCGGCAATCTGGTCGCGCACCTCCTTGCGGTCGCGCGGCTTCTTCTTGTCGGGTTCGCCCTTAAAGAGAGATTTCCGCTCGAAGTGCTGGCCTTCGGTCATGCGCAGGAACGCGGTGATGTCGAAGCGGGGGGCCGTCATGTGGGCTCCGAAGCGCCAAAATCATCATCGAACTCCAAAGTATTCGACAAATCCACGATGCTCTCAAACCTCTGCAACCGCGCAATCGCGGTGCGATCGACGGGGTCGGGGTTCACCAGTGAAATATCGATCGCATCGAATGGATCGCCTACGGCCGTTCGCGTTTGGCCCATGAACCTCAAGTGTTCACCCAGCATGACACATCCTCGATTTGCACACCCAGAATCCCATCGAATGTTGATTTTAGGCAACATCTACCAGACCCGCCTGGTTCCCGCCATCCTCACATCGCACCATCACACGAGCGCGACGTTGCCGCAGAATGCCCTTCCAACCCCAGGGATCAGGCGAGACCCCTTCAGTCTCTCGCCCGAATCGGCTACCCTTCGCCGGATCTGGAGACCACTCCATTACCGGGGAAGAAACCAACATGGATAGCCTAGAGGTACGAAGTCAGTTACTAGCGGCTCTTCAGGCGGATTTGGTCGGGCCATTTGTTCCTGATGGGCATCCGCACGCGGGCCAAGAGATCCTGCCTCTCGCACCGTCGCGTTGGTACTTAACCGGATTCCTCACACCCCAAGGCGGGCGAGAGCCAGAGCCCGATGATACCGAGTGCCAGGGAGAGGAGCTCGTTGGAAACGAGACACAAGCTGAAGATGCGGGTAGCACGGAACCTGAGGCTAAGCGGCCGGTGCGCTTCCCCGCGTCTATCGGCCTCAGCGTCTTTCTACCTCCGGGTGCGGGTGATTCGCTGCGCGTAGATATTAGCTACGCGGATTATGATCGAGTGGAAGTTGCAGAGGAGCATTCTGAGAGGAAGAGCTACGGCTGGAAACGCGTGCCCCACGGTCCCGTCTCCGTTGATGTCCCTCTCGATCGAAAGGTACTCGATCAGCGCGAATTAGAAGTGCCGCTCTCCCGCGGCTTGGTTCTGAAAGGAGAGCTGAGGACCACGTCGATGCCAGGTTTGGCCAAAAATACACGGGTTTTGTCTTTATTTCTGGTCAATAGGCGCACCGTACTGGAGCAAGATCGCGATCTTAACTTTGCCTTCCAGGTAGGCATGCGGCTTTGCTACGAGCACGGGTTCGTGCCGAGGCCCAACCGGCGCGGTGAAGCTGGCGATGATATGGACCAGCATGTGTTAGCTCTTTCGTTTAGGGATCACATGGAATGGGCGGTAGGTCACAACTGCAGCGTGGTGGCTCCCAACGTATCCAGTGGGCGAGTCACCACGCTTACAACAACCCAGCTGCCCTGCTTCGAGGTGCCACACGTGAAGCACGTGGAACTGGAGCAGGTCACGACCTCAATGGCCACGCTTTCTAAGTTGGACGGGCATGCCCTTGAGAACGCGTTGACACCCCTTGTTGAGGCGTATTCCAGCTGGATCGATAAGCAGCGCTACGTCCCACTTGAGCGTGCTGAGTTGGACAGCACACGGCAAAAGCTGATGGAGCTGGCGGACAATGCCAAGGCTCGGCTCCGCGAGGGCATTCGACTGCTCGCGACTGACGCTGAAATCTGTAAGGCGTTTCAGTGTGCCAACCAGGCAATGGCTTTGGCCGCGCTAGCCACCGATCAGGGGCGTGAAGACCGGCGCTACGCAGACGGCCGAGAGCCCAGATGGAGGCCGTTTCAACTCGCGTTCATTCTGATGAATTTGGCCTCCGTGGCTGATCCCGATCACAGAGACCGCACACTTGCCGACCTGATTTATTTCCCGACCGGCGGCGGGAAGACTGAGGCGTACCTGGGGCTTATAGCGTTTGCTCTCGTATTGAGGCGTTTTCGTGGGCGTGACACCGATCACTCCGGGCGAGGCGTAGCCGTGATCCTCAGGTATACACTGCGCCTGCTCACGCTGGATCAACTGGGCCGTGCGGCAACCTTGATTTGTGCACTGGAGATCATGCGGCGAAGCGATCCGAAGACGCTTGGGGATGCTCGATTCACTATCGGTCTTTGGGTTGGCAAGGGTGCAACCGCCAATCGCCTGAAGGATGTGCACGCGGAGTTGCACAACTTCACGTCGGGACGGAAGGAATCACCCTTTCCGCTCTCTGCATGTCCCTGGTGCTCTACGCCCATCAAGGTCGAAAATATCAAGCTTGTCGACGCGGCCGGCGTGCCTACGAAGAAGACCTTTGTCCGCGCGGTTGTGTATTGCGAAAAACCCGAGTGCAGGTTTTCAGAGCGGCAAACCGAAGGGCAAGGGCTACCCGTTTCCTTTGTGGACGAACAAGTCTACCAGGAGCTGCCCTGCTTCTTGGTCGCTACGGTCGATAAGTTTGCGATGCTGCCCTGGATCGGAGAGGCCGGCGCGCTCTTTGGACGAGTCACCCATGTGGATGAACGGCGAGCGTACGGGGTCATGCACTCGCCGCCCAAGACCGCAACTAAGCTTAAATCAGGCCTTTTGCCACCGGAGCTGATCATCCAAGATGAGCTTCATCTTATCAGCGGGCCCTTGGGTACCATGGTCGGCCTGTATGAGGCCGCGGTGGACTACTTGTGCGAGCGGCCCATCGACGGCAAGGCGCGTCCACCTAAAATTGTGTGCTCAACCGCAACGGTTCGTAGAGCACGGGATCAAATTCGTGCGCTGTTCGGTCGGGAGATGGCCTTGTTCCCTCCGCGGGGCATTACCGAGGGCGACAACTTCTTCTCTACTGTGGATACGTCAAGGCCGGGGCGACTCTACGTGGGCGTAGGTGCTCCGGGGCGTGCGCTACGAGCCGTTTCGGTGCGCTCTTACGCGACGTTACTGGCTGCTGCGCAGAAGCACTACAATCCAAAGGGCGATCCCAGCCAAGCTGCCGACCCCTACATGACGCTCGTAGGCTATTTCAACAGCCTGCGTGAGCTCGGAGGCATGCGACGGCTGGTTGAAGACGAAGTTCGAAACCGCGTTGCCGATTTTGAATCCCAAAAAAGGCCGCTTCAGTTCACCTGGCCGCATCCTTGGGCAGCAAGCAGAAAGCTGGAGCTGCCCGAAGAGCTCACCTCCCGCGAAAGCACCGATCGGGTCAAGAAAACGAAGGCGCGCCTCGGCACGCGGCGTGCAGATAGCCATGGGATCCACGAACCGTTGGACGTCGTCCTCGCCTCGAACATGATCTCGGTAGGGCTCGACATTGATCGCCTGGGTTTGATGGTAGTCACGGGGCAGCCAAAGACCTCCAGTGAGTACATTCAAGCTACCAGCCGTGTCGGGCGAGCCTACCCCGGCCTAGTGGTCACGTGCCTGAACGTGATGCGCCCTCGAGATCGCTCTCACTATGAGCGCTTTGCGGCTTACCACCACAGCTTTTATCGCGAGGTGGAAGCCACCAGTGTGACGCCCTTCAGCGGGCAGACGCTAGACCGCGGACTCGTCGGAACGTTGTTGACTATGATTCGACACGGCATCCTAGAGATGCAAAAGGCCGACGGGGTGATGCAGATCCACGAACAGCGGGCATCGGCAGAGAAGGTGCTGGAATGGTTAGTTGCGAGGGCTAGGGGGCATCGCCAGTGGGCGGATAAGACAGCCGAGGATCTTTCCGCCGAGCTCATTCGCAGACGTGGCAGGGGATTTCTGGACGCTTGGGAAAGCGTTGTAAAGAAGGCACTGGCTGGCGCTGGCGGTCGTACTTACAGCAGAAACGACCGCGCTACCGATCACGGACCGCCGCTCCTATTTACGGCCACTGACGACCCTCCGGAGGATAACGACGCTCGAGTTTTCGAAGTGCCCACTTCAATGCGCGACGTCGAACCAAGCGTTCACGTATGGGTCCGTTTCAAGCAACTGGACGAACGAAGCTGATGGCTGCGAGAAAGCGAAAGAAGCCAGTAGATGCGAAGGCGCGCCCCGAAGGGCAGCTCCGTCAGAGTCAACTTGTCACCACGTTTGGCCCAGGAGCCATGGTGGATTTGGTGAATCGAGCGGTGATCATCGGAGGTCTGGAGCATTGGGGATACGGGCGTGAAGGCTATGTCCCGTTGGATGACGCACGCTTGCGCCGTTCACTCATCCCGCGCTTGAAAGCGCTGGATCCTGACCTGGATCTCGCAAAAGAAGGTTATTTCCGCATGCCTCCTTCAGGGGACAACGACAGTCCGCATCCGCTCGTCGGCGTGCGCGCGCTCGAATTTCCAAAGTGGTTTGTTTGCCAACTGTGCCATCGCCTCGCTCGCGCGAGCGACGGGTTTGAGCCGCACGGGGAGCGCTACCGGCACAAGTGCTCTTCGAACAAGGCCGCGAAGGCGGTCCCAGTTCGATTCGTAGCAGCCTGTAAACGCGGGCATCTTTCCGATTTTCCGTGGATCCCATTTTGCCACGGAGGGAAAAATGAGGGCGAATGCGGGAGGCCGGAGCTCTACCTTCGGGAAGATGCCACCGGGGATTTTGGCAAGATCCACGTGCGCTGTGAAAGCTGCGGGGCGCGTCGCTCCCTCAGCGACGGCGCGAACGCACCTTTGTTCGATTGTTTTGGTGATAGGCCCTGGCTCGGCGGGCGTGCGGCCGCGGAGGCTTGTGATCAGAAGCTAGAGCTCTTGGTTCGGACCGCCTCGCACGCGTATTTCGCTCAGCAAGTGAGCGCCTTGCGGCTCCCAGAACCGTCCGTCGATCCTTTGCGCCAAAAGTTAAGGCAGCGAGAGATTTGGAAGCTGCTGCACCGGGTACAGAACGAGGAGCAGCTCAACATGCTCGCGGAGCTCCAGGATACCGTGCGAATTGCCCTCGAGGGAGTGCCGCTGAAGCGCGCCTTGGCAGCGATTGAGGCAGAACGTTCCTCGGACGCGTCCCAGGTTGAGGCACCGCTCCGAGTTGCAGAATACGAGCGCATGGTAGGAGCTCCGGTCGAACAGGCAGGCATTGTTCCCCCTGTCGGCGCAGAGTTCGCCGCCTATCGTGTTCCCGAACAGCGAGCAGGGCTCCCTGCTGGGGTTTCCGGACTCATCGTGGTGCCCGAGCTGCGCGAAGTGCGGGTGCAAATCAGTTTTAGCCGGTTCGATAGCGTGAGCGCGAACCTTCAAGGCGAGTTTGACTTCGATCGCCACCCAATTAAGCCCGCAGTTCTGACGCTCCCGACGGGCAATGAGAAATGGCTTCCTGCAGCCGAAGTGCGCGGAGAAGGCGTATTCGTTGAGCTCGACGACGCAGCGATCGAAGCCTGGCTAGAGCGTCCCGTTGTGAAAAAGCGCACGGAAGAGCTCCGCCTTGCATTTGAGGCCGATGAGCGCGGGGGGGCATTCCCAGGAGCGCGATTCTACCTCTTGCATTCCCTATCGCATCTGTTGCTGACGGCAATCAGCTTGGAATGTGGGTACGCTGCGAGTGCGATTCGCGAGCGGATTTATTGCGGGCCCACGGAAGAGAATCCGAAGCCCATGTCCGGGATTCTTCTCAGCACGGGAACGACTGGTAGCGAGGGGACGCTGGGTGGCCTTGTTGAGGAGGGGCGGCGTTTGCGTCACCATCTCGGCGAGGCCTGGGAGCTAGGCAGGCTCTGTTCGAATGATCCTGTCTGCGCCGCCCACGAACCGGCCTCGGAATCCAGCGACCGACGCACCGAGGGAGCTGCGTGCCATGGCTGTTTGTACATAGCCGAGTGCTCGTGTGAGTGGTTCAATCGTTATCTGGACCGCGCACTCGTTGTTCCCACCATTGGCAATGATACGGAGTTGGCCTTTTTTAGGGAGAAGCCGTGACATTCTCGGTGGACCTGAGCAATGTTCCCACTTCAACTCTGCGGCAAGTGCGGGGGGCCATAGAACGCGACGAAATGCGAAGTCCCGTCCACCGAGAGGGGCTGTTGGGCCTTGGGGTGCGTCACCATATCACCGCGTTGGAGAGGAGTTTGGCTGGACACAGCAAGCCCGCCGCGGTTGCAATTCTTAGCGCTGTTCTTTCAGAACGGGAGCGTCGACCGCCATCGCCGGAGCTCGTTTGGACGGGCCCCGAGGGCCCACGCGCCACAGCTAGGGACACCGCCATTGTGCTTCGCTCGCTGTTCGAATCGGCTGGTGAGTGTGTGATCCTTGCGGGTTACAGTTTCAGCCACGCACATGACGTTCTAAAGCCGCTTCACGAAGCGATGCGGACACGCAACGTTGAAGCCTTGTGCTTTATCAACATCGATCAAGTGGAGCGTTCTGTTTCCGATCCTGTGGCTTATGCGCGCACACAGCTCCAGACCTTCCTTCAGAACAACTGGCCGTTCGGCGAGCCCCAGCCGCGCCTCTTCTACGACACGCGCGCTACGCGTCCGGGGCCGCCTTATTGCAGCTTGCACGCCAAATGCGTAACTGTAGACGGCCAGCGCGCCTTCATCTCAAGCGCCAATTTTACCCAGCGGGGGCAAGAGCGAAATATCGAAGCCGGGGTGCTGATAGAAGACGCAGCGTTCGCAACTCATCTCGCCAATCAATGGATGAGCCTTGTGCACGCTGGAACGCTTGCCGAATTGGAATGTTAGAGTCGCCGCC
>JBBSBI010000186.1:0-10396 GCA_038251425.1 Polyangiales bacterium
CTTTGCCTACGCCGTGCCCGCTGGGGCGACCGTTGAAATCCGAACCGATGGCGCTCTGGGCTTCCACTTCGACTACATCAAAATCAACCCATAACACGCCCTCTCCTCAATCAGCCGCCCCCTCGGGTTAAGCGCTAACAACCAGCCGCTCCTTCGAAAGAAGGGGCGGCTTTCGTTTTGGTGGTGTGCAGCTTGCTGGGTGGCCCTCGGATTGACAATTTTCCCCGGGGAAAGCAGTGTTCGCGAACGATGCACATGAGGCTTGGGGTATGGGTTGGGGCACTTGGGATATTTGCTGCGGGTTGCGATTCGGCAAAGCTGAAGGAATTCGTTTGGAAATCGGAAGCGCCAGTGGCAACGGTTGCGGCGCCATCACAGGCTTCAGCTTCGGCCAACCGCGTCGCTGTGCCTGCAGCGTCTTCGACCGTTCCCTCCGCTTTACCCGCGCACACCGCGCCGGGAGCGAGTGCGTTGCCAGAGCTACCGCCCCTGGCGCGTGGGGCCCTCGATTTGGCTCCCATCAAGACAGCGCGGGATTTGGTGGATAAGGCGGAAGCTTCCGAGAAGGCAGGTGCGTTGGAGCAAGCGCTCGCCGAGAATCTGGAAGCGATGAACAGCGATCCGGGGCATCTGAATGCGAGGTACGGCTATGCTCGCGTGTTGGCAAAGCAGGGGCGAATCGCTGATGTGCTGAGCACGTTGGCACCGCTCAAAGCGCTCGGGTGTCCGATGTGCATCGAGCGCTTGATGGCTGCTGCGACGGATCCGGAGTTCGCCTCAGCGCAAAAGGACAAAGGCTTCGTTGAGCTCACGGGTGGTCTCGGAATGGAGCTCCCCAAGCTCAGCAGCGCGGCCAAGCGCATGGAGGAATGGTTCATGACTACGCAAAACGCCGTCCAACCCGAAGAAAGCCTGTTGGATCCCCGCGCCTTGATCGTGGTCGAAGATCGGAGTCTTAAAGCCCCTGCTCGCTACGTGCAGTTGTTAGGCAACGCCGAATTTCGGAAGTTCCTTAAGGCCCGCTTCCCGAACGGTGTTTATCCTGGAAAGCTGAGCTGCGCCGGTTCTTGCTGCAAGCAAACTTCGCCGCTTGACCTTCGGCTGGCACATCTCAGCGAGCTGTGTTTCAAGACGATTGGCGCTGCTGCGGTGCAGCTTTACAAGATCCAGATCGAGGGTGATCCGGCACAGGGCTTCGGTGACGATGGGGAGTAGTGGTTGGAGCCTAAAAACCTGCAACCGCACACCCACGCTCTCACCGTACGCTACGGCTCCTGAGCACGACTTGCGCCAGGGAGCCGATGAAATTCTTGACGACCTCAAGCCGCACTTCGGATTCCCGTTGCGGGCGCGGCACGTGAAAGAATAGGCCTTCTTTCCCTAGGTGAGCGAACAAGCAATCGGGGGCGATTCGCCCGAATGTGACGGCGTTCAGATTGGGCCACTGCTTGCGCATGGCGCCGAGCGATTCGAATGCCGCTTCCGCTTCGCGCGGGCGGCCGAAAAACAAATCCATATCAAGCACCAGCGTCGGGAATTCATCTTCTGCGGCGAGCAAAAAGCTTGTGACGTCGTCCACGCTTGAGGTGTGAACCACCGAGAACGCCAACTCGCGGAGCGACGTTTCTAGCCCGTGTTGCACGAGAATATCGCCGGTGATCACGATCGCGAGCTGTGGACGCGTGGGCCAGCTTTCTCGCTCAAAGCCTCCGCGCACTTGGGCTTGCGCGAGATCTGAGGCATGAACTTGCAGCCTCTCTAGCTCCTCAGGCTGAAAGAAAATACCAACCCCTTCGCCACTCGGGAGCGTGGGATCGATCAGCGCTTTGAAGGCGAATTCGCCTTCGGGCCACGCCAGTAGTTCGGTCAGCATTTGGCGCAGGTGCCAGCGCAACCCCTGAGCCAGCTGCTCGCGGGTGATCACGCCTAATTCCACCAGGATTTGGCCGCTCAATTGGTGCTGATCGGCGCGCGCCTGCTGCAGCAACGCACGGTGCAACGTATCGAAATTGATCCAGCCTCGTTCGAGGAAGAAGGTTGCTAGATGGCGCCGAGCTGGAATGAGCTGGGCCGTGAGCACATGCCCATTTGAAAAATAGATCTCAGCGCGCCGCCCAATACGAGAAATTTGCAAGAAGCCCGTTTGCGCCGTGAGCGCCAGCACCTCCAGCACATCTTTTAGCCCCACATCCCGAAGGTTGCCCTCAACCGTGCCGGACATGGCTTAGGTGTCCTCGGTATTCAACAGCGTTCCGCCACCAGCCTTGAACAGCTCCAGCAACCCTTTCAAAGTCTTGGTCTGGCGCTCCAGGCGTCGGAACGACAAGCTCGATGACACAGCGCTTGCGGCGTGCGCGGCGAGCAAGTTGAACAGCTCCATGTCGAATTCGTCGAAAGCTGACTTCTGCACGAGCAACTGAAACAACACAATCAGCCCAATCGGCTCATGCGCTACCGTCAACGGCAAAATAGCGATCGGCACGGCTCCGCTCGGCAAATCTGCACCCTCTACCTCCAGGCAGAGCTGCTCTGAGCGTGCCACACGCGATAATAAATTATCCCCGAAAGGCACCGTTTCGTCGGCGGCATCCAGATCGCCTTCACTCGAAACTCTTTTGAACTCACGCCGCTCTCCATCAAACAAATAGACCGCAAACTGATCAGCACCGATCAGATTGATGATGATTTCCTCGACGCTGCGAATCACGGCGCCAAAATCGAGCGTGCTGTGAAGCTGCGAGGATGCGACGTAGAGGCTTAGGTAATTGGAATTTTGTTGGGAGAGGCGGTCCACCTCCGCGCTCAGATCGGCATGCTCAGCACTTTGCTGGCAAAGGGCGTCTTGCAGCAGGCGGGTTTGGTTGGCTTGCGCCATGTCCCCCAGGGCTGGCGCGTGGAGCGGATCTTGAATCTGGGCCCGCAATTCGGAAAGCTCGCGCGAAAGCCCCTCAACACGCGCTAAAAGTGCGGTATTCTGGCTCTCGAGCTGGCTCGCTAGGCGCAGCCCCTCAGAAAGCAGCTCCGGGAGTGCAGAGTGGGGCATGGCATAAAGAACGGCACAGGCTGACCGTAGTTTACACACGTCGAACAGATGAGCGCCCAAGGACCTGAATCAGACCCGCCGGCCACTAGAAAGCCGCTGACCGTGGACCGCCACCTGGGGTTGCTCCGCCATAAAGCCCTGATGCTGGCGATGGAGTCCAAACACGGGGAAGCCGGGCAACTTCTGCTCGAAGGGCTGGCACTGGATGGGCGCGAATTTGCCCAATTGACGGCAGAGGAGCGCCGCCTCTTCAATATGGCGGCGGCGTACTTCACTAAGGCTGGGGACAACGAGCGGGCAGCGCTCGTCTTTGAGCGTTTAGGTGAGCAACAGCGTGCGGCTTTGTCGCGTTCGATTCCTGCGGCAACTCGCCGAAGGTCTGGCTCCCCGGACAGTGCCCCCCCCACGGGGACCTCCCAAGTACCGCTTCTGATTGAGCGCGCGCTTGAACCACCCTCCATGGCGCCCAACAGCTCCCGAGCCAGCGGGGCGGCACAGGTTCGTGCTGAAGCACGGCAGCTCCTGCTAGCGGACAAGAAGTTGGAAGCGGCTGAGCTCCTCGCTTCCGCCAAGCTGCACTACGAAGCGGCACTGTGTTTTACGAAGGCGGGCGAGGGCTCGCGGGCCTTGTCGCACCTGATGCTCGTCGCTCCCGGGGATGCTCAGTATGCCGTTGCGGCGAAGATGGCGCTTCGCTTCCTCACCAAAATGGGGCGCTGCACGAGCACGCTCGTGGAATATCTTCGGCCTTCGATGGCACTCGGTCCTGAGGCAGTTGAAGACATTCCGCTGTTTCGCAGTTGGAGCGAACTTCTGATTTGGCGCGGCTATTTGAGCGAGGCCCGAGCCACCTTGGAAGCCATTCTCGCCAAATTCCCGAACGATGAAGACTCGCTCGCCGTGCGTGCTCACCTCGACAAGAGCGCTGGCTCAGCCACGATCTACGCCACCGATGATACGCGTTCACCGATGGCTTTTTCGGACATGGCCGCTCCGCCTTCTTCGCCGTTTACAGAGCGCAGCCCGCAGCACGATCTCCCGCCTAAATTGCTCAATCCCGAGCAAGCCGTCGCGACAGCTCACGCACATTTCTCGCAACGCGAGCCGTCCTCAAGCGTGCGTTTGTCGATGATCCCAGCGCCGGGCACTCCCGATCGCGTTGTGTTGCGTCCCGGGGTGGTGGTGGGGGAAAGATTCAAGCTTCAGGCTGAAATCGGGCGTGGCGGAATGGCAACCGTCTGGAGCGCGCTCGACCAAGAGCTGGATGAAGAAGTGGCGGTCAAGGTGTTCTCGGGAGATCTTGTCACCCAGGATCACCTGGATGATGCCGTTGCGCGCTTTCGGGAAGAGTTGAAGCTGTGCCGCAAGCTCAATCACCCGAATATTATCCAAGTGTACGACATCGGTATTCATGGCGGCCATCGTTACTTCACGATGGAACTTCTGCGCGGACGCACGCTGGAAGACATCATGGTGGGGCCACTCGAGCCCGAGTGGGCACTCTCCGTGGTCATCCAAGCTTGCAAAGGCCTGAGCGTCGCCCATGCACGTGGCGTGGTCCACCGCGACATCAAGCCCGCCAACTTGTTCGTCACCGAAGAGGGCGTGCTGAAGGTCATGGACTTCGGGATCGCCAAGAGCGATGAGAAGCGGAACAAGACGCAGCTGGGGACGATGGCTGGCACGCCTGCCTACATGCCTCCCGAACAAATCATGGGCTTTAGCACCGTGGGCCCGGCTGCCGATCAATACTCCTTGGGGATCGTGGCGTATGAAATGCTCACGGGAAAGCTTCCGTTCTTCCATGAGGAAATGGTGCCGCTACTCATGATGCACCGCGAGCAAACGCCAGAGCCGCTCTCACTCCACGTGCCCAATATCCTTCCGGAGTTGAACACTGCGATTCTTAAGATGATCGCGAAAGACCCGGCGGCTCGCTTCAAGACGTGCGAGCACGCGGCGACCACGCTGAGCGCGTTTTTTCACCGCGAAACTCCGTAAAAAGCGCTGCGATTCTCGATTTGGGAACGCCCACGCTTCACTGCAACGTGTTTCTCATTCTGAGCGGAGCACTCCCAGAAAGAGTGTCTCAAATGAGGACTGTTTGGGGGGAAACCACTGCGCAATTGCTGGAAACTTGCGGGGAAACGCGCTTGGTATGGCCCGTGCAAAGTCCCTTTACATGTCCCGCCCGCTCGCAGCTTCACCCAGTGTCGTCACCCCGAACCAAAGCGACTGCCGCCAAATCGCTCCTAAGAAAGTTGTGCTCGTGGACGACGATCAGTTCTTCACGCGCAATCTTGAGCGGCTCCTCAAACGCCAGGGTTTCACCGTCGTGACGGTCAAGAGCGCCATCGGCCTTTCAGCGACTGTCGAACGTGAGCAACCGGACCTGCTGCTGCTGGACGTCACCATGCCCTCCCTGAACGGCGACCGCGCCGCCGACGCTCTCCGCAAGGCTGGCTTGGCAAGATGCCCTATCATCCTGCTCTCCGCGCTGCCCAAAGAGCAACTGGCCGCCACCGCAGCTCGCGGTCAAGCGACTGGCTTCATCTCAAAGGTGCGGCGTGCTGAGGACATCCTGAAAGAGATCGCCCTCGTGCTAGAGCGCTGGGGGGCCTGAGTTCAGGTCTCGGTAACGGGAATACTCGCCTTAGCTGGAACGCGGATCACAAGCTTGGTCTCGATGAACGTGGTGCGAAGCGCATCAATCAGAGCTCCGGCAGTTTGGATGTCCAGCTGTTCAGCCTCTCCCATGTGCTGGAGGGTTTTACAGATGGCCGCCATCCGATCGGTGCCGAGCGCGAGGCAGCTGCCTTTGCACTTGTGAGCAAAGTCGCGAAACTGCTGTGTTTCTCGGGCATTCAAGGCACTCGCCATCTGATCGATCTGCCCAGGCATCAGAGTGAGGAAGAGCTCAATCGCCTTATCGGAGCGCTTTCTCTCTGGATTCAGCAAGGGCTCTGCGCTGAGCGTTGGGTGGCTCTTCGGTGGCGGAGAAACACTCGCTCCGCGCGACGTGCGCGGGCTCCGTGAATTCAGGCGAGATGCAGGGGCCTGCATCGAGGGCGAGGCGTTGGGGGGATTGGTGAGGATTGCGTCGAGATCAGCAGTCGTGATCAAATCGGGCGGCTCCACCACATCCTCGAACCAGCGATCGAGCATTTTCACCAGCGCGTTCTCGGCCAGAGGCTTACTCAGGTAGGCGTCCATGCCAGCCTCGAGTGCCTTCGTTCTGTCGCCGGGTAGCGCGTGCGCCGTGAGTGCGAAAATGGGAATACGGCTCGCAACGCCCGGCAGCTTCCGAATGCGACCCGTCGCTTCATAGCCGTCCATGACGGGCATTTGGCAGTCCATCAGCACAGCATCGTAGTGGCGCGTGGCTACGGCCTTCACCGCTTCTGCGCCGTTGCCTACCACCTCGGGGATGTGGCCAAGCTCGGTGAGCAACTCCACCGCAACCAGCTGATTGACCTCATTATCCTCGACCACCAGGATCTTGAATCCGCGGTTTCGACTGCGGAGCGGGCGATGCTTACCGGAGATCAATTTCTCGGTGATCTTGCCTTCCAGAATGTTCTGGAGGCTGTTGTACACTTCGGAAGTCCGGATGGGCTTGGTGAGGCGCACGTCGGGCTCAACCAGCGTGTCTTCGGCTGAATGAGCGATGATCACGAGCGGGATCCGCTCAGCAGGCCTTTGGTCTCGGAGCTTCTCGACCAGGCGCGAGCCACCATCTCGAATGATGTCTGAACCGACAATGGCAGCGTCGAAGCGTTTGCCCGCGGCCTCTGCCTTGTCGAGCTCCGATACCAGCTGACGCCAGCTACCAGCGCTCGTGCCCAAGTAGCCCCAGTGCAGCAGATGTTCTTCAAGGAGCTTGAGCGTTGTTGCATTGCTCTCACCCACGAGGATGTTGCGTTTCGTGGGCTTTTGAAGCTTGACGGAGCCTTCCGCCTGCGCGACGTCGAGCGGGATCGAAAAATAGAAAGTGCTACCGACTCCGAGATCGCTCGTGAAGCCAATTTCCCCCTTCATTTTTTCGATGAGCCCCTTGCAAATGGCAAGGCCTAGGCCCGTTCCGCCGTATTGCCGCGTGAGCGACCCATCCACCTGCGAAAAAGATTGAAAGAGCTTGTCGTGGTTTTTCGGATCGATACCAATACCGGTATCCCTAACTGTGATGCGCACCATCACGTGATTCCCTGAGCGCGCTTCGCAATCAGCGGTGATCACAATCTCGCCGCTTGACGTAAATTTAACGGCATTGTTGGTCAAATTCGTGAGGATCTGCCGAATTCTGTCCGGATCTCCCACAACCAGCGCCGGCACGCTCGGGGCGACCGCTGGAATGAGCTCGACATGTTTCTCTTCGACACGCGGCGACATGAGCTCGGCGACCTCTTGAATCAGGAGCCTCAAGTCGAAGGTGTCAGCATGGATCTCCAGCTTCTGGGCATCCAGCTTGGAAAAATCGAGCACATCATTCACGATCGTGAGCAGCGTATTGGCTGACGATTGGATCGTCTCGACGAAGCGCTGTTCGCGTTTTTCGCGCGGTGAGCGCAGGAGGAGCTGAGTCATGCCGATGATGCCGTTCATCGGAGTGCGGATTTCATGGCTCATATTCGCCAAGAATTCGCTCTTGATTCGCGCGGCTTCGAGGGCCTGAGACGTCTTTTCTTCGAGGTCGTGGAAAGCCTTCTGGTTGGCGCCTTGCATGTGATTGAAGGCCGCTGCGAGCACCTCGAGCTCGTCCCCGCTCTCCACCGCAACCCGGGCATCCATATTGCCAGCCGCCACCGAGTTTGCCGCTTCGGTGAGCGTTTTTAGGGGCTGTGTGATGCGCCGCGCTGCCCGTGCCACCATGAACACGGCGCCCGCGGTAATGCCGCACATCATCAGACCGATCAGCAGGAGCACTCGATGCAGATCCTGTTCTGATTGTGAACGTGCCGCGCGCAGAGAATCCTGCAAGCTCGTGAGGCTCACCCCATATCTCACTGAACCTAGCAACTCGCCGTCCGCAAAGATGCTTCGGGAAACCTCGAAAACAGGCGAATTGAAGAGCTGCACGTCACGCTCCACGCGATCCGACGATTTGAGAGGCTTCAGCGAGCCTAACGACAACTGCTTCAGAACGTCGTCGTGGCCGGCAGGCGTGTGCTCGGCTGTAAACTTGGGGCTGGCATAGGCTACGGGCTCGCCGTCAGGCGTCACGAACAGCCCGAAAAGCACCGTCTTATCCTCCGTCACCGCGCTATGGATGAGATCCTGAATAGCCGAAAGCGCGTTGTCCTCCGCGAGGCCCTGAAGCGCCAAGGCGTGAGCATCCACCAGGATGCGTGCGCGCGAGAGAACGCTATTTCGCATCTGCGTTTCCAGCGTCGCGAGCTGCTGCTCGGACGACCGCGTGTGAGTCCAGCTGACGAGCCCTGCAGTGGCGATACCTACAAACAGGAAACCACCCACAGTGGGCCTTAGCAGTTTGCCACGAAGGGTGGTTTTCGATTTATTTGTCACCGTCATACTCCTTAAACTCAATCCTGCTTAGCGAGCCCTGCCGTCATTTACTCAACGGCTTCGTCCACTCTTTGGCGTGCCTGAGCACTTAAGCTGAACATTTTCTCGGCCTGTTTGAAGTTAGCCAGCGTTCGTGTTGAGAGGGGCTGAGCAACACGGAGCTTCGCGCTCGACCAGCGCTTGTCGGCGAGGTCAAAAATCACTCCTGCGGTCTGAACACCCAACGCCGGGTGGTCGGGCACGATGGCGAAGGTGCCGAATGGCTTGCCTAAGGTGAGCAGCTTACGAACCCCCACGATAACGGGGATCACATTATCCTTGAGCTCTGGGAACCAGGCTTGTCGAACCAGCTCCGGGGTCAGGAGCACACTATCATTCAACACCCAAATGGCGTCGACAGCGTCCTCCTTCAGGGTCGCGAGCGCTCGGTCGACTTCCTCGGGCGTAGGCTTATCGCTCACCGCTACGGAAACCAACTGGATGTCCTCGCGCGAGGCCAAACTCTGTTGCCGCTTCAGATAGCCAGCGAAAAACTGCCGGTGAATCACGCCGACGCGTCGAACAGGACGCTGCACGAGCAGGCGCAGCTGCGTGAACAGCGTGACGCTTGGAACTTCGTAGCTGATGCCCGTCACATTGCGCACGTAGCGATATTGCTCACTCAAAAAAGATGTCATCACCACCACGGCGGGCGGGAAGACGGTGTTGGCAGGGCGGCTGCGCTGGAACTCTCGATACAGGGCGAGCACCCGATTATCCATGAGCACGAGCGCCTTGGGTTTCGTTTGTTCCAGCAGTTGAGCGAATTTAGGCACACCGCCACCAGCGTCAAACTCCGAAACCTTGACATC
The DNA here is from genome assembly GCA_038251425.1 of Polyangiales bacterium. Taxonomy (GTDB): domain Bacteria; phylum Myxococcota_A; class Polyangia; order Polyangiales; family Polyangiaceae; genus JBBRRP01. The sequence continues at coordinate 9,418 of JBBSBI010000186.1, forward strand.
CATTTCTCCTGACAGTTCGTCAGCCAGTGCTTTGAAGACCTCACGCGTCGCCTCAAGATTAGGCATGATCACGAGCACTAGGTCTCGCCCTCGACTCGCCGGAGACTGAGGAAAAGGAGCCTCCCCGGCGGACTGCCCCTTGTGCGGAGCACAACCCACGCAGGCAACCACGAATAGGCCCATCGCTAGAATGCGTTTTGTTAGCGCCATGCTTGGATCCCCAGTAAGTTGTTGAGGTTTCCGTTTGCGGATTGGAGCCTGTCCGCTAGTTTCCGACCCCCAGGAGTTGAGGCCCCGATCACAGGGAGCGGAACTTCATTGGGCGCTAGGACTTCGAAAAGTTGCATGTGGGTCTTCTCTCGAAAGCTGGGAACCAGGCGACTCGGTACCAGGATGGCCTCAGCCATTTTCAGCTGCAGCAACGGAAGCAAGTCTTGCAGCTTGGTAACGCGCTGAACCTGTGCGTTCCCGCGCAAGATGCCTTGAACAAACTTCGTAGTTTCCCGGCGGCCCAAGATATCGACGAAGCCGACGCTCGCAACGCTGTTGCTCTTGAGCGATGGGTTCGTGGATACCAAGGAGTAGGGTTCGGTCACCTTGCCTGCCCGCGTGCCGGATCTGGCGATACTCAGGCCAAGCTGAGCCACTACCGGCTCCAAGGCCAAAACCGCATCCGCCGTCGCGAGAGCGCTTTTCACGTCGCCAAACCGTGAAAAGGTGCGAACGTCGACATCGGGGAGCAGCTTTTCAAGCACGCTTTGGAGCAAGCGAAGCTTGGCGTCGAGATGCACAAAAACGACGAGCGTTGCGCTCGCTGCCTCCACGTCGCTCGCGCCCAGCAGCTCTGCCGAGAAAGCCCCGGCACAAAGCCCCAGCAAGCGTCGCCTCTGGATGTTAACCCTGGAGTGGCTCATGTTCGGCATCAATACGGCACCAATAGGCGCCCATTAAGGGAGTCCCTTGCGCGGGCGAGGAATAC
>JBBSBI010000187.1:0-10321 GCA_038251425.1 Polyangiales bacterium
CCCCCTGCACCCACGGCGCCGCCCAATTACCTCAGGAACGTTAGCTACACGCCGCCAGCCTTCATCAGTGAACCGACCGTGCTGCCACCCCAGGCCGCAACGGGCCCCAGTTGGCGCTTGAGCAAAAGCGACGTCATCCAGGCTGTTCTAAGAAATAACCTGGGCATCCAGCTGGAGCGCGAAAATGTACGAGCGGGCCAGTTTTCTGAGCAAGCTTCGGGTGGCGCGTTTGAACCCAATATCACTGCCAGCTATCGGCACCGGGATGCAGACTCTCCGCCCTCAAACACGCAAGAGGGCCAAGCTGGCGAGATCATCAATAGCATCGACAACACCTGGAACGTGGCAGGTTCCAAACAATTCCAGACGGGAACCCAAACAACTTTATCGCTCAACAACGATTGGTCCAGAAGCTCCCAGGGCAATGCGATTAGCCCTGATCTGTTCCGCACCAGCGCCGATCTGACCCTAACCCAACCGCTGCTTCGAGGTTTCTCAACCGACGGCGACATTCAAACCGCGCCCATCTTGCGTGCGCATTTCGCCTCCGAGCGCGCACTCGCTCAAGCACAACTTCGAGCTGCAAGCGCCGTCTTGACCGCGGAAAACGCCTACTGGGACCTCACCGAAGCGCTCAAGAGCTACCAAGTGAGAATGCGCTCCTGGGAGCTGGCGAGCGAGCAGCTGAAGTTGACCGAGCGCCAGATCCAGGCTGGCGTTTTGCCGCCCTCCGATTTGATCAACGCTGAAGGCACGCTGGCTCGACGCGAGCTCGCGCTGCTAGAAGCAGAAGGCAACATTGAACAGGCTGCGGACCGCCTGAAACAAATCATGAATTTGCCCGATCCCGAATGGAAGAAGGCCTTCTTGACGCTGGATCCACCGCGCTTTATCGCGTTGCGTCCTGATGTATCAAAGCTGATTGCCGAGGCCCAAGCGCGACGCCCGGAAGTTTCGCAGACCGATCTCGATTTGCGGCAAGCAACGCTCGACCAACGCGTCGCAGATAATGCAAAGCTTCCTGATCTTTCCGCCAGTGTGAGTTACGGATTGATCGGGCAGGATACGAGCTATTCAGGCTCTCTGGGCGAGCTTGGTCAGGCGCGTGGCCGCTATTGGTCGACGTTTGTGCGGCTCAATTGGAGTCCTCTCAACGAACAGCGCACAGCCGAAGCGGAGCGTGCGTCGATCACCCGCCGCCGCACCAACGTTGAAAAAAATCAGCTGCTTTTGAACATTCGAGTCGAGGTGCGCCAGGCTGCGCGGGCGCTAGAAACGGCCGAAAAACAGCTGTATGCAGCCGCCAACTCACGTTCGCTTTCCGAGCAAAGCCTCAGCGCCGAAGAGCGGAAATTTCAAAATGGCATGAGCAATAATTTCTTCGTCTCGCAGCGTCAGGACGAGTTAGCCCAGGCGCAACTGGCCGAGCTCTCAGCATTGATCCGGCATGAAAAAGCCCGCGCCGATCTGCAGCTAGCAACAGGGGATCTGCTCCAACAACGCAACGTGCGCTTGGATCTCAGCGCCCGTTGAGCTTGGCCCAAGCAGGCCGAGCCCAGCCGGGCCGAGAGAGAGCAAGCTGGAGCAAACTCTCAGTGCCGAGCGCGCGCGCCCATTCCGCAAGTTCGCGGATCCCACTTGGACGGTTGACTTTGTTTTCGGGTTCGCTCACCAGACGCGGCAACAAAACACGATCGATCACGCGGTTCCATGTGTAACCGAAGGCCGTGCTTCGAGCCGCGCGGCGGAGCATGCGGGCACGTGCTGGCTCTTGCTCTAACCTTTCAAACTGAGCGACAAATTCGGCCGGATCATTGGTTTGAAGCACGAGCGCATTCTGCCCACCAATGGCGTAATCCTCACCCGAAGCTCCCGTGCAAGCGATGCCACCCGCTGCCATCGTTTCCAAACCCACCAGCCCGAACGGCTCGTGCCCGCTATTGGCCAGTACCGCATCCGCAGCCCGAAACAGGAGGCGCCTACCCGCTGGATCCAGGTGTGACTCCAACAACACGACATCCGCATCTTCCACACCCACCATCACTTCCAAGATGCCGGCCGCTCCAGCTTTCGTGGTACGGCGCTGAATCACGGAAAGCCCGTGCTGCCGCGCACGCTCCAGCACCTCTTGGGCATGGTTCTCAAGGCCACCCCGAGCTACCAGCAACGGTTTCTTTCCCCGAGCTTTCATTGCGGCAACGGTATCCATCGCCAGGAGCCAACGCTTGTCTGGATCCCAGCGGGCCACCTTGATCAGCAACTGCCGCTTCAGAAAACGCTGATGCAAGAGTTGTACGGCGGCAAATTCGGGCGGCCGGAGCGAATCCTCGTCGATCCCGTTGGGCAAGACCAAAGGGTCGACGCCGAGCGGCCACATCTTGTGCTTCATGTAGCGGCTCACTGTCGTCAGTTGTGCGGCTTGTGCCAACGCACCCCAATCGATGCTCTCGAATCCAAACGTGTTGTTCGCATTCCAGAGCAGATCGACCTTCTCTCTCACGCCTCGACTCTTTAGCAACCAATCCAGATGTCGCACCGCGTGCACCGTGTGCCACTCTTCGGCCAACACAGTGGCCCTTCCGCCCCGAGCCAGGTGCGGGCCGAGATAATGCTCCATGAGATACGGCGGCAACGACGCGGCGTAATCGTTCAACTTACCGTGCTCGCCGTCGTACACGCCGCGCGGATGGTGCCGGCTGATCCACTGACAAAATCGGTGCAAGTGGAGCGACCCCTCGCGTTCGTACCCCGGCAGAAAAGGATCTCCCACAAACCAGAGATGCGTTTCGTACCCGAGCTTAGCCAATGCCGACGTGAGCCCAGTGATTCGAGTGGCAATGCCACCCGCGCGACTGTACGGATCAGGTCCTTCGAACGAAAGAATGTGAAACTGCATCCGACGCCTTTCCTGAGGCATCGACTCATAGCACAGGTCGGTTCAGAATCAGCGAGTGCCGGCAAACACTGGCAGACTCAGCAGCCCAGCCTGTACGCGACGAGCATGCAGCTCTGCCACCCGCTCCACGATGTGCACCCGATCATCGAGCGAAACGTCCACCACGTCAGTGTCCTCCGCCCAATCGTGGCTTCCCAGAGTACAGTCGTTGCTGGCAGTCCGTGCCGAGATCTTCGCGTCCATCGTGGACCATGGAAGCGACCGATTCCCGCTGACCATTAGCCAATAAGCAGAAGATCTTGAGATTGTCACAACGATCTCGATTTCTGCGGATGGTTCTTGGGCTAACCGGGTGTGATCCGTTCAGTGAGACATTCTTGTTGGCCACCAATCTGAGACGCTAATGCCCAATTCGGGACATATCGTGTCAGATGTTTCGTGACGTCATCGCCCGAGAATGATCATTCGTGAATTGAGATCATCGTGCCGGCCGGGTCCATCGCACCATGCCATCCGGGCGGTACTGGTGGCTCCGTCCAGCCAAACAAGAATCGCGCATCCTCAGGCGATAAATTGATGCAACCGTGGCTTTGAGGCGTGCCAAATGCATCGTGCCAATACGCAGCGTGCAAAGCAAAGCTGCCGTGAAAGTATTGGACATACGGCACATCGGGCAACGCATATTCATCTCCTACGTCGTCTCCACTCATCTTGGCAGTGACGTGCTTGGTGTGAATACGAAACTGTCCTGTAACCGTCGCGCGCGAGGGGGCATCCAGCTTGTCGCTTTGCAGTCCGCTTGAGATGAGTGTCGCAAACACAGCATGCCCGTCTTCGTAAGCGACCAATGTTTGGTCTTTAAGCGAAACATCAATGAAACGTTTTTCTCGTTTTAGCCAGGGTGCAGCCGCCGGAGAATCCTCAATCAGCCTGAGTTGATCCAAACGTGCGAAGAGCCCTTCGGCTGAACGAACGTATTCGTGCCCCGCTATGAAACGCCGTTCGCCCAACAACGCAAAGCCGTCTCGAAACTCCAGCTTGCGAGCTAACGTCAGCGCCCCAACCGCTTCGTCGAGCCGATACAGGTAAGCCGTGCGTGCTTTCACGAATGCGACTGGGAGAGCCTGGCCTCGTAAGAGCCTCACACCATGAAAGCGGGGTGGCGTTACCCGTGTCAGCTGATCCAGCGGGAGGAGCAAGAGGTCCGGAGTCATGCCAAAACGCTGCCCTTGCACCTCAAAAACTCTGGCAATCGCGAAGCTGCTCTTGGCCAGTGTTCGTTCGGCGAAGAGCGTGCCAGCTGGCCGCGCATAACCGTGTAACGTTGGCGTGGGGCGGCCCAACGCAAGCGACGACGGCAAGTTCTCAACGTCTGTGTCGCGCCACGAACGCTCCAACCCTCGACGACCAGCGCCCTCCTGCAAGGCGCGTTCATCAGCGCTTGGGATTCGAGTATAAAGCGGGATCCCGCCGCGCTTGGCCCGTGCGTAACTGTAGGGCACGCTCTCAATGCGTGCTGGCGCGCGAGTGGCTAGCTCAGTGACCGGGTGATTGGGATTGATCGACACGCGTTCATCGAAACAGACGTAACCGAACGGGCTCACGCTATGCCAGCCGCCCGTGCATCCAGATCCCTTGAGCGATTCCGGCGCCGCAATCAAACGCCCTCCCAAACTGACGTAGCCCACCTTGCGTGCCTGCTTGGAGGGAGCAGCGTAGATGGGTGTTTCTCGATCGACGCTGAGCAGTGGGAGGGTCAATGGGACACTGGACTCGACATTCGCCGTCACAGGCTCTGAACGAGGCACCATTTCCACAGCTGCTGGAGCCGCAAGGCTGGCCTGAGCCTCCCGGAGCTTGGGAGCCAGCGTGGCTGCCTGAGCCGTTCGCACCGCGATGCTCGAAGCGATCTCAGCCCTCAAGCGTTCGGCATCGCCTTGAAAAGCCGCCCATGGGAGCCCATTCAGCCCAGGTTGGCAGAGCCAAAATACCCCAACCGCACCGAGCGCGAGAGCGACGAACACGGTCACTGGACGGACAGGAGGCATACGGGCGGGTAGCCCATATCCTCGAGATTGGCCCAATTTCTCGCAGTCGGCACGCGAATCGGATTCGACCCCCACTCGACCGAGGGAGTGGTAACTTGATCGGATGGCTTCGGTCACCGATCCCCTGGGCGCAATCGATTCAGAGCTTACCGACGATGAACGTCTCGTCCGCGACACCGCGCGGCGTTTCGTCGCGGAGCGCTACACACCACGCGCTTCCGAGCTGTTCGAGAAGGAACTATTTCCGGTCGATCTGATTCCGGAAATGGCGGAGCTTGGCCTGTTTGGCGCAGCACTCAGCGGCTACGGCTGCGCGGGCATGAGTGCCGTTCAATATGGCCTTCTCCTCCAGGAACTCGAATACGGAGATAGCGGCCTCCGAAGTTTCGTGAGCGTTCAAGGCTCGCTCGCGATGCAAGCGATTTACTCGTTTGGAACCGAGGAACAAAAGCTTCGATTTTTGCCGGAAATGGCGCAAGGCAAGCTGATCGGGTGCTTTGGACTCACCGAACCCGACAGCGGCTCTGACCCTGCTTCTATGCAGATGCGCGCACGGCGTGACGGTGACACCTGGATCCTGAATGGGAGCAAAATGTGGATCACCAATTCGCCCTTCGCTGCGCTGGCCGTGGTGTGGGCGAAGCTGGAGGGCGCTGGCGCTGAATCGGTCACAGGTTTCGTGGTCGAGCGCGGCACTCCAGGTTTCGACACGCCGAAGATCCAGGGAAAAATGAGCCTTCGCGCCAGCGAAACCGGCGAAATTGTGCTCAGCGATTGTCGCGTGCCGGAGCGCAATCGTTTGCCTCTGCGCCAAGGGCTCGGTGCTCCTTTGTATTGCTTGAATCAGGCGCGCTTCGGGATCGCGTGGGGCGCATTGGGTGCGGCCAAGGCGTGTCTGGACTCGACGCTGGAATACACCAAGCTGCGCGTGCAATTTGACGTACCGATCGCTCAGAAGCAGCTCGTGCAAGCGCAGTTGGTGGAGTGCGCTTCAGAAATCGTGAAGGGCGAGCTTCTGGCGTTGCATTTTGGGCGGCTCAAAGACAAACAGGGCAAGCTCCACCCGGCACAAGTTTCGCTCTGCAAACGCAACAACGTGTCTAAAGCCTTGGAGATCGCGCGCACCTGCCGCGGGCTGCTCGGGGCCAACGGCATTTTGCTGGAGTACCCAGCCATTCGCCACATGCTGAATCTTGAGAGCGTTTTCACCTACGAGGGCACGCACGAGATCCACACGCTCATCTTGGGCAAGGAGCTGACGGGCCTGAGCGCCTTTTAGCGAGGCCCGGCGCATTTCGCGCAACTCGGGTGAAGGGAGTCCGAAAGGAGCGGGATCAAAAGGATATCTCCCAAGGAACCCCTCATGCTCCAAGCCACACAATTTTCCGAGATTCACTCAACAAGCCAAGACCTCCCGAGCCCGATCGACGCGCTCATCGCGCAAGCCGCCGAGCGAGCGGCGGCTAACTCCCCCCACCTTCAGCTGCTGCCGGCCATTTCCTCGAGTGAGCGCGCGGCTTTCAGGTTAAGCGCTGGCATTACCCTGGCGACGAACGCCTGGCGCCTCAGTCGGCGGCAGCGTGAGGTACTGGTGCTCGCAACTCAGGGGCTGACTAACAAACAGATGGCCTTTGAGTTGGGCTGTTGCCTGAAAACGATCGAAGTACACGTCACGGGGCTTTTGAAGAAAGCTGGCGTTGCTCGCCGAAACGAACTCGTCGCCAAACTCATCCACACGTACACCTGAGGCACCCCAGCCTCTGACCTCGTTCTTAAACCCGTTTGCTCAGCCCCACGATAAAGACCTCGGAACTCGGCTTTCGGGTTCCTTGGGGTCGGATGGTGGTCGCCTCCGAGAAAAGCTTCTGAACAGCTGATTTTGCCTCAGAAAACTGGTTGCTCATGAAAAGCTTCGCCACAAAGTGCGAACCCGGTCGGCCAATTTCGGCGGCGAACTCGAGCGCTCGCATGAACAGGTCAAAGCTCACGGTTTGGTCGTGAATCTTTGAACCACTGGTGCTCGGCGCCATGTCGCTCATCACCACATCGTACGGGCCCGGTGGACAGAGCGAGGCGGGAGTGATCTTAAAAATATCATCGGCTTGGCTTGTAACCCACGGCGGGAAAGCTTCGTTGATGACTTTAAGGTCCAACGCGACCACGCGACCGTTCGGGCCCACTTTCTTCGCCGCATACAGGCTCCAGGAACCCGGCGCTGCACCTAAATCGAGCACGCGATTGCCTCCCTTGAGAAGCTTCACGCGCTGGTCGATCTCTTCGAGCTTGAAGATACTGCGCGCTGGATACCCCTGCGCACGGGCTGCCAGAGTACGCGGGTCCACACGACCATAGGGATTTCGATGCGCCACTTACTTCAGCCTAACCAAGACACTCTTGCTCGGGTAGGGCTCCGTGGGTAAGTCCGGGCAATCGCTGGAAGAGCGCAGATCTTTGAGTTGAACGACACTGCGGCCTGCGGCTTCGGCCGCTCCCCTGAGCAACGTCCGCAGCTTACTGAGCGGTGTTTTCCGGTGGTTGGTGATGGACAGGAGCTGACCCCCGGGCTCCAACAACCCGCAGCAAAGGGCGGCTGTTTCCTGGTAATCCCGCGCCACACTGAAGGTGCCTCGTTTGCCGGCTGTCGAGAAGCTGGGAGGATCGAGCACGATCAAATCGAAGCGCAGCTTCTGGCGCTTGGCGTGTTCGAGCCAGGCGGTAGCGTCGGCCTGAATGAACTCATGCCGCTCGGGTGAAAGCCCGTTCAACTCAAAGTTGCGCTTGGCCCAGTCCAGGTAGTTCCCGGAGAGATCGACACTTACGATTTTTTTCGCTCCGCCGAGCGCCGCGGCCACACTGAAAGAACCCGTGTAACAAAACAGATTGAGCACGCTCGCCCCCTTGGACCAAGCGCGCACTTTCTGGCGATTCTCACGTTGATCCAAAAAGAGCCCCACCGACGTATCACCGCCGAGCCGGATCTCGAACTTGGCGCCATGCTCCACCACCGTCAGCTCGCTCGGCCCTGCTGCCACGATCGGGGCCGTTCCTCGACCGCGTTGCTCCACCCGGACTCCGCGAAAGCCAAGCCGAAGGAGGGCCTCCACGAGCAGCGGTTGAGCTCGTGTCGCCATGTCGTCAAACAGGTGAAGAACGGCAAAATCCCCGTATTTATCCACACAAATCCCTGGCAGCTGGTCCCCGAGCTCGTTCACCAGTCGGTACGTTTCGGTCTGTCCGAACAGCGGAACACGCCGGATGCAGGCATCCAGCAGGCGTCGCCACAGGTCCTCGGCGCCAAAAGCGAACGGCGTCTGATTCAAGCATTCCGTGAACACGCCCGGCATGGCTGCGAAGTAAGCTGGCGCGTTCGGCAGCTTGAGTTCCTGTGCGTGCAACATCAAGCGCGAAGCAGGTTCGCCGCCATACAGTCGATCGCCCGCAATCGGCACACCCCGAGCGCTCGCCTGCACGCGCAGCTGGTGCGTGCGCCCAGTGACCGGTGAGAGTTCCAAAAGGGCTCGGCGCCCCCGCAGCTCAATAACTCGGCAGCGTGTGACGGCGTGTTGCCCACCTGCCCTCACAACATTGACCTTCCCGTTCAGCGGGCGGCTCAAGTTGTCTTCCCAGGTTCCGCTCAACCGCTCCAGACTGGTTTGGTTCCCCCGCGCATCCAGGGCGACAACCGCCAGGTACTTCTTCTGAGCGGCGTGAGATTCGAACGCCTGGGCAACATCCGCGTTCCGCTTCTGATCACGTGTGAATAAAAGAACGCCTGAGGTCTCTTTATCCAGACGCTGATGCACACCCAGATAATCCGCCTCGCCGCGCGCACGGAACATGGCCCGCAAACGCTCGACGACGTCATCCTTCAAGCCTTCATCGCCGCCATGCACGGCAATGCCCGAGGGTTTGTCGACGACAATCAGCCCATGCTCGTCGTTCAATATTCGAGCGCGCGGCCACCAATCGCGGAGCGGCGCGAGCATGTCAGGAGGCTCTCCCGACGACGCTTCCAAGTGCGAGCCTTAGGGCTTGGCTGTCCGCGCTTTGACGGCGCTTCGGACGAACACAATGCCATTTTTCGACCCTGGAATCGCACCACGGATCAACAGCAAACCCTGTTCGACCATGACTTTTACGACCGGCTGATTCAAAACGGTCACCTGCTCGTTGCCGTATTGGCCTGGCATTTTCTTGCCTGCCATAACGCGACCCGGCGTCATGTTGGTACCGATCGCACCGCCGTGGCGCTGGTACTCGTGGGCACCGTGACTGCGCTTGGCGCCTTTGAAGTTGTAGCGGCGCATCACGCCCGTGAAGCCGCGGCCACGTGTCATGCCTCGCACGTCGACGGACTGACCTTCGGCGAACACCTGGTCGAGTGCCACTTCCTGCCCAACTTCGAACTTGGCGGCGAAATCCGCGGCGCAGCGAAGCTCTCGCAGAATCGCAGCGGGGGCGGCGCTCTTCCCTTTGTAGAAACCGGCGAGCGGCTTGTTCACGTGCTTGGCCGTGCGCTGCCCAAGGCCGAGGAGCAGGGCATCATACCCATCCTTTTCCTTAGTTCGCTTGCCAACGACGATAGGCTTCGACTCAACAACCGTGCACGGAACGACGGTGCCGTCCTCCGTGAAGATCTGTGTCATGCCAACTTTGCGACCAACAACGCCCGGGAACTGATTCATGGCTATTATTTCCTGCGATTCTTAAAACGGGCGGCGGGGATACCCCCCAGGGCCGGGTACGTCAAGCCGACTTAGCCCGCCTGTTCGAAAATTCAGCGGCTTTCGGTTGACGACACCGAAAGTTGCGCCTAGATAGCCCAGCCTTCAACTCGGCCACGGAGTTTTTTGAAAGTCATGCCCCTCACTGCCTCACTGATTGCGCCCATCGAGGCCCAGTTCCTCCGAACCGACCTACCCAACTTCAAAGTTGGCGATACGGTTGCTGTCCACTACAAAATTGTCGAAGGCGACAAATTGCGTGTTCAGGTCTTCAAAGGGATTGTGCTGAAGCGGCATCGCGCCGGCAGCCGCTCCACTTTCACCGTTCGTAAGGTGAGCTTCGGCGTTGGCGTCGAACGCGCATTTGCTTCGCATTCGCCCCGCATCGATAAAATCGAAGTGCTCTCCCACGGCGTCGTGCGTCGCGGCCGCCTCTTCTACTTACGTGACCTGGTCGGTAAGGCTGCCCGCGTGCGGGACGAGAAAGACCGCTGAGCCCGACTCTCGGTCAGCCGCCCAACGGCCAAAAATAGACGGCAAAGCCTTAAAAAGCCCGCGATACGTTGCGGGCTTTTTTGCGTTTGCAGGGCTGACTCACGACAGCCGCAAAAATCATCTAGAGTCACCGGTCGTATGTTACCCAAAGACTCTGC
>JBBSBI010000188.1:0-10241 GCA_038251425.1 Polyangiales bacterium
TGGCACACGCAGGGATGGTGTTCGAGAGCCTGCAGCCACCGTTTCGTGTTTCCGAAGTGAAGCAAACTGGTCTGGCGCACCAAGCTGGAGTCAAGCCGGGCGACGTGTTGATCGAAATGGATTCCGTGAACCTTGTTGCCTTCACGGATCTTGCGCCACGTCCCGATCACGTGGAGTCCGAACTGGTGTTGAGGCGCGGCAACAATCCCACACCGGTGAGCCTCTCGATTCCGACCGGAGCCTATCACCGTCAACCGCCAACCTGGGTGGCTCGGAGCGTTATCGGCCTAGGCGCGTTCGCACTTTGGCTAGTGCTTTGTTACGCGACGCGCCTCGGGCAAAGCCTGCGTTGGTTGGGGGCGCAACTTGCGTGGCGCATTCAGGAAATCCTAGCGAAAAAGACCGATATTGGAGCGCCCACTCGTCCGGGATCCGCACTTCTTGCCGCGGTGCCGAGGCTGCTGATCAGCGTAGCTGTCCTGACGTTTTTTACCTGGCTTTCACGAGCAAGGGTCGACGAGAAGGCATCCACCCTGCTCTACGCAGCTCTCGGCGTGCTGCTGCTACTCGTCGCACTAGTCGCCGGCGGAAGAGTCGCTCGCGGTTCCTGGTCACTCCGGGAAGCTTTAAAAGCTGGCTTCTTCTCGCTCACACACCTAGGCCTCGCCCTCGCAGCTCTCGGGCACGTGGCTCTCCGCTCTGGCACGTTTGATTTGGAGCGGGTGGCGAACGCACAAGAAGGGGTGGTTTGGCGCTGGAATGCCTTCGCGAGCCCGCTGTCCCTGGTAGCGTTGGGCCTCTATTTTGTGTGTTTGGTGCCAAGTTATGCGCCCAAGCTCTCGCGCTTACCCCTAGCTCACCTGCGAGGCGAAACCCGCCTACCGAGCCTCGCTGATTGGTTTTTCTTAAGCGTGCTCGCCGCGCTCGGTGTGGTCTTCTTCCTTGGCGGCTGGAGCGGCTCTCGGATCCCTTCGAGCACGCCAAGCCTGCTCAGCGATGGCCTTAATATCGCGCTCTTTTGGGGCAAGAGCCTGGTGCTCTTCTCCGCTGCGCTCCTGGTCCGGGTGGCTGTGCGGAGTGCCAGCGTCAGGGATTTGGGTGGCTGGCTTTGGAAATGGTCGGTGCTGCCCGGGACTCTATTGCTGGCGCTCACACCGTTTGTTGAAAAGCTGAGCCTGCCTGTATTTGTGAGCGACATGTCGCGTTTCCTGCTGCTGCTGCTCTTCGTGTTGCTCAGCGCGTACCTGGCCCTTCAGGTAACCCGCGCCTGGCGCGCTCGGCGGCCTGAGCTTGGGATCCAACCCTGGGTCTAATCTGTCCTCGTTCAGCCGAGCATCCTGGGCTGAAAACCGCTGTCTGGCAGCACAAACTTATCTAACCGCTAAAGCGATCCCGCGAGTTGGCCGTCTTGCCACCCACACGACTGCACTCCTTGAGGGATTTTGGCCAACCATCACAACGGCACCGGAACCAATGGCGACGCACGCGCACCCCAAGCGACAGGTGCGGGAGTCAGCCCCACCGGCGTCGAACGTCGCGCCGAAGAGCGCTGGGGCGTGGACCTCGATGTAGGCCTGGGCAGCGCTCAAAAATTCTACTCAGGCGTAGCCGAGAACCTGTCGCCGCATGGGATCTTCATAGCAACCCACGCGCTTAAGCTCGTCGGCGAATCTCTCGACATCCGAATCTTCTTGGCTGAGCAGAGCCTGCCCCTGCAGGTGAGCGCCCGAGTATGCTGGACACGTGCCTTTCGTGCAGACCGCGATCTTCCACCCGGTATGGGCCTCAACTTCATTGATTTGCCGCCCGCCGAAGCCAAGGCGATCGCCACATTCCTTCAAACCTTAGGTTAGCGGCCCGCGCTTGCCGCGCGAATCAAACGCTCTTCTTCACCTAGACGGCCGAGCTCGCTCATCACACGCTCGACGATTTGTCGATGCTGTTGAGGGCTTGAAGGCTCGGCGAAGAGATCCGTGAAATCAATCGGGCTGCCAAAAACGATATTGATTGGGATTCCACTTCGGTCAAAGTTGCTGCTCACCTGCTTGGGCAGATCGTTGATGAGCCCATTCACAAACACCGGCAGCACCGTCACTCGAGAATTCGCGATCACCTTGCCTACCCCACGTTGGGCCGGCAAAAACGTGTAGGGATCATCGTCTTTCTTGCGCGCGCCCTCGGGATGCAATCCCGCGAAAATCCCGCCGTGCCGAAGCAGCCAAGCCAACTCATCTAAGCTCGCGATATTCAGCGCTGCCTGCCTCCGTTCGCGAAAAATAGGCGGGTACATCGCAAAGAAGCTCATCACCCCATTCACCAAGAGCCCCAGCCTCGAATCATAGAAAAACTTGGCTCTGACAGGGAAGACAATGCGATGAGCCAAACCCCGGCGCACGAGCTCCGCCGTCACGACATACATGTCGAAAAAGCTGCGGTGATTGGACACGCACAGGTAGCTCTTACTGAGCTCCAAAGGAGGAAGCCGCTCAAGGCCATGAACACGCCGCAGATGGCGAGTACAATAGTGAATCCAGGTGGAGCCCAGGTGGCGTTGGCCCCAGCGGATCAACGCCTGACGCCAACCTGGATCGAAAGTCCGCCGGACAAACCCAATCTGCGCGCGCTCGATGCGACTCAACCGATTGCCACCCAAGGCAACCAGATCAGGTCGGATGTCGGAGTGCGGCTCTTCGGTCACTTTAAACTCGCCTTTTTCAGAAAGGAGCGAAAGGAAAATGCCGACCCACTCATCAACAAACCCGCCCGAAACAAGCGCGCTCCCAGCGTAACGGACGCCCAAGTGCACAGCAACAACACGCCAGCCGCACCGAGCACATCCCACAGCGACACGTGGGCATTCTTGAGTGAAAGCCGGAGCACTAGCGCAACCGGCGAGGTGAAGGGAAACCACGAAAGGAAAGTGGCGAGGCGTCCATCGGGTTCGGACAGCACTGAACCGAGGAGTGTCATGGGCAACACCAACGGAGACGCCCAGATCATGGCATATTGCTGACTCTCGCGCACATTGCTCCCAAGGGAGCCGGTCGTTAACATCAAACTGCCAATGAAAAAATAGCCAAGCGGAACAAACGCAGCTCCGATGAAGAGCGCTCGCCAAGGCACCTCAAGCGCACCCGACGCCAAGCTGAGTGCCGCAACGCTCACGCCAACCAACAACAGTGAGACCCAAACCGCAAACTGAACGAAGCCTGCTGCGCCAAGGCCTAAGAGCTTGCCTAGAAAAATTTCATCAGCGCGAGCACACGCGAGCAACACCTCAATCACCTTATTTTCGCGTTCGGCGCCGAGGCCTTGCAAGAGGTAAGAAGACGTGCCGATGAGCGCCAGCATGAGCAGAAATGCCACCAACATCGGGACTGCGAGTTTGGCTAGTTCTGTTCCCGAATCGACCGCTTCAGTGCCACGCACCCCCGTTTCTGAGAGCATTCTTCGCTCCACGCGAAGCGGATGGATCACGAGGGCCTCGAGCTCCGGCTCCAATCTATCTTTCAAGAGTTGCGCCCGTAGGAGGTCAGCAAGTCGCGCTTCCGCAACATTGGTGGAGAGTTCGTCGAGGGGATCGGCGCCGAGCACCACGAGTTGAACACGCCCTTCCCTGCGATACTCGGCCGGCAAAACAAAGAAGCCCGAGAGGCTACCAGCCTTGAGTGCGGCTTGTGCCTCACGCTCGCTGTTAAGCCGCACGAACCGGATCTGCGAGTCTTGTTTTTGGCCAACCTCACCGAGGGCACGCCCTTCATCGACCAGCGCGAAAGTTGCCGCGACGTTAGCACGCCGACTGAATGCCTCACTCTGCAAGCCACCGACCCCGAGCAAGCTCACGCCTAAAAATAGCGGCATCAGCAAGGTAACAACCAGGAACGACCAGCGCCGCACTACAGATAGGAACTCAAAACGAGCGACTGCAAAGACCTTTAACGACTGCATGCGCTAAACCACTCTTTGCTCAAGCGTGCGCAGGAAGGCCTGCTCAAGCGTTGCTTGGACCGGTGAAAAAGCCTCAATCCGCATGCCCGAGGCCAGCAAGAAATTCAGGATTTCGTGTGCCAACGCCGAACCACTTGGCGTGATCACCCATTCGCTCTGGGCAGCCCCGCGCTCCACCACCAGCGGGCCAAACCGATCACTCTGAGATAATCGAGTCAGATCGTCGGGACACTGAACGCGGTAGCTGTTGCTCACTTGGGCGCCGAGCACGTTCTTGATCGAATCTGAAATCAAGAGTTGGCCTCGGTCAATGAGCGCGATGCTGTCGCACAGATCTTCGACCTCGTTCATCTGATGGGTGGAAAGAATGATGCCTCTCCCGAGTGCGCGTTGTTCGGCAATCAACGCTCGCACTTCCCGCAAGCTCAGCGGATCGAGCCCAGAAAATGGCTCATCGAGCACATAGAGCTCCGGCTCACCCATGAAGGCTGCCACGAGCTGCACCTTCTGACTCATGCCCTTGGAGAGGCGCTCCACATGCAGCTTTGCCGTGTGCGACAGCGAGACTCGCTCCAGCCAATGAAGCGCTCGCTCCGCCGCCAGCTTTCGACTTTGCCCCTTGAGCGTCCCCAAATACACCAAGACATCGAGCACCGATTGTTTGCGATACAACCCGCGCTCTTCGGGCAAATAGGAGACTCGCTCCAACGAGGCTCGGCAGAGCGGCTGCCCAAACAGGTTAATCGTGCCAGCATCGGGCCGCACGATATCCATGATCATGCGCAAAAGGGTACTTTTCCCGGCGCCGTTCGGACCCAATAAGCCCAGGATTTGGCCCGGCATCACTTCAAGATCGAGTGCCTTGAGCGCACGGACATGACCGTAACTCTTCTCAACTTGGCGGAGGCTGAGCAACGGCAACAAGGCTCACCTAGCCTCGGGTCCACGGCTCTCAAACACCACGTCGAAGTAGCCGGGAGCGGGCACCGCGCCTTCGACGCTTTCGAACAGATTTCTGGAAATTTCCTGGCGATCGGCGCTCGCCTCTTGGACGAAAATGCGGAGAACCCAGTGCGGCTCTAGGTCGCGTTCCGCGTTGAAGCAGAATGAAAGCGCATAGCCGCTGAGGCTCGCAAAACTCTGAACGACCTGTTGGATCCTGTGCTCGAAGGCCTCAGGAGGAGCCGCCGCGCCGTCCGCCACGATCGTGCCCTCTTCATCCGACGGCAAGAATTCTCCTACGTAGCCGACCAACGGGATGGCGGTGCCGTTGACGAGACTGGCGAGCTCCGAGCGACGCAGGACCAGCTCCGAAGCATGACCAGGATTCAACACCAGGCCACGCACATCTTTGTTGTCCAAGACATCCAGGGCCATGTGCAACGCTTGGAGTGCCGGCATCGTGCAATAACGCACGTCCTCGCCGGCATTCTCGCTGGCCATGGCGGTAAACAGCCCCGCCTCCGAAAACACGACGAAGAACGCGCCGCCTTCGGGGTCCATCAGAAGATACGGCGAGATTTCGATCGATTCATGGACCTCGACGCGTTCGCCCTCTGGGATCTCCGGCAAATCTTTGGCGAGCGGGATCACTAGTTCGCCTCCGGCCAGCCCTTCAATCAGGCGAGCCACATCGCTACGAAAGCCGCGCTGGGCCCCGAGGAGGCGCTCGGTGAGCGCTTGGGCCGTCTCGGAGGAAGGAGCGGGCATGTCGGCAACCATCGGCTGCCTTTGGTACTGCCCCCTTCGGGCGCGGGCAAGACTGAAACCCTTTTGCGGTGAGCCCTGCCCCTGCTATCGAAGAGAGCCCATGCGCCTGCGAGAGCTCTTTTCAACGGCCGTCAAGCACTTGGGCGGACGAGAACGGCGAGCCTGGATGGGGCGAAACCGCGCCCACGTCGAATTTAAGAAACTGGGTCGCGAAGAATACGCCTTGTTCGAGGGCTGCGTCCGCGAGCACTCGAAACAGCTCAACCGTCTCTCCTCCGTCGAAGTCAATCCCTACACCCAGCGCGTCGTGTTCGCGTTTGAAGACGGCGCCTATTCGCGACAACGCTTAAGCCAGATCGTTGCGAGCGCAGAACGAAGTGCGGGCCTTGGCAGCGCGGCCTTCGAAGAGCGGGAGGCCGACCACCCCGCGGATGGTGAGCCCGCCGAACGCTTGACGTTGGAGCTTGCAGCCGATCTGGTGGGGTTGTTGGTAGGATTAGGTCTCAAGCTAACACCACTTCCTCCCTCCATGATCATGAGCGGCACAGCGAGCGTGATCGCTGTCGTGCGTGCGACACCCCGTTTGCGTCGAGGCCTAGACGAACGCTTCGGATTTGAGCGCAGTGATCTGGCTCTGGGTATCGCGGGCGGCTTAACGCTAGGTGTCGGGCAGAGGCCGCTCAGTTCGCTCGTCGAACTCTGCCACAAGACGGCTCTGCTCCGCGAAGAGCGAGGTCGCAATCAGGTCTGGGAGCAGCGCGAGCCGGAGCTGGCAGGGACGCCCGTAGCCTACGATCCTGCTGTTTTATCGCCGGAACCACGGCCCCGCGCGCTCCCTCCCGGACCCATCGAAGAGTATGCGGATCGCGCCTGGCTTGTCGGTCTCGGTGGTTTCGCCGTGAGCTTCCTCACAACGCGCAGCGTGCCGCGTGCCGTTGCGGCGCTGTTTGGCGGCCTGCCCAGGCCTGCGCGCATCGGTCGCGATGTGTTTGCCGCGGGGCTCAGCCAAACGCTTTCTCGTCGCGGTGTGCTCGTCAAGAACCCCAACGTGTTGCGCCGCCTCGATCGTGTTGATTGCCTGGTGCTGCAAGGAGATCTTGTGGCTCGCGATCGCTTCGTGGTTGGCGAAATCGTAACGGAAGACACTGATCTCGACGCCGGCGAGGTGCGAGCGCGCGTGAGCACGCTTTTCGATGCTGAGCATGCTATTGAAGTCCGGTCGCAGGATGGTTGGTCACTCGGTCCGCCACCCTTGGTGCGGGCCAGCTTATCACCCCGCCTCGGCGAGGAGCACCGCCGTATGTCGGGGCATGGCGGCTTGGTGCTGGCGCTGGCGCACGGCGTGGTGGCCGTTGCCTTGGTGGAGGTCCGGCTGATCACGCAGACGGGCATTGATGAACTGATCGCAGCCGCGCACGCCGCCCAGATGTCGGTGGTGATCGCTTCGACTGATGAGAGCGTTTTACAGGGCCTTCCCGCGGATGACACGATCGGCGAGGGCGAAGGCATGCGGCTTGGGATCCGCAGGCTGCAACGCGAAGGCCGAGTGGTGTGCGTGGTGGGAACCGGCAACTCGCCGGGGCTCGCGGTCGCCGATGTTGGGATTGGCCTCACACGAACCGGCGAGCCGACACCTTGGGCCGCCCACGCCTTGTGCGGCGACGACCTCACCGACGTGCGTTTCATCATTCATGCCTGCGTCGTCGCTCGGAAAATCTCCAAGCAAAGTGTGAACGTTGCGCTCGGCGCGGCGACTGCGGGAGCTTTAGTATCTGCGGGCGGCATTTTGCCGTTAACCGGCAGGCGCGTTCTCGCCGTCGTCAGCGTCGCCTCCCTCATTTCCATGGCCAATGGCGTCCGTGGTTCGACTTCGTTAGCGCGCCGAACGCTGCCAGCACCGCGCGATCGCACGCCCTGGCACGCACTCGACGCGCGCGGGGTTCTCACTCAGCTCACCACCATGGAAACGGGCCTCTCCCACCGTGAAGCCAGCGAGCGCACGCGAAAAGAAGCTTTGCCTCAATCGCGGCTCGCAGGTCTCGGCGAAGCGATCGGCGACGAACTCTTCAATCCCCTAGCACCCCTCTTGGCAGCGGGCGCCGGATTGTCAGCCGTCGTCGGCTCCTTTGGCGACGCGGCGATGGTGGGCGGCGTCGTGGTGCTGAACGCCGTGGTCGGAGGCGTGCAAAAATTCCGCACAGAACGCGCTATTTTTGACCTCGCCCAGGCGACGCGCCGACGTGCAAACGTGCTCCGCGCCGGCGAGGTTTTGGAAGTGGATGCCGCACAGCTGGTGCGTGGCGACATTCTGCTGTTGGGTCCGGGCGACGCCGTCCCAGCGGATTGCCGCATCTTGGAATCCGAGTCGTTGGAAGTGGATGCCTCCGGACTGACTGGCGAGTCCCTGCCCGTGAAGAAGAGTGCTGCGCCTTCGTTCGAAGCGCACGTAGCGGACCGCAGCTCGATGTTGTTCGAAGGAACGAGCATCGCTGGTGGGCGCGCCAAAGCCATCGTGGTGGCTATTGGCGACGAAACAGAAGCACGCCGCGGAGCCGTTGCGCCTCGCCATGATGCTAGCCGTTCAGGTGTCGAACGCCGCCTCAAGTCTCTGATTGATTTAACGGGGCCGATTGCTCTCGGCGCGGGTGCGGGGCTCATCGGCGTGGGCTTGCTGCGTGGTAGAAAGCTGGAAGATCTTGTCGGCTCTGCCGTGAGTTTGGCGGTGGCATCCGTGCCCGAAGGGCTGCCCATTTTAGCCACCGCGGCCCAGTTGGCGGCTGCCGAACGCCTTTCCAAACGCGGTGCCTTAGTGCGCAATGCTCGCAGTATTGAGGCGCTGGGTCGCGTGGATGTGCTGTGCCTGGACAAGACAGGCACGCTCACTGAGGGCCGCATCGAGCTCAGCTTGGTGGCCGATCTGAGTGGCGAACACGAGCTGACGGAAGACAACTACGATCGAGGCTTGGCGATTCTAGGTGCGGCGCTCCGGGCGGCTCCCGATCCACAAACTCTGATATCTGGCGGCGACCCCACGGATGCTTCCCTGTTCCGCGCCGCAGCGCGCTTTGCCATTCGCCCGGATCTCGGTCGCGAGGGTTGGCAGAGGCTTGCTGAGCTCTCGTTCGAATCCGGTCGCGGCTACCACGCCGTGCTCGGTGAATCAGCGGTAGGCGCACTTCTCAGCGTCAAGGGCGCCCCTGAGATCTTGCTCCCACGTTCAACCTATTTTGAAACCGATGGCCGAATCCTGCCGCTCGAAGAAGAAACCCGCGCCAAGCTCGACGAGGTAGCCGACCGCATGGCTCGGCGAGGATTGCGCGTTTTGGCGGTAGCCGAGCGGCTGGCAACCCCGCATTCGCTCGTCGAGCCAGGTCAAGTAAATGACCTGGTTTTCCAGGGGTTTGTGGCCTTCCGCGATCCTGTCCGCCCGACTTCAGCCGCTGCGATTGAACGCCTGCGACGCGCCGGAGTTCGCCCCGTCATGATCACCGGAGATCATCCGAGCACAGCTGAGGCCATTGCTCGAGAAATAGGACTCTTGCGCAATGACCGAGTGATGTCAGGTGCCGAGCTCTCCCGCTTGAGCGATGAAGAGCTGGACGCGAAGGTTGGCCAGATAGCAGTGTTTGCTCGCGTCACCCCACCTCAAAAAGTACGCGTTGTGCGCGCCCTGCAACGCGCTTCACACGTCGTCGCGATGGTGGGCGATGGTGCTAACGATGCACCCGCGATTCGCCTTGCCAATGTGGGCATTGCGATCGGCGAGCAGAGCACCTCCGCGGCGCGGGCCGCTGCCGACATCGTACTCACCGATGAACGCATCGAAACCTTGGTGGATGCCATCGCCGAAGGCCGCGCGATGTGGGCCTCCGTGCGCGACGCCGTCTCGATCCTCGTCGGCGGCAACTTGGGAGAAATCGCGTTCACACTGCTGGGGGGCCTCGTGGATGGCCGCCCACCCCTCAATCCGCGCCAGTTGTTACTCGTGAATCTGCTCACGGATGTCGCGCCCGCCATGGCCATCGCGCTGCGCCCTCCGGACGAAGCCACACTGAATTCGTTGGCCAACGAAGGCCCCGATGTCTCGCTTGGGCAGCCGCTGAACCGCGATATCGCTGCCCGCGCCACCATCACCGCTCTCGGCGCCGGCACCGCCTGGATGGCCAGCAGGTTCACCAGCTCCAGGCCCCGTGCCAGCACCGTGGGCCTCTTGGCACTCGTGGGCACTCAGCTTGGGCAAACGCTGGTTTCAGGTCGCTTCAATCGCACGGTGGTCACCACCAGTCTGGCGTCCGCGGCCGTATTGGGCGCCATCGTTCAAACCCCAGGCCTGAGTGGCGTCTTCGGCTGCCGCCCCATCGGCCCCATCGGTTGGGCACTTGCCGTCGGCTCCTCGGCAGGTGCCACAGCCGTTGGCGTGTATTTCCCGCAAGTCACCAACCAAGCCATCAAGTGGTGGCGCCTGAATCGCCGCATGTCACTCGCCGACGATCCAGACACGCAAGAACCCGAGCTTCACGGCATCCGCCACAGCATCGCAGCTATCGCAGGCGAGCTGAGCGCCAGCACCTCCGAAGCCTGAA
>JBBSBI010000189.1:0-10176 GCA_038251425.1 Polyangiales bacterium
GATGTCGGCGACCTCTTGGCCGACGAGCTTGCCATTGGGGGCGACGCCAATCAGCACCTTGCCACCCTCGCCGTTCAGAAACGCACAGAGCGGCTCGCCGGCGCACTTCAGCTCGGCGGTCGAGCGTTTGAGCTCAAGCGTGTCGGACTCGCCTAGGGCGACGAGCGATTGGAGGGCGGCGAGCGTGGTCATGGCTGGTGCGGCTCCGGGACAGGTCGGAAGAGCCCCAAGCCGAAGCTGCTCGAATGCCCCAAGCGAATGGGACCGGCGACGGACACAGCAAACCGCAGCCGGATCATCTGCCCTCGACGGTCACCGATGAACGCGCGCCTGTTCGCCTCGCGTCGAGGAACATGCACCGATACCCACTGGGGAGAGCCCACGAGCTCGACGTCGACGTCTCGTTCAATCCCGCGCCGCAAAAGCTCGCGACGGATCTGATCGACCATCGATTCCCCTTCGCGCTCTTTGCCACCTCGAAGGTGATGACGAATTGGGACGTACGGGGTGACCGATTCCCAGACGAGCGACGACTGGCCGTCGAATCCCGGAGGCGGCGGGACAGCGCGATCGAGCGGGACGAGGCGCACCTTCCACTCGTCGGCGTCGGCGCCCGCTGCTGCCCACGACACGTCGCGCGCCGCGGCGAGCAGGATCGCTTCCTGCTCATCGGCATCGAACGCGCGCGAACCCCTCCATATGAGGAGGCGCGTCGTCTGGCCACCTTCACACCACGCGAAGAACTCCGTGTGACGATGGCCCTTGAGCGGCTCGTCGTCTGCGTCCTTGCCAGCCATATCAGCGATCGCTTCGCGTACGTTGCGCCCGACGCGCGTCCAGGTCGCCGAAGCGTCACCGGTCTTGAGCCGCAGAAGCTCGCGGAGCACTGCGCCTCGGAACCGCGACGTGAGTCGCACGATCGCGCTGGGATCCGGCGCGACGTTCCAACCGAGCGCGAACTGTATCAAATGGCAGTCGGGCCGATGCACAGGTATGCGTCTCCGCTCGCGTGCTGCGGGGCGCGGTGGCCGAACCGCGTAGAGCCATTGCGCGCCAGGGGGGACAGCTCGCTTCACGGCTTCAGGGTTATCGGTCGTGCGCTCGAGGTCGTCGCGCGTGGCGTCCGACAGCGGACAGAGCACAGGCACAGCACCAGCCGCGCGCTTGTCGAGCGGCGTGCAATTGGGCGTAGGGATGTCGTCGTCAGAACCAGCGATGCGAATGCGCGTGAACGTCTCGGCGCGCCCGAAATAGGTCATGCGAGCGAGGCACTGTGCGAGCAGCACACGGAGTTCGTCAGTCCAGTCATCACCTTCGATGAACCACCACACGGGCGACTCGGGCGGGACGCACCAGTAGTTGTCTTGGACGAGGCTGGTTCCGTAGCTGCGTGTCCCTGCCTTCTTCTTCTCGGCCGGCCGCCACCCGAACTCGGTCGGGTGGTACTGCCTGAGCGGGCTTCCCTTCCGCGCGTCAGCCGGGAGATGGAACGCGTACGTGCTCTTGCACAACGCGGCCTGCAGCTGTTCGAGCTTCACGAGGTCCGGCTCCGTCTCCGCCTCACGCGCCCACTGATAGCACCGCGCGGTGACCGCACGAACGAACCGCCACGGGCTCGGAGGCCACTCGCCGTGCGGGTCGTCGAACGGATTCACGCGCCACGGCGTGGCGTGGAAGCGTCCAAGCGGGAACTCTTGTCGAAGGATGACTTTCATCCCTCGGTCTCTTCCAAATCCTCGAGATTTTCTGTGCCTGCCGCCCCTTCAGCGCTGTTGGTGTCCGCGGATTGACCTTCCCGATACAGCTCATCACGCGGCCAGAATACGTCGGTGATGATCGGGAGTTGGACCGCGCCTTCGTTTGCGCTCCGGAAAGCTGCGGCTTCAATCGCGCCCTTGATGGCGACGTCGATCTCCACCTCATTCTCACCACTCTTGAGCGTCGTCTTTCGGAGGTGACACCCCGACCTGAAGCGGAACGGTGACTCGAGGAGCTTCTGGATCTTCCACAGCGCGAGTGCGACCAAGAACTGCTGCTGCTTGTCCGACAGACCGAGCGGCGTTGCCTTGTCACCCTCCTTCTTCTTGCGGCCGAACGATCGGATGAGGCTCACATCCAGGACGAACGTCGCGCGGATCGACTCGGAGGTGGCGTCGTCGACCGCGAAGATCGGTTGACCGGAAGTCGTCTTTCCCAACCGGTCGAACTTCACACCGGAGCGATCGACGCGGCCCGCGCCGAAGGCCTCGAGATGCGCCGTCAGCGCGCGCGGAATCTTGATCTGCCACTGCGTGAACAACACTCCATGCACGAGGGAGTTCGGGTCGGTTTCGAAGATCGTCTTGAAAACGTTCCACCACTGGTCGGGCGGCGGGTGGGCCTTGGAGCTGCCAGGGAGGACGATGCCGAACCGCTCGATGAGCTTTGCTTGCAACTTCGCATCTTGCTCAAATTTCTTCGCGGCCGCTTCCTTCTCCTTGGCTGCCTTCTCGGCAGCCTTCTTTTCCTCGCCATTCTTCTCTTCCGCCTCCTTCTTTGCCTTCTGGGCCGCCTCCTTGAGTTCCTTCAACTTTTTTCCACTCAAGGAGTCGCCATCCAGATATTCGCCCTCAAGGAAGTAGGTCGACGCGATGCGGTGGCCCTCGGTGAGGCTCGTGACGACGACCTCCCGCTTGTCCTTCGGCAACTTGCCGTCCGCGAGATCGCCCGTAACGCAGCGGATGTACGGCATGCCATCGAGGTCCTCGACGAGGTCGAGGTCGTGTGCTCCGCGCTGGCAGACCGATTCGAGGTGATTGGCCATGCTCGCGGCGCTGTCGACAATGCAGACGTTCTGGGTGCTGCCGTCCTTCCTCGGCGCCTTGTAGATGACGTGACCGATCTCGGGGAACCCAGCCGGTTGGAACCTGTCGCCGACTATTGGCTCAAGCGTCGCCGTCAGGATGAGCGGTGATTCGCCATTCAGGACGTCAGATGGGGTGAGCTTCCTTGGTTCAGACATGTGCTTCGCCTCCTTGTTGCTGGCGTCGAGGACGAAGCCAGCGTGTGAAAAGATCCGCCCGATTGCGGTCCGAAATGGTGAAAAGCAGCGCGGCGACCAGGCGGTCCGGGTCATGCGCGCTCAAAGGCACATCGAACGACGCCAGGCGCGCTCCGGCCATCGCATAGCGGCTGCTCGCGAGCCGTGTCGCCGCGTCGAGGTTGCCAGAACGGATCAGCGTGACGAGCGAGCGCGCCACCTCCGTGGTGCGCGCGCCGGTCTCGTCGGTGAGAAGGTCGTGCGGCGACAGGGTACGGACGATCAAGGCACGCTGGTCGACAAGGGGCTGCATCAGCCCGAGCAGGGCCAGCTCGCCATCCACTCGCAGAGGACGGACCTGCCCGTGGATGAGCGTGCGTAACGCCTGCGGGACTTTTCTCCAGTCGAAGAGCGCGAGCCGCGAGAGCCACGCCGAGAAGAGCAGCTCGTCGAGCTCGCTGGCGAGCCACTGATGCACGTGCGCGGTCGTGGCAGGCAGAGGAGCGCGTCCTCTGACCTGCGCGGCGTTACCGACATCTGTAGTCGGCTGATCAAGAAGTCGTCGTGACAGGACCGCGCCGAGAACACGCACAAGCTGCCCCGGTCCCCACACCCAGCGTGCAGGAGGTCGTTCCGCGTGGGTGTAGTGCCCGTAGTTCCGACCGAACTTCCACTCGACGCCAAATCGGAAGGTCGCGAAGGGCTGTGCGTTCGGGAACGCTGACACGAGTGACAAGGCGAGCCGCGCCTCGGCTCCGGGTTGCTCATCAGCGAACAGCGATGGCAACCATTCGAGCGGCAGCGGTTCCCAGCGGACCTTGCCCTCGCGGAAGCTGCGATTGCGGTCGATGCGATCCAGCGCAGCGGTGATCGCGTCGAGCAGCGCGATGGCAGCTTCTGAGCGGTTCGGCTCTGCCGCGACGTCGAGGAGTGCCGCCTCGATGGGACCACGCAGCCCCTCGAAGCGCCAACGCTGGCCCACCTTCCGATCGCGAGGAAAGCCACGCTGTTCGATCAGCGCGGTGACGCGCTCGAGCGTGATCGAGGTCGCGGCGCCCGCCCCGCCAATGTTGGCATCCAGCGCGAAGCGCGCCTCGAAGCGCGGCTCAAAAGTGTTGGCGCTCGTCGTTCTGCCGAGCGTGAAGCGGCGGAACTCGCTGACACCGGCGTCCACGCCACGCTTTCGAATGGCCGTCGCGAACGCGGCCGGCGTCAGTGCGCCACGTCCGCGCAGTTCGGCGCGCCCGCGCGAGAACAGGGCTCCGGTCTCGGCGAGCGTCATCGGACGTTGCCACAGCGGCGCCCAAATCTCGCCGAGGATGCGACCGGCTTCGCCCGCGGCCTTTGGAGCGCCCGCCTGGGTGACGAAGGGGAAGGCGCCGAGGGCGCGTGAGCGAGCACCGAGCCGCCGAGACGCGCCACCGGCGAGCAGTGCCAATCCTTCGCACGCGAGCGCCATCGCCCACGGGGAAACCAGTCCTTTGCGCGAGGGCGACTGGCCGCTGTTGTAGAGCTTCGTCGCGTCGCTGAACCACGAGCCGGCGCCGAGCTGCTCCAGCAGCCACGTGACCGGTTGTCCTAAGAGGAGCGCCTGCACCTCCCTTCGCCTCTCGTCCGTGCCGCTACCTGCATTGCCATCGGCGACCGCAGCCTTCTTCCCTCGTCCCTTGGACTTCTTCGACGCGTTCGTGCGCGCGGTCGCGAGCGCAGCGACCGCTTGCTTCCATCCCGCCGCGAAGTCTCGAGCCCCCGCGTTGCCGCCTGTTCCGAGAAGCGGGTTGAAGCTTACGCGGGCGTGCGGCACTGCGTGCGCCGCGAACAGCTGCAGGTGTTGCTCGTCCGCTTGTGCCTGCCACAGCGCGAGCGGCTCCCCAGACTTCGCCTTCGTGCCCTTCTTCTGGTCGTCGGACCAGGCCTTGTCGTAATGGGTCCACGCGCGTTCGCTTGCGACTCGCACGAGCTCGTCCAGAAGCTCATCCAGCGTCGCCGGACCGCCGACCACCTGCAGCACCTCGTCGCGCCACGCGATCCGCGTGCTTGGCCACTTCCGGCTGAGCACACGCAGGAGCCCGAGCGATGCGAGGTAGCTGCCCAGGCTGTCGGGCGACAAGCCGGGCAATGCCAGAACCGGAAGCCGACGCTCAGCCGCCACGATGCACCTCGCTGGGCTTGATGCTCGCGCTCGGTCGTTCGCTCGCGTGCCAGTCCGCGACACGAACGAGCGCTTCCAGATACGCCAAAGCGAACGGACCGAGGTGGCGCGGCTCGGTCTCCGGAACGGCACCGACATCGGTCTTTTCTTCGGGGCGCCACGGGCCCAGCAGATCGGCGACGAGGCCCGTCCAGCCGTGACCGCCAAGAACGAATTCGCTGCCCTCCCAGCGCCCCTCGGCTCCATCCTTCGCGACGGAAAAATCGAGCGGCCATTGCTCGGTCCCGAGCACCAACGTGTTGGGCTCGCGCCGCACGCCGAAGACGTCGTCGCCTTCGCCGGTTGTCGCGATCGGCTTTGCCGTCGAGCGCAGCACGGTGCGTGCTTTCCCGTGGTGTGTGGCGGCGAGGTAGACCGCGAGGGCTGGGTAGTTCGCGCCGCCGTCGCGATACCTCCGCCACATCGCGAGCGCGGAGGCCACCTCGTGGCGCAAGCCAGGACGAAACTGGACGTGACCTGCCCAGCGAACGTTGGGGAGCGCCCTCAGCGACTTCAGCTCGTCCTGGCCGAGTTTGTCGTCGATGGCCCAGCGAAGGCGCGTGACATCGTCTCGTCCGCGTAGTCGCCGTTCATCCGATAGCGGCAGCGCTCCCGGTCGAAGCTGAGGGATCTTCTGTCGGATCGCGCTGGGGTCGTCGACCACGTCGACCGCGAGCACCCGCGGGGTCTTGGCGAGCAGCGCGCCGGGGATGCCAGACCGATCGGGCAACGCGCACTGCCACTGGGGATGCGCCTTACCGAGATCATGAAGGCCCGACGCCTCAATGACGGCTGTGCGCGTATGACCGATCAGCGCGAGCGCATCGCACATCTTCTCTGCTTCGCGACGAGCATCGCCCAGATGATCCTCGAGCCGCGACCAGTAGCCGGCCTCGGTCCAGGAATCGTCTCGCAGGGTTGCGCCACGCCCGGCGCGCGGCACGTCGGCGAGGGCGTGCGCCTTGTCTCCCGTCCAACCCTCTGTGGTGTCGTAGCCGCCGACGTCACGCTTCAACATCACGAGCATTCCCGGCCGGATGTCCCAGTGATTCACGCGATCCCATCGTTCGGTCTCGTCGTCCCACAGCCAAGCCTTGCCCTTGCTGCTTTCCAGCATATTCTGAACACGCACGAACGAGACGGGACAGCCCTCCTTCGCTGGCTCGAGCAGAGGCCCATCGAGGTCGTCGCCGCGCGGAGGACTGTCGCCTGACCAGTCCCGCCAGAACACCGTCGCGTCGAGATCGGGGTCGGTACCGCGCACGAAGGCGCTGACGTCGGTGAACCCACCGTGAACGTCTCGCTCCGTAGAGAAGAGGCCATGCACGTCGAGGGCGCGCGGCAGCGGGCTCGGCTTCGGCTGCAACGCAGCAGACACGTCCTTCTGGCACGTCGTGTTCAGATCGGCGATCGCCTCTGCGAAGGACTTCGTTTGCGAGAGCGGCGCAAACGCATCGACAAGCTTCTTCGCTCCCGCGATGTCGGCGCTTTCGTACGGGCCGATTCGTTCGGTCTTGCTGCGTCCCTTCTCGGTTGGCGTCTCCCAGAACCACGCGCGAGCGTCTTGATCATCGCCCCTTCGATTGAGGCGCCCCAAACGCTGGAGCATCGAGGGCCAAGGCGCGAGCTCCGACCAAAGACGATGCGCCGAGATGTCCACGCCCGCCTCGATCACCTGCGTGCTCACGCAGATGAGGCCCGGATCGTCGGTTGGTAATCTGCCCGCCTTTCGGTTGGCGTCGAAGTCGAGGAGCCTTTGTTCGTGCTGGCTACGGTCCTCGCGCCGAAATCGCGAGGTGAGGAGAACCTTGTGCGCCACCGGCAACGCGCTGAACACGCTGCGCGCCATGTCCACGGTGTTGCAGATGACAAGCGAGAGCGTGCCAGCCTTGTGTTTCAGCACCACGGCCGCCGCGATGGTGTCGGCTGTGACCACGCCCTCCGTCGGCGACTTCGCAGACTTCGGCTTCTTCGCTCCGCCTGCCTTCGACGGCTTCTCTGGCTTCCACTCTTCAACAGGCCGCTTCGCGCTACGCCACCAGGAGAGTCCCTCATCGCCGTCAAGCGTGGTCTTCAGCTTCCCCTCGAACGCCAGCTGCTCTGGTGAAGGCTCCCCAAGGTCGTCGCGAATTCGATCGGTGGTGCTCAGAAAGGACGTGCCAACGGTGGCGCTCATCCAGGTCGTCAGGCACGGCTTGAGGGGTAGGAACCGCTTCCTGCGCATCCAATCGAGTTGAGACGTCGTCCAGAGGCCCGGCCCCATAAGCTGGACCTCGTCGATGAGCCAACGGCAGTCGTTGTTGAGCAGGCCAAAATGGACCGGCCACTCGAAGCGGCTCATGGCGTAGCCACGATTCAGGGCGCGCGACAGGAGTTGATCCTGTGTGCCCACGAGGACCCAGGGCTTGTCGGGGGACCGGGTCCACTCATCGTCGATCGCTCCGCCCATGAGCTGGTGAACGCGGACATCGATCTCCGGCTTCTCGTCCCTGAGCGTGTCGAAGTAGCCCTTCAGGCGCTGCACGGTCTGCGTCACGAGGCTTCGCATGGGCAGGCAGACTACGAGGTGCAGTGGCTCAGGCCGCTTATCGACGAGAAGGCGCCACGCCCACGCGAGCGCAACCTCCGTCTTACCAAGGCCCGTTGGAATGGGGAGCACGTCGGGCAGACCATCGACGGCGACCTGGAGCTGCCAGCCGTACGGCGTGAACCCGCCGGTGGCGGTCTTGAAGAAGTCCGTGAAGGACTCCTCCCGCGAGCTACCCGCCATGCTGGCCCCCGTCTCCACCGCGCGGCTGCGCGTCGATCCACTGCTCCAACTCGGTCCGCTTGATGCGCCACGGTCCGCGTATCTTGAAGGCGGGGATCTCACCCGCGTTCGCCATCGCGTACACGGTCTTCTCCGCGAGCTTCAGCAACGCGGCGACCTCCTTGATGGTCAGGACCTCGTCGGGCATCAGGGCTCCGTCATGGGCGGTACTCACGGATAGCAGCGGCATCAGACTCCAAGCGCCGCCATCCTATGCCGAAGCGGGTGCGCGCTCAACGGTTGTTCACGGGGGGTGACGCTCTCCACCTCCTGTCGCCATGCGACCTGCGTTTGTGGGGGCTCGTACTCGCTCAATCCATGAAGGAAATCGTCGACGGGCGGGCGTCCGGGGAGTGGCTCGCGGATGGTAGTCATCGACCACGCGTCAAAGAGAATGTCTGTCACCGGTAGGATGGTTGGCTGGGGGGAAAACGCCGCCAGTCGCTCCTCAAGTGGCAGAGCACTCAACGCCGCCGGGCTCGCATCAAAACCGCTTCCGTCGCTCCGTCGGGTCAGCTTACGTAGCAGCGCGTTCGTTCGCTCGCATCGCAGGTCGAACTCGTTGATCTTGTCCGGGCCGTCGCTCTTCGTCGTCTCTTTAGTTTCCCTGGTCCCCACGACAACCTCAATACGCGCGACGTGATTCGGATCGGCACCGAAGCGATTCACGCGGCCGAACCGCTGGGCCATGCTGTCAAAGGGCGTTAGATCGCAAACGAGGTAGTCTGCGGAAATGTTGACACCGACCTCGCCAGCCGACGTGCAGATCAGATACACGGTTCAATCGCGGAAACATCCTTCACCCGTCGCACAAAGATGAGGACAGCTTTGCCGCTGTTTTTCAACGAATCGTCGAGTGCAAGGCTGGCAATTCGGTCCGCGACCTTCTTTTCGTTCTCGGTGTGCAAGGTGATGGCTTTGTTCGCGCGAAACCGTCGGTCTACTACCGGATTCTTCTGGTCAGCTTCAGTTAACCCAAAGGCGTGATCACCGGAGCGCGACGTCGCCGAGAGGGCGATCACATGAAAGCGATTGCGCTCCCACTCGTTGAGCTGCTGCTCCGCCCGAATAGCCTCGATGAGCGCCTGAAACGCCGGTTCCAGGTGGGCTTCGTCGTGAACCAGAACTGAGTCTTGACCCAGAAATGCGGCGTGAAGAGGGCGCGACCTGAACCCTCGCCCGTAGCCGGTGAACAGCAGTCTACTTCCGATCATGTCGACCGTGCCAACAATGACGGCGGGCCGTGCCGGATCGTCCCGCCACTCCGCGTTGTCGGCGAACTGTCCGCGCAAAGTACTGATCGCTAATGGGCTGTCGGTGGTTTTGGAAGCGAGCACGCGAAGGGCGGTGGCGACCTCCTTCAGCTCAGGTTTTTCGTGCAAGCGTTGTCGCAATTGCACAGCTTCGCGCGTTGATTGATCGACCACGGTACGCCGATTGACGACGTAGACCAAGCGTCGTGGAAACGAACGAACGTCGCCGTTCAGAGCATGATGGGCCAGTGCCAACAGCCAAACGGCCATCACCGAGGTCTTACCGAGACCGGTGGGGATGTCGCACGTCGAAGGGAAACGAGCAGCGATTTCGGGGGACGTGAACCGGTCGAACAATGCTTGCTGCCAAGGGAATGGCTCATTGCCGGTCAGCGCTTTGAACAACTCAGTAAATTCTCTCACTTCAACCTGGCCTCTTGTCCTACGCGGGACGGAAAGCTGCGAACGGCGTCGATGGGCTCACCCTCCCACACCCCAACCCCCCAACCATGCGCATGATTAGACCCCACTTGTCGTCCGTTCAGTAACCCCATCATCGCCTGCTCCCTTTCGCCAACTTAACCGCCCCAGCCCGTGACTCCCCACCCGCGCGTCCCCCCGCTTCAGTCGACCTTGCCGCTCGCTTCGGCCCGCCCGCGTGTTGTCGCGTCGCACCTGCCGCTAATTCCAGCACCAAGCCGCTCAGAAGCGCACCCTCAGCCCGCGCGGCCTCGCCGAGACCCACGATAAAGCGCGCCACTACAGGTGTACCGCCGGCGCCACAGACAATTCGCAAGCCCTCGCGTGTGCTCCCGCTTTCGTCCACTCGCATGGATGACAAGAGGTTCCGTTTGACCCAATTGGCCTCGGGAAAACGCACGAAAAATCCAAGTTCCCCTGGGCC
>JBBSBI010000190.1:0-10037 GCA_038251425.1 Polyangiales bacterium
TCCGTCTTTGGCCCATTCTAAGTCCATGGGAGCCGGTGCCCCGCGCTTGGCGGAGTAATGGTCTTCGACGATGCAGCCCCAGCGTGCGAGCTCCAACACCTCGTCGTCGTTCAAAGCGTACTTCGCGCGATCGGCCAGTGCAACGGGGACGTTCTTCACCATCTTCCCGCCGCCCGTGTCGTAGATGAGCTTGAACTCCTTGCTGCCGACGCTCTTCTGTAGAATGGGTCGGTGCCCCGTCTTCAGGGTGGTCTTGAAGACTGTGTATTCATCCGGCGTGACCGAGCCTTGGACGACATTCTCGCCCAGGCCGTATGCCGCGCTGATGAGCACCGCGTCGCGAAAGCCGCTTTCGGTGTCGATAGTGAACATGACGCCAGCGCAAGCGAGATCTGAGCGCACCATGCGCTGTACACCGATGCTGAGAGCGACCTTGATATGTTCGAAGCCCTTGTCTACCCGGTAGCTGATGGCGCGGTCGGTGAAGAGCGAGGCGAAGCAGCGCTTGCAGGTTTCCAGCAGCGCCGCGACGCCCTGCACATTGAGATAGGACTCCTGTTGCCCAGCGAAGCTCGCGTCGGGCAAGTCTTCGGCAGTGGCCGATGAGCGCACGGCAACGTCGAGCGGCTGCACGCTGGCTCCTTGCAACTGCCGATAGGCCCCGGCAATCTGGTCCTGCAAATCGGCCGGCAACTCTGCGCTGCGAATCGCCTGCCGCACCGCGTGCCCTCGCTGGCTGAGGTTGGCCATGTCATGCGTGTTGAGGTCGGCCAGCGTGGTGCGGATGAAGTCATCCAGCCGTGCCTCGCGAACAAAATGGCGATACGCCTCCGCGGTGATGGCAAATCCGTCCGGGACCTTCACTCCCTTGCTGGAGAGTTCGCGCACCATCTCGCCAAGCGAAGCATTCTTG
This sequence comes from Polyangiales bacterium, assembly GCA_038251425.1. Lineage (GTDB taxonomy): Bacteria > Myxococcota_A > Polyangia > Polyangiales > Polyangiaceae > JBBRRP01. Next base: position 914 of record JBBSBI010000190.1, read on the forward strand.
CCACCCACCAGCGGGATGTCTGCGATGGTGATGTCGGCGAACCATTTGATGAAGGGGCGCGCGTCGGACGATGCGGCGGGCTGCGCTAAGCTACTATTTGCGGGTGGTTTCATAGAGTTGTCCCTTCCAAGAATAGCTCCCCGGCTTCGAACTTCAGGAGGTTTTGTGTCGTCACGCGCGCGATCTCGCCGAGGGCCTCGCGGGTGAGAAACCCCTGGTGCGCGGTGATCAGCACATTGGGGAACGTCAGCAGGCGTGAGAGCTCATCGTCTTGTAAGATCTGTCCCGAGAGATCTTCAAAAAAAATGCCCTCCTCTTCCTCGTAGACGTCCAGCGCGACGCCGCCGATCTGGCCGGACTTGAGCGCTGCAATCAGGGCGCCGGTGTCGACAAGTTTTCCGCGGCTGGTATTGACGATGAACGCACCAGGTTTCATTTTTGACAGTGTCTGCGCGTTGAGCAGATGGCGAGTCTCTGGAAGCAGCGGAACGTGCAGCGAGACGATATCGCTCTCGGCCAGCAGGGTGTCGAAGGCGACATAGCGAACACCATGCGAAGCCGCCCACTCGGTCGATGGCGATAGATCGTGAGCGATGACATGAGTCCCAAAGCCCCGGAAGATCTCAGCTGCGATGCGCCCGATCTTTCCAGTGCCGACGAGGCCGATGGTCTTGCCATGGAGGTCGAAGCCGACGAGGCCATTCAGAGAAAAATTCATCTCGCGGACGCGGTTGTAGGCGCGATGGATCTTGCGGTTGAGCGTGAGCAAGAGCCCGACGGTGTGCTCGGCGACGGCGTGTGGCGAATAGGCCGGAACGCGAACCACAGCGAGGCCGAGTTTGCGGGCAGCGGCAAGGTCAAGGTTGTTGTAGCCGGCGCAGCGCATGGCGATGAGTTTCACGCCAAGCGCCGCAAGGGCTGCGAGGCACGCGCTGTCTGCCTGGTCGTTGACGAAGAGGCACACGGCCTTTGCACCTTGCGCGGTGGATGCCGTTTGGGCGCTGAGTGAGAATTCGTGAAAACGCCAGGACACGCGATCGCCGCCCACCCCACCCAAGAGGTACTCGCGGTCGTAGGGTTTGGCGCTGTATACGGCAGTGTCGATCAGCCCGCCCCTGCACACATCGAGCCACCTGCCGAGGCTGCAGAAGCCCTAGTTACGGGCACATAAACGCCGCCATGCGGCGCTTTTGCCCGGCGACGCCAGCAATCCGCCACAAGGCCGAACGCACTGCTTGCGGAATGATAACGAGCGCGCGCAAGACTTGCGTGATGCCTCATGGGGGCATTCTCGCGTTCGCCGGGGCCGTTCGGTGTTAGATGGGAGCGGCTAGCAAAGGCAGTACTAAGTCAGCGCTTTGCGTCGCGTTGGCACGAACGCTGCCTTTCGCACCAGGGCATGGGGGCATAGGCATCATGAAGAGGTCCGTCCAGATGAACGACACCACTAAGAAGAAAAGAAGGGGGTCGCTCGCATGACGCGGGAGAGTGAACCGGCATCAGGAGAGGCTCGTGGCAACGAGCACAGCCGCTGGCACACGTTGCAGGCGGATGACGCGGTGGCTGCGGTCGAGTCTGACGCCACTTCCGGGCTTTCCACTGAAGAAGCCCGGCTGCGGCTCGAGCGCTTCGGGCCCAACGCGCTGCAAGAGCCCAAGCGGCGTTCCTTGCTCTCGGTCTTTTTTAGCCAGTTCAAGAGCCCACTGATCTATCTCTTATTCGTCGCGGCGGGCATCGCGCTCGCGCTCGGCCACATGAAGGACGCGATCGTCATCTTCACGGTCGTGCTGCTCAACTCCGTGATCGGGGCGTTTCAAGAGGGGCGCGCAGAGCGATCCCTGGAGGGACTTCGCAAACTCGCGACGCACAAGGCGCGCTTGGTGCGCGGCGGTCAGGAGGTCATCGTCGAGGCCCGCGAAGTCGTTCCAGGAGACGTCCTTATCCTCGAGGCCGGCGACGCTGTCGCCGCCGATGCGCGCCTGCTCGAGGGCGCTGCGCTTCAGATCGCGGAGGCTGCCCTCACGGGCGAGTCGGCTCCCGTCGGCAAGGAACTCGTGCCTCTTGCCCCGGACACCTTGCTCGCGGACCGCCGCAACATGGTCTACGCGGGCACCCACGTGACGGCAGGACGCGCCCGAGTCGTGGTGGTGTCCACCGGGCTGGCGACGGAGATTGGTCATATCGCGGCTCTTGCCGAGGGAGCGAAGGAACAGAAAACGCCGCTCGAGCGCCGTATCTCTCAGTTCGGCCGGTACATCATCTACGGGGCTGTCGGAATGTTCGCCCTCGTCATCGGGATCGGGCTCCTGCGTGGCCTGCCCTTTGCGGAGATCCTGATGGTCGGCATCAGCCAGATGGTCGGGATGATCCCGGAAGGACTCCCCGTTGCGATGACGGTTGCGCTGGCTGTCGGCGTCCAGCGCATGGCTCGCCGCAACGCTGTCGTCCGCCGCTTATCCGCCGTCGAGACGCTGGGTTCGACCACCGTCATCTGCACCGACAAGACCGGCACGCTGACGCGAAACGAGATGACGGTGACTGCGCTGCATCTTGCGGACGGGCGACAGGTGGCCGTCACCGGCGTCGGATATGAACCGACCGGGACATTCGTCGAGGGTGATCGAAAGGTGGACCCTGCCATCGACCGCGAGCTCGGTGCGCTCCTGGAAGCCGCCACGCTCTGCAACGACGCTCAGCTCCAAGGACCGGAGGAGACCGAGCCACGCTGGAAGCCAATCGGTGATCCCACCGAGGTTTCGCTACTCACCGCGGCCATCAAGGGCGGTATCGTTCCCTCCGAGCTGCGCGCTCGGTACCCGCGCCGAGCGGAAATTCCGTTCGACTCAGCCTCCAAGATGATGGCTACCCAGCACGAGACGAAGGATGGCACAAGCGTCTTCCTCAAGGGTGCTCCGGAAGCGGTGCTCGAGCTCTGCTGCGCCGCTCGCCGAAACGGGGCCGACGATCCGCTGGATGAAGAGGGACGCCAAGCGATGCGCGCGGCTGCCGAGCGAATGGCCGGCGAGGCTCTGCGAGTGCTCGCAGTTGCCGTCATCGAGGGCGCCGAGATAGACGGGCGCGTCGGTTTTGCCGGCTTCCGCGACCGGGCCGTTTTGCTGGGCCTGGTCGGCCAGATTGATCCTCCCCGCACCGAAGTGAAGGAAGCGGTAACGCGCTGTCGCGAAGCCGGAATCAAGCCGGTCATGGTAACAGGCGACCACAAGGCGACCGCGTACGCCATCGCCAAGGAGTTGGGCATCGCGCGGGAGGGCGACGGCGCGGTGGATGGGCGCGAGCTTGAGCAGATGTCGGACTCCGAGCTGGCCGACCGCATCGGCGGCATCTCGGTCTTCGCGCGTGTCCACCCGGCACAGAAGCTCCGCATCGTCGGCGCCTACCAGAAGCAGCACGAGGTCGTGGCCATGACCGGCGACGGCGTGAACGACACCCCGGCGCTCGTCAAGGCCGACGTCGGCGTCGCGATGGGCATCACGGGGACCGAGGTGGCGAAGGAGGCGGCGAAGATCGTCATCGCCGACGACAATTTCGCGACCATCGTGGCGGCGGTGGAAGAGGGACGCATCGTCTATCGGAACCTCAAGAAAGTTGTCCTGTACCTCTTTTCCACGTCGATCGCTGCGGTGATCGTTCTCGTGGCGGCGCTCATCCTCGGCTATCCGCCGCCGCTCGCGGCCGTGCAAATTTTGTGGATCAACCTGGTCGCCGAGGGAACAGTCACGATCAACCTCATCATGGAGCCCGCCGAAGGCGACGAGATGCAGCAGAAGCCTATCTCACCGCACGAGCCGCTCATCACCCGAATTCTCCTCTCGCGCATGGCATTCATGACACCAGCCATGGCCGGGTCCACGCTGGGGTGGTTTATCTATCGACTCTCGCTGGGTGTGCCATTTCCGCAAGTCCAGACGGAGACATTCACCGTGCTGGCTGTATGCCAATGGTTCAACGTGCTCAATTGCCGCTCCGAGACGCGTTCCGCCCTCAATCTGAGCATCCTCACGAACCCATGGCTCATCGGTGGTCTCGTTCTAGGCAACGCGCTCCAGGCTGCGGTCGTTTTCCTCCCGCCACTCAACGAGGTCTTTCACACCGTCCCCTTCAGCTTAAAGGAGGTCGTCATGATTGGCGCAGTGGCGAGCCTGGTGCTGTGGGTCGAGGAGCTGCGAAAGCTCATCGTGCGACGACGAAGCGGTTCCCATTCACGGAGCGAGGCACGTCCGGCGAATCGTGCCGAGTAGCGCATCCAGCTTGAAGGGCTTCGACGCGTACCCCGCGGCTCCCAAGGCCGTGGCCTCCTTCCGGATGTCAGCTGCGCCAGACAGAACGATCACGGGGATCTGGGCCAGGGAGGCGTCCTTGAGCTGCTCGGCGCGAAACTGCCAGCCGTCCATGATTGGCATCATCAAGTCGAGGAGGATGAGGCCAGGCAACGCACTTGGGCCCCGAAGGCGCTCACACGCCTCTTGGCCGTTTGAGGCGGTCACCACTTCAAAGCCTTCGTTTCGAAGGATGTCAGCGAGATCCTCCCGGATGTCCCCGTCATCTTCCACGATAAGGATCAGCCTCGCCATTCGTTTCGCAACACCCGTTTCCCTTTCGATCCCGGGGCTGCCTGCGCTGCCTCCGATAGCGACGGAAGCGTGACGGTGAAGGTACTCCCACGCCCAACCTCCGAGTCCAACTCCACGTGGCCGCCAAGAGCTGACGCCACCTGCTGGACGAGCGCCAAGCCTAAACCGATACCAGGGGTGTACTTCACCTTGGGATCCACGGCCTTCGCAAAGGGCTCAAAGATCCGAACACGTTCGTCCGCCGGGATCCCGGCCCCCGAGTCTTTCACGGCAATCCGGCAGGCGTCGGCGGTGCCTTCGATGGAGATCTCGACTGCCCCTCGCGCTGTGAACTTGATGGCGTTCCCTACAAGGTTCATGAGGATCAGCCGAACCAGCACCGGATCGCTCCTGAGGCTCGGAAGTGCGGCTGGCGTCGTGTGCCGCAACTCAATGCCCTTCTGCTCCGCGTACGGGCGTAACTCGTCGAACACTCCGGCCGCAATCAGTCGAACATCGAAGCTCTCGAGCTGAGTCGCAAGGCTGCCGCTCTCGATGAGCGCGTGTTGGAGTAGAGATTCGATGACGGTCGTCAGACGTGCCACGGCCGCAGACATCCTCCGGATGATCGTTTCCTGGTGAGGCGTGGGCGGCGTCTCCCTGTCCCCTCGCATCCGTTCGATGAGGAGCTCGATCCCAGTGAGGGGCCCCCTGAGTTCGTGGGACACCAGACCCACGAATTCTCGCCGAAATTGAGCAGCTGGTTGGGCGCTCTCCTCGAGCTCCATCGCATGCTTTTCGACCTCTCTCTGAAGGACAGAGGCGCTGATCGCTTCCTGGGGACTCTCTCGCTCGGCCAGTTCCTTGCCGTCGTGCAGCGCACGGGGGAGCGTAAAGAAGAATGTACTGCCCGCTCCGACTCTGCTTTCGACCCAGACCCGACCGCCGTGCGCCACCACAATTCCTCTGACGATGGATAGGCCGAGCCCGGTGCCCTGCCGGGCCGTACGTGGCGCTTGCCAGAAGCGATCAAAGAGATGAGGAAGGTCCTCGCTTGGAATTCCGGAGCCGGTATCCGTCACTGAGAACTGGACGATCTCTCTGACCGTTTCCGCACGAACCGTAATCGTGCCGCCATCGGACGTGAACTTGATCGCGTTTGCCAAGAGGTTGGCGAAGACTTGCTGAAGCCGGCCGGTATCGGCCAAGACTGGAGGGAGGTCGGCTGGCAGCTCGTTCTCGAGATGCAGCGACTTGCGCGCGGCAAGCGGCTGCATGGCATCGATCGCCTCGGCGATGAGCGGAGCCACCGCGAGTCGCCGGCGTTCGACGGACAGCTCTCCCGCTTCTATGCTTGCGGCATCCAGCAGATCTTGGATGAGGTAGTTCATACGCTCGGCGGCGCGTTTGATGCTCCCGATCTGCTTGTGCGACTTCCTGCGGTCGTCCCCTCCGAAGGGCCTCGCCATTGAGGCGGTGGCCATGAGGATGACGCTCAGCGGATTCCTCAGATCGTGGGAAACAACCGCGAGGAGATTGTCACGGACGCTGGTGGCTCTCCGCGCCTGTTCGATTTTTTCTTGCAATTCGTCTTGGGCTTGCGTGCGCTCGGCGATTTCTCTCTGCAATAGCTCATTCAGCTTCTCCGACGCTTGCGTGAGTTCCTGTTGGCGCAACCCGGCGATCAGCACAGCCTGATTGACCTCGGTCAGCTTGTCCATTTGCTGTGCCCTCCGCTCCAGTCGTCTGCGGTCGGGGATCTCGTGAAAGCAGTTCATGGCGCCCGTGATCTCGCCGTTTCCATTCTTAAGCGGAACGATGTTCTCGCTGACCGTGATTCGCGAGCCGTCGGGGCGCTCGATGACAACCTCCGCGTTGCGCGCCTCAGCAAGTTCTCCGCTCGCCACGGTTGCCATCGGACAACGGCCATAGGGCCGATGCGCGCCGTCCGGGAGATAGGTCTTGAAGGAGCCACAAAACAGCTGGTCGGTGTCGCCTAGCGTCGGCGTTCGGCCCCATAGTTCTGTGGCACGCTGATTGGCCTGCTGAATTCGACCCGAAACATCGATCAAATAAACAGCCACGGGAATCAAATCGAGCAAGGCGCGATTCACATCCGAATCTTGGGGCGGAAAACTCACCTGACTCTCGCGTCCAAACGGGGCTTGGCTTTCGGTTCCGGCGGGGTCTCGGGCGGCGCCTGGCCGATTCGTGACGGAATACCGCTGGTCAAGTTGATATAGTCCGTGTGGCGTGGGCCGATGATGTTGACGCCCGTATCGTTGATGACATATTCGCGGATGTCCTTGCTGTGGTTGCCGCCGCGCATTTTGACGACGACGAGCACTTTGCGAAGCTGACCATCGATCTCCACGTAACGCAGGCGGATGATGTCATCGGTGAGAAACGAAATGGTGTAGTGGCTGAACTCGAATGCGGTAAATGTGTCCTCAATCTCGACCGTCGTGAGGATCGTCACACCGGCTCCGGTTAACGCCGCAATCATGCGGTAGAGCGATTCACGAAAGTCCACCCTGAAGCCGGGCGCCAGCGCCATCTCAAAGCCCACCAGCGAATCGATGACCAACCGCTTGGCCTTGAGCCTTTTCACGGCATCAAGAACTTCCCGCAGCGCTTCATCCACTGAGAGGTCCAGCGGCCGCAGATACAGGAGCTCAAGCATTCCTTCTTTTTGTGGCGTCGCCAGGTCCAAGCCAAACCCGCGCGCCCGAGCCACATAGCCCTCCGGGCGTTCTTCGAAGATCGCCGCGATTCCCGGTTCTCCGCGGCGCAGGCCTTCGGCGAGAAACTGAGTCGCCAGCGCCGATTTGCCGGTCCCCGAAGGCCCCGCCACCAGCAGGCTGTCACCTTCGAGAATACCCCCGCCCAACATCTCATCCAGTTCGGGAGCACCGAGGGACAACCGCTTCCGGGTGAGCGATCTCGGTTTGTTCCCGACCAGCCCCAGAGTGCGCGAGAAGGCTTGTACGCCGTCGCCGGTAATGCGGATGGTGTGCAAGCCCGGCACCGAGTCCTGCCCGCGCAGCTTCATGATCTGCAACTTCCGCACCACGGAATTGCGCTCTGCATTTTGGGTAAGCCAGAAGAGGCCGTCGCAGACAGTGAACACCGGATTGTCGCGCAGCTCCCCGTCGGTATATTCGCCGATCAAAAAAGTAGTGGCTTGCCAACTGGTCAGGAACAAAGCCAAGCGCTGGATGAAGGCTTGCAGCTCCGTCTCACCACTGCCCTGTGCTTTGCGCACCACTGTGCGGAAGGAATCCACCACGACCAAGCCGGGATTGGAGGCCTTGACCTCTCTGATAATTTCCTCCAGGACGCCGCCCAGATCCTTCTCCAGCACCACGTCGCTCAGGTTGACAAAACGGATGGCCTTGGTCACCTTTGCCGGGTCAAAGAAGGAATATTGCTGCTGGTAGCGCAGCATTTTCAGGGCGGGTTCACCAAGGACGGTGAAATAAAGTGCAGGCTTCTGCGGGGTCGCGTTGGCGAAAAGGATTTGATGCGCCAGCGTGGTTTTGCCGCAACCGGGCGCGCCCGCGATGATGTTGAAGGAGAATTCCGGCAGCCCTCCGCCCATGATTTCATCAAGGCCGCGAACACCCGTCGGTAGTTGCCGGATTGTCACTTTAGGCAGCTGGCCCGGTTTCTTCGGCGACCGGCGTACCGGGACTTTTTTGCCGCTACTCATGGGTTGTTTCCTACTCATCGGTTCTCTCCTTCATCAGAACTCACAGGTTGTCTCCCTCGACAGACTCAGAACCAAAATGGTCGAGGCTCGCCTTCGGCCACACGTCCTGCACCAGACCCAGCGTTAAAGCTTCGCCAAGAAAAACAATCAGCAATCCGAGTAAATGGGCAAGGAGAAGGACCTCTCCTTTGGCAATCTTGCCGTTGCTGGATTGCGCTTCAGCCTCGCCAAGACCCACTAAAGCTCCATCAGCCCTGACCTGCACCGCACTCAACCCGGGAACTTCCGCCTTGGTCAAGGTCAGCGCGCGATCAAGGAGCGTGCGAAAACCGACGGCTCCCACGAGTGGGCCCAGAACAGCACCGAGCTTGTCACAGCCACGAGCGACCGCGGTCCCATTTCCAGCGGCGCGTTTGCCCGGGACACTTTCGAAACGAAGGAGCTGTTCGGCAAGCCTTCTTGCCTTTGGCGACGCGCGGTTCATCCGCCGTCCCCGCATCCGCTAGTTCTCCGCTTTGCCTGAGTCTGCTCGGGCCGCGAAAGTAACGGGCGCTGGCTCACCACGCCGAGGTGCTTGGCGCGTGCTCGACGGATACCCATTCAGCCTGGACGCTACATCCTGAGATCCCTGTCGGCAATGGCAAACGCCGTCAATGGTTATATAAACGCTTATAGAGTCATAACGGCAGCCGACAAGAGTGGCTCGTGCCGCGGTCCGGCCAGAGCCTGTCCACTTCGTCTGCATGCGCTGCAGCCTCGTCCGAGAGCCTGAAACAGTTGGCGCGCTTTTCGCGCCGCGCCTAGGGTGAGCGCTCCCTATTTGCATTTGCGACCTCTCCGA
>JBBSBI010000191.1:0-10026 GCA_038251425.1 Polyangiales bacterium
AGCGCCAAGGATGGCAGCGACGGGCTGATCTTGCCGGGAAAGCTTCCGTACATCGTCATTGTCGTTGATGAGTTTGCTGATCTGATGATGCAGCAAGGCAAAGACGTTGAGGTGTGTGTGGCGCGGTTGGCGCAAAAGGCGCGCGCGGCAGGGATGCACGTGGTGCTTGCTACGCAAAGGCCGAGCGTTGACGTGATCACCGGCATGATCAAAGCCAATTTCCCATCGCGGATCGCTTTCCGCGTGGCTCAAAAAGTCGATAGCCGCACGATTCTCGACGAGCAGGGCGCTGAGGTGCTCCTCGGCCGGGGTGACATGCTGGTAAAGCTCAACGGCGCTTCGGACACGCGGCGCGTCCAGTGCCCGTTTGTGAGTGAAGAAGAAGTGAGCGCGCTCACGGACTATCTAAGAACACAAGGGACACCGCAGTATCACGAAGCCATTTTGGTAGATGACGGCGAGTCGGAAGATAGTGCCAAGGATGACTCGCATCTGGATGCGCGGTTTGACGAGGCGGTGCGTATTGTTGGAGAAACGCAACGCTGCTCGACCTCGTGGCTGCAGCGGAAGATGACCGTGGGCTACAACCGCGCCGCCAAAATAGTTGAGCAAATGGAAAAGCGCGGGATGGTCGGTCCGCCGAATGGTGCCAAGGATCGCGAGGTCCTGATTCCCCCGGGGATCTAGCGCCTTTGGGTCGTTTTTCGTCGTGCCGCCGCCTGCCTCCTTCCACCCGACGCGTGACAACGCGCCACAACTAGTGCAAAAGTAGTGCATTGGTGACCGGCGCTGTGGGACTGACCTCTGCGATACCACCCGTTCTTGACGAGGACGACGACGATGTCGCGTGGGCCCTGCAAACTGCGCAGGTCCAGTGGACACGCCAGGCCTACGGGGACGCGTTGACTTGGCTAGAGCGCGCAGTTGAAACGGCCGAGGGGATTGGTGCGACCGGACGTGCAGAGCAGCTGCGAGTGTCGGCGGCTGCATTGACGCAGCACATGTGGAACCAAACGGTTGCTGGGCCTCCGGCTCCTTCCCTGCGCTCCTCAGCGCCTGCACTGGATGAAATGGATTCCCTCGACGAAGAGGTTGAGTTCGAGGAAGAAGACAGCCCAGCCTCGCATGAAGGCAGCGCAGCGCTGGACGATTCGGAGCCTGATAGCGTGCGGTTGCCAAGCCCAAGTGAACTGAGTCAGCCGGTCAACGAGGCGTTTGGTTTCGTCTCGCCCCTCAGGGGCTTGGGTGCTTCCGAGCATCCCGAGCCGAGCAGCGCTGAAGATGCCTCGCCCACTGAGCCCGAAGCCTCAGCACCCGAAGCACCACCACCCGAGACAACTGAGCCCGAGGCAACTGAGCCCGAGGCAACTGAGCCCGAAGCCCCAGCGCCGGATCCTATATCCCCGTCGGACACGGTTGATGAGTCAGCAGAGGCCGCGATCGAAGGGATTTTGTTGGTAGAGGTGCGTGGCCTTCAGGATCTCCCGGATGAAGTGCAACGGCGGCTTGCGGCGAGCGCTCGAGTGGTCGAGCTCGCTCCAGATGAGGAGATTGGGGATTTCGGCGCGGCGTTGATCCTTTCAGGCACGGTCTACATCATGCCAACTTTGGCTGATGCGGCTTGTGCGAGCGCATCGGTAGCGGATGTGGTGTTCGCAACGGGCAGCCTGACCCCGGGCATACCAATTCGGGTGGTGGGTGCCGAAGCCGGCACGCGCGTTGCCGTATTTTCACGCGAGGAGCTCAGTCGTGAAATGGCGCATTGCCCCTGGGTAGAGGAGGATTTGCGTCAGGTGGCGGATCACTATCAGGCGTTAGCTGGAGCAGGCATGGGTGCCATGGGCGAGCGCTTGGATGACGCGCTGCGCGGGTTGATAACCAGTCGCTGTGAAGTCCAGCACTACCGCCCCGGCGATGTCGTGGTGGAGCTGGGGCATGCCGTGGAGGCCTTGTACATCGTGGGCGCCGGCTCGCTGGTGCTCACGGATGCGGATCAGAAAATCGTGTCAGAGGCCCACCCAGGGGACTTCATTTTTGCGGCACAGATCATGCGAGCTGGGCCTGCGCCTTCGACTGTGCGTGCCGGTTCGGAAGGTGCACTGCTGTTGCGAACGGAACGCAAGACGGCGCATGAGCTCATGCTGAGCGTGCCGCCGCTGCTTGAGATCCTGGCTGGTATCTAGAGGGTGGGGTGCACCGTGGGGCCTCGGCTCAGCCTCGTCCGGGTGTCGCTATCAATTTCCCAAATCAGCTCACAATTCCCTTGAGCGCCAGCAAATCGCAGCCCGAACCAGCGTGCCGCCGATGAGATCGTGGGCCGGCCATCGGCACGCACCATCGGAAATGAGATACGAAAAGCACTTCGCCAGGGCGTTGTGTACGGGAAGTACGTGAGCTCAATCGCGCCCGGGCGTTTGACGGGCACAATTTCGGTGGGCGTTGTCTCCGTTCCTTCGTCGTCGATCAAGCGCACGATCCAGGCCGGGTCAGTCTTCGTGAGATCATTCCACTTGAAGCGCTCAGCATACAGAGCCAAGTAGAATTGGTGCGCGTCTCGCGTTTCGGCGAGGGAGCGCTCCAGCAGGGAGGTTCGTTGGTCGATGGTTAAGCGGTAGTCTTCCGCGTAGCGGATCGCGTAAGCCCAGCGAAAATCCCATGATTCGTAGGTTGCCGTTGCCGTGAGCAGATTATCGAGTTCGGTGAAGTTGATGAGATCTTGGCTGCGCGTCCAACGCCTCAGCACGAGCGGGTAGTCCGAAGCGACGTACTCGCGCGGTGCCTCATCCAAGCGAACGCTCGGCGTTACGCAGCCCACCTCGCCCGCGCACACCAGAACTAGACCGATCAGCTGAAGGCGCACGGCTGGAGCGTACAAGAAGCGGTGAAGGTCCCACAAGCCGGGTGCTCTCTTCGGCACCGCGTCCGGGCGGTGGTTGAACATCCCGAAGTGCTCCCAAACTTGTCCGTGACACCCATCTCAAAGTCGAAACGAGATAGTAAGCATGCTTACTATCTCCCCAGGCACGAAAAGGGTCACGCCTCCCGCAACCCTATTTCCGGTCGTGCCCGGTCGTGCCCGGTCGTGCCCCTCGCCGTGTCACTGCCCGCGTGGGCTCACCAGTGCTCGTACGTCACCGATCGTGACGAGCAAGATCACGGCCAAAAGCAACAGTAAGCCGACCATATGGATCTGCGCTTCCAGGCGCGGCTCCGGCCGCTTCCGCGTCACCGCCTCATACCCAAGAAACATCAAGCGACCCCCGTCGAGCGCCGGAAATGGGATCAGATTGAAGCCGCCGATGTAGGCGCTGAGCATTCCTAGCAGCGTCAGAAAGTAGGGTAACCCTTCTTCGGCGGCTTTGGAGAATTCGCCGACGATTCCAATGGGCCCGCTGAGCTCCGGCTTTCCCTTGCCCGTGGCCACATCGGCGATGGCCTTGGCCAGGCCCAAGACTAACATTTGTACCGTTCGAGCCGGCAGCACGACAGAATCTACCAGTGCTTCTTGGACGCCCACCGGGCTGTGCAGAGATACCGGGCTGATGCCAATCTTGCCCTCGCCACGCGGGTCTTTCTCCGGTGTGATCGGTAAGCGAACGCGTTGGCCTTTGCGGAGCACCTCGATCTCGAGCAACTTCTTGGGGTTGCGCACGATCACGCTCTTCATGCGATCCCAATCGGCGACAGTCTTCCCATCAATCGCCACCACGCGATCGCCGAGCCGAAGATTCGCTTTAGCGGCGGCGCTGTTCGGCGCGATAGTCCGGATTTCAGTGGTGGGTGACTCTCGGCCCCCAATCACAAGGGCAAAGAAGAAGAACACCGAGGCGAACAAATAGTTCGCCAGGGGGCCAGCAAAAATCGTGGCAATGCGCCCGATCAAGGAGGCGTTCGCATAGCTGCCCTTGTCGTCGACGTCCGTTTCTTCGAAGGGATTCATCCCAGCGATCTGGACGTAAGCGAGAAAAGGGATGAGGGCGACCTGGTAAACCGTGTCGCTCTGCTTGGGCTGGTGGCGCCAGAGCGTTGGTCCAAAGCCAATGCTGAAGCGCGTGACTCGCATGCCGAAAGCGCGAGCCATCAGCAGGTGTCCGCCTTCGTGCACTACCATCAGCAGACCCAGCCCGACGATGCCAGCCAGAATTGATGACCAACCTACAGAAGAAGACCAACCCATACGATGGGCTGGTATAGCGTCACTCCCTCAGGCTTGCCATGCGGGAGGGGCACTTTCTAGAGCAAGAACGAAACGCCCACGCTGCTGGTAGGAAAACCGAGGCGCAGCGTGAGAGCGGCTCGATCTGAGAAGTGCCAGCGTCCTCCGACGTAAAGCGCTAGCGGATTGTCAAGGCCAAAACCTGAGTCGCCGTAGTAGCCAGACGTATAGCGAAGGCTTGGACCGAGCTCGCCCATGACGGACCAATGCTGGCTCAACCAGAAATTCCACTGGAGGGTGACTGGGATCCAAACGTGGGTGACGCTGTCATCGAGGTACCGGCAATCGACCACGTTGCCATTCACTTTATAGTTATAACAGCCACGATAGCCGTACTCGTAACCGTTGTAGCGGACCCAATCCAGGCCAAAGCTTATGGCCACCGAATTGTTGATCGTCGGGACGAAACCATTATCCACGATGGGAATGCTGCCGCGCGCGCCGAGGCCAAAGCCACCGCCCCGAACATGCCCGGGCGCTCCGACACCGAGTAGCAAATGGGGCTCCAACTCAAAGCCGTAGTCGGGGTGATTGCCGGGCTGCTTGATCGTCATCGGCTCCGCTGAGCACGGAAGCGTCAAAAGGCTAGCGGCACCGAGAAAAGCCAAACTAAGAAAAGCAATGAGTCCACGCTGCATTGCCCCTCTATAGACCGGCTCGGCCCCAAAACCAATGGCGGGGGCATGCAGGGGCATGGCGGGGGCATGGCAGGGCAGCGAATGTTGCTCGCGTAGGTGGCCGCTGCTAACTTCGCCGCCTCTTTAAAAGTTTCACAGGGAAATATGAGCCAGCCCAATTCGCCCGGCGTTGCCGAAGGACAAGTCCAAGCCAATCTTCAACTTCAGGGTGGAGCTGCGATTGTGGCGCCTGTGAGTGCCTTCCCGGGAGGCGTGCCGGGGAATGCACTCATCGTGTTGCCCCTCAATCAAGCGGGCGGAGAACTTACGGAGGCCATGAAGGGCGGCCCCGTAGCGCTCGAAATGGAACAGTTCTGGAAGCTGCTTGGCTTCAACGGTCCTGCCGTGCAAGTGCAAGATGCTCAGGGGCGCCCGATCGCCATCGGTCTCGACGACCTCTTGGGCGGGCTTGAAAAGCATTGGCAAGAATCGCCAGACGATCTGGACCGTGCGCGGATCTACGCGCAGGAGCTGATGAAGTACACGCGCTTTCCCGCGGCTGAAAAGGTGCTAGCCAAGCTCGTGGCGTTAGGCGGTGGCGGAGAAGATTGGTTGGCGCTCGGGATAGCCCAGTTGAACCAGGAAAATTGGGAAAAAGCAGAGGGCACCTTGCGCGGTGCACAGAATTTGCTTCCCGAAAACCCGTATCCGGCGTTGCATTTGGCGAAGGCCTACAAAGGCAAAGCGGAGCCGGCACGTGAACGCGAGTCCATCGAGCATGCGATCCAGCTCGATCCACTTTCTGTGGACGCTTGGGCCTACCTGTTCACTTTCGAGAAGGAACACGAAGGGGAGGAAAAAGCCATCGCTCGGATTGAGCAGCTAGCCCTCGCCGAGCCCAATAAGAAAAGTGCGGCACCGTACGTGGCACTCCAGGGTCTGTACTCTGCCCAAGAAGAAACCCGCGACCGTGCTATCGGCTTCGCAGAGAAAGCCGTGGAACGGAATCCTGACGATGCCCTCGCCTTGATTTCGCTGTCAGCGCTGTATGGCCAAAAGGGCCAGCTTGAGCGCGTTGTCGAGCTGCTACAGAAGCATGAAGGCAAAATGTCGCGCGATGTTCGGCTTGCTAATAATTACTTTGAGTCGTTGTTCCAGACGCGCCAAATCGACAAAGTTACCAAGCTTTTGAATGCGCTAATGGGCTCACAGAGCCGCGAGGTGAAGCAGTTTGCGATGGAGCGTTCTCGCCAGGTTGCGCAGTTCCTCCAGCAACAACAGCAGCAACTCGTGGCTCCCGCCTGAGTGAAGTTTTCCCTTAAAAGGCCAAGTCTGCCCCAGCTCACCACGACTTCAGCAGAAGGCGAGAGCGTCGAGAGTGCTTGACTTGGACCGTACATCAGAGGCAATGGTGCGTCTGTCATGGCACCTAGACATTGGAAGTGGATAGGGTGGGTTTCAGTAGCTCTTCTCGCTGGCTCTGGAGCGGCGGCTGGTTGCAGTAGCTATGCGAGCTCGCCGGTAGGCTTGCCCGAAAAGATGACGGCCACAGGTGGAATGAAGGGCGTGATGACTGGTGGAGCCGGTGGCACAGGCGGCTCAGGTGGAGTTCCATGCCCGCAGGGCGGAGCATCCGGTTCGGCGGGAGCATCCGGTTCGGCGGGAGCGGCAACACTCGGCAGCGGAGGTCTCGCCGCGGTGGGTGGCAGATCGGGAGCCGCTGGCAATTCGGGAGCTGCTGGAGCTGCTGGAGCCGGAGGCGTTCCGAGTCGCATTGATCCGTGTATCGCGAGCGGCGGTACTGGTTCTGGAACTGGGGGCGCCGGCGGATCTTCCGGAGCTGCTGGAGCTGCTGGAGCCGCTGGCCATTCCGGTTCCGGCAACTAAGCGAATCACTTCCAGAAGCTCGCTCCGAGGCGCGATCCATGCTTAGCCTTGAGGCTTTGCGCTGGATTTCATGCGATTTAGCGTCCTGATGGCCCAGGTAGGTCATTCAACGTCAGCCCGTTCAGTTGACACCTGAACAAGGGAGCAGTACTAACCCTCCAGACTTAACCGAAGGAGAGAAAACCATGATTGAAGAAAAGCAGAAGGGGCGTGCGCTAGAGGCTGCGATTGCGAGCGTACAGAAGGAGTTTGGGGAGGGCGCCATCATGCGCCTCAAGGATGGCGAGAAGATCGGGGGCGATATCGCGGTGGTGCCAACGGGTTCGTTGGGTCTCGATCTCGCGCTCGGGATCGGTGGTTATCCCCGTGGCCGCATTTTGGAAGTCTACGGGCCAGAGTCGAGCGGTAAGACAACGCTCACCCTGCATGCGATTGCGAACGTGCAAAAGCAAGGTGGCGTTGCGGCGTTTATTGATGCGGAGCACGCGCTCGACATCACGTATGCCCGGAAGCTCGGAGTGAAGACGGATGAGCTTCTCGTGAGTCAGCCGGATTATGGCGAGCAAGCTTTGGAGATTGCCGAAATGCTGGTGCGCTCAGGCGCGGTGGACTTGGTGGTGATCGATTCTGTTGCTGCTCTCGTGCCCAAGGCTGAAATCGAAGGCGACATGGGTGATTCTCACGTTGGCCTCCAGGCGCGCTTAATGAGTCAGGCTCTGAGAAAGCTGACCGGCGCGGTGAGTCGGTCTCAGTGCATGATTTTCTTCACGAACCAAATTCGTATGAAAATCGGCGTTATGTTCGGTAGCCCAGAGACGACGACGGGTGGTAACGCGCTGAAGTTCTATTCCTCAGTTCGGCTGGACGTTCGCAGAATTGGAGCCATCAAGGAGGCTGCGCAAGCGGGCAAAGAGATGACAGTCGTGGGGAATCGCACTCGTGTGAAGGTAGTCAAAAATAAGATGGCACCTCCATTCCGTGAGGTGGAGTTTGATATTCTGTATGGGCAGGGAGTGAGCCGGTCGGGAGAAGTGCTGGACATGGCCTCGGATATTGGGCTCGTTGCCAAATCAGGTGCTTGGTACTCGCTCGACGGGGAGAGGATCGGGCAAGGCCGGGACAACGCGCGGCTGCATTTGGAGCAGCATCCTGAGCTCATTGCCAAGCTCGAAGCTGGCGTCCTCAAACACCATGGCATCGTCAGAGGTGTGGGCTCTGCAGCAGCGAAGGCTGTCGAGGGCGCCGAGAGTGCCGGGAGTGCCGAGAAGGAATCTAAGGTGGCTGCAAAGGGTGAGCCCAAGGTTGACGCCAACGCCAAGGTCGACGCCAACGCCAACGTAAAGCCTAACGGTAACGCTGCGGCGCGGCGCCCAGCCACGCGCAGCGACGACGCCTGAGGGGGCGCGGCCTCTGGGCCAAATGGTCTGTTTTGGGGGTTGACAGCCCCTATTCGGACTCGCGCTCTGATGCAGGCTAGGGTCGGGTTTCTTGGGCTTTCTTTGGTGAGGCTGGAGATTCCCGAGTCCCTGGGCAGAGTTACGCCTAGGCTCCAGGTGTCAACTCAAGCTGGGGAGCTAAGTCTACGAAATAAGACGGAAAATTACGATTTCTTGACGCCACTCTGGGTCGACCTTAGGCCATACTTTCAAGACTGTGACTGAGCTTTCCGTTAGCTTCCCCTGGTTCGAGTCCGCCGCTGAGCGGAAGCGGCCAGGCTACGTGAGAGCTGCGCGCATGGCGCCGTCAGCGGTGCGCATTCCGGATCCGAAGCTGTTGCGCTTCCCGTTGCAGTTCCTTCCCATCGGTCCGCAGATCTTTGTGCATGAGGGGGCGCGCCAAGCGCTCGAGCGCCGGCTCGAATTGGCGTTTGATGGGCCAGTTCAGCTGGGCGTCACGGACAATGTCCGGAGGATGATCACCCAGACACGCACAGAGGGGCGGTTGCGGGTTCGCTTGCACATGATGTTCCTGGGGGCTCCGGATCGGGTGCAGGAATCTTTGGCACGCTACATCGTGTTCAATGATTCAGAGTCGTCGGCGGTCGTGGATGCCTTTATCAAGGCAAATAAGCATCGAATTCGCCCTTCTCAGTCCGTGAGCGGTCCAGTGCGCACCCAGGGTGCGCATCACGATTTGTCTAAGATCCTGCTCGAGGTGAGCCGGCGCTACATGGGCGAGAGCGCGCCGGGCGTGCTCATCACCTGGGGCCGGCGAACGCAGCCGCGCGTTGGGGTACGGCAGGCGATCAAGCTGGGTTCGTACAGCCCGCGGGAGCGCTTGATTCGGATTCATCCGGCGCTCGATCAGGCCTGGGTGCCACGTTATTTTGTGGCTTATGTGGTCTACCACGAGCTGCTCCATCATCTGGTGGAGGCCACGCGCGCGGGTAAGAATGTGGTGCTGCACGGTGCCGAGTTCCGCCGCCGAGAGAGCCAATTTCGCGATTATGTCCGCGCCATTGCGTGGGAGCAGGGGCACATTCAGCGGTTGCTGCGGTCGCGCTAGGTGGCGGCTTGAAGTGGCTGAAGTCTGGCCCGGATGTGTTGATGGTGCTTAATCGCGGAGCGCCAAACCAATGAACCAGGTGTCGCTGCCTACATTCAGCTTCTTGCCGCCAAAGCCGTCGAGATTGCTGCTCAGCCATTCGCCGAACAGGAAGGCGCTCTCGAATTCTGGGCCAGTGCGGAGATCGGCTTCGCCTGCCCGATCTAGAAAACCGAGATTCAACATCAAGCCTGCCGACCACTGGGTGCCATAAGATGCGCCGCGGCCTTTGGAGCCGTTATAGCGGGAGAGATTGCCGGAGCTGGTTGCCCACCAGAGCGAATAACCGACACCCGCTTTAGCGAAGGGAACCAGCGGGATGCCGAGCTGATCTTGGAGTGCGGTCACGCGGAGCACTCCCACGCCGTACATCGGCACGATGCTCAAAGTGTTCTCTTCGCCGGATAATCCTGCACCACTTGCTAGCGGAGACTTGGCTGTCATTTGAGTCATCCCGAAACCCAGGGCTGGGCCGAGCGTGCCAACGCGCTCCAGCTGCAACGCGAGCCAATCGGCCTCAAACCCCACGAGCAGCCGCTTCTTTTTGCCATACATCAGCTGATACGGGCCATTATCCCCGAATTCATCGTCAATCTTTGGTGGATAGGGACCAAAGCGCAGCTCGTAGAGCGCATGCTTCCCGACGGAAATTCCGTGACTCTTGGACTCGACGCCGCCGTCACTCCCGAACGCGGTGCTACCCGCCGCTGCCTGAGCAGAATCCACTGAAGTGCTCGCTGCCAGCAGGCAACCGAGCCCGAC
>JBBSBI010000192.1:0-9908 GCA_038251425.1 Polyangiales bacterium
AAACACGCATTTCGCAGCCGTTTGCAGCTTGAGCGCTCTGCGCTCGACCACGTGCTTGCCATCGTTGCGAGCTTGCAGCGTGAGCTCCAGGAGCGAGCGCCCGGTTTCGCACTTTCGGCCACGTCGTACTTCACGGCCGTGCTCGTGGAGCTCGCGCGACAATACGAGCGCATGCGTACCCCTGCCTCTCAATCATTGGTCCGCCTTTCAGCCGTCGTCGAGTGGCTGGCGGATCATTTTACCGAACCGATCACGCTCGAGGAAATCGCTCGCGCCGGCGGAATGTCCAAGAGCAGCCTTCGCCGCAGCTTTCAGGAGTGCTTTGGACTTTCCCCAATGAATTACGTGATCGATCTCAGGCTGCGCCAAGCCGAATTTCTTCTTCGGGAGACCCAAACTCCGATCCGGGACATCGCGGCGCTCGTTGGGGTGGACGACGCGAGCTACTTCTCCCGGCTGTTCCGACGGCGTTCGGGTCTCGAGCCATCCGCGTATCGGGCGGCGCACCGCGACGCCTGAAACCCCATCACCGCTTGAGGGGTGTGTGCCGCAACCTACAGGGACCAACAGCGGAGGCACGGCCATCAACCTGCGGGCGGTTAGCTCGGGTTGAGTCGCACAATCGTCAGACGCAGCACCGGATAGGTTGACGTTCCCGCTACCTCAAAGCGGTCGGCGTTTGGGCTCACCCGGAGCGCGAGGATACTTGTTGGGTGTTCGCATCAGCTTGCTGAGGAAGAGCACTGTCGCGCTGGGTTGAGGTTCGATTCGTGAGAGCTCAAGGCCTAGCAAGGTTAGTGCGCGTTTGGCCGCGAGCAGTTCCTGCGTTGCTTTCTCACCCTTGACGGCAATTAAGCTGCCTCCAACTTTCAGAAACGGTGCCGAAAGTTCAACCAAAACCTGGAGTGGTGCCACAGCTCGTGCTGTCACCACGTCAAAGTTCTCGCGCAGGGCCGCTCCGAGGGTGCCCGCGAGTTCAGCCCGCTGGCACTCAACCCGCACGTTGCGGAGGTCGAGCGCCTCCGCAGTTTGCTTCAGGAAGTTGGCTTTTTTTGTGGTGGCTTCAAGCAATGTCACGGCCACACCGGGCTTCGTGATCGCGATCACCATGCCCGGTAAACCACCCCCGGAACCAACATCGATCAAGCGTTCACAGGCTGGCACCAGCTCTGCCAGCTGAAGACTCTCCAGGATGTGCTTGCGCCACACCTCCTCGGGGCTCCGAACCGCAGTCAAATTGAAGCTCTGATTTGCCTCCACAAGAAGCTTCACATACAGCTCTAACTGCTGTTGCTGGATTGAACTCAAGGCTCCCGCGTCGAATCCCAGCGCCGACAAGATGGCCCAGGGCGTGGCGTCATTGGGCAGAGTTTCCGTCACCCGCTCCTTTTGGCATCAAGACTGGGAAAGGCAAGTCCCTGTCTCACTGGGGGAGCGAACGAGCACACCCTGGGCATCCCTCCTGAGGATGTGATGGCGGGCATGGAGGCATCGGTGAACAGATGGCGAGTGGCGGCGTAGGGTAACGCTTCTGCACTACGACCTGGGAGGCCCTGATCGAAGTCCTGCCCGACATCCCATCTCTCATAAAGAGGTATATCCAGTGGGTTCCTCGCGGAGTCTCCCGGCGGCATCGCTATCGCATTCGCCATCGTTATCCTTCAGCCTCGGCCTCGTCGTCACCCTCGACGTAGAGGTCGTGGTAGTTCAGGTGGGCGACGCTCATGTCGTGCTCCAAAAGAGAACGTTACCTTCGATATTATGACATTTTCCTGAAGTGCCCAGCGGGCTATTCGATGAGGGATAACAGCGAGCAGCCTGTGCGGTCTCAACGCTCGAACAGCTTTGCCGGGAGACCTAGCATGCGATACAAGCTCGATTCCAATGGCCGAGAACAGGTAACCTGCATGCCTGGCGACGGCCTCGGGACCGAAGTCGCCGGAGCCACCCGTACAATAGTCGAAGCGGCAGGAGTCCACATCGTGAACCTCGGCAAACGTTCGGAACGCTGGAAGAGGCGCGATCACAAGCCACTTCATGTAAAGCTGCTGGAAGGGGCTAACCAGATCGAGATGAGCGCACCGCCGATCGGAGCCGACTACGCAGGGAGACGCTTCTCGCTTCTCACCCAGCATGGCAAGGAGAGCGTCATCGGTCCGCTCTTTCATGCGTCGCTAGGCGTCGACGTCGACGTTGCCTTGGGCTTCGACACCGACACGCTGGGCACGTTCACGCGGGATGTTGCCCGGCCTGGAAGCCAGCTGGACGCTGCTCGCAAGAAGGCCGAGAAGGGAATGGAAATTCTTGGCGCTTCCTACGGGATCGCGAGCGAGGGCTCGTTCGGGCCGGATCCATTCGGGCTGTTCCCGTGGGATGTGGAGTTCGTGATTCTAATCGACAGAGTGCGCGGCATTGAGCTCGTCGGAAGGGCGCAAGGGCCGGGGCGGCATCTGCACGATCTCGTCTCGACGCAGGAGGCGCTCGAGGCCTTCGCCGAGCGGGCGGGATTCCCGGAGCACGGCCTCGTTGTCCGCGCCGACGGTCCGGATGATTCGCCCATCTGGAAGGGACTCAAGGACCGCGCGGCATTGGGAGCGGCATTCGCGGAGGCCTTGGGGCAATCGAAGACAGGCAAGGTCTTCGTGGAGAGCGATCTGCGGGCGCACATGAATCCCACACGCATGGCGCTCATCGGCCAGGCCACCCAGGACTTGATTCGCCGCATGAAGAGCCTGTGCCCTCGCTGCCAATCTCCGGGGTTCTGGGTCGTCGAGCGCATCCTGGGCCGTCCGTGCCGTGACTGTGACTCGCCGACGAACGAGGCGTGTGCCGAGCGATGGGCGTGCGTGGCGGGCGATCACGCGGAGGTTCGCGACTTAGAAACTTCGCGCTTCGCGGACCCCCAATGGTGCAACGCATGCAATCCATGATGATCTACATCACCACAAGATTACCGAACACAGAATGGATGCATGCATCATGAAAACATATGACGAAGTGAAGCTCGATTTCCCGAGAAAGGAACGCATCGGATTCGAGGAGGCGATCCTCTGCCCGGGGAAGACCCCCGAGCACCTCGAAGCCATCCTCGAACAGGCGGCAGCGAGAAATGCGACGTTGCTGCTCACTCGAATGAGTGTCGACCAGGTTGCCTCCCTGCGTCCCGAGCATCGCGAAGAGCTCGACTATGAGCCGGTCTCACGCACCGCGTACTTCGGATTTCGCAAGCTGCCGGAACCCGCGGGCTCGCCACGTGTCGCAGTGGTCGCAGCCGGCACTTCGGACGCCTTCGTGACGCGCGAGATTTTGCGAACGCTTCACTACGCGGGAGAGAACGCGTCGTCCTACGTCGATGTGGGGTTGGCGGGCATGTGGCGCGTCATGGAGCGGATCGAATCGATCGGCCAACACCCGATCGTGATCGTTGTTGCCGGCATGGACGCGGCGCTTCCGACTGTCGTTGGTGGGCTCGTTCGCAGCGTCGTGTTTGCGGTGCCGACCTCAAACGGGTACGGCGTCGCGGCGGGCGGAGAGAGCGCGCTTCGCGCCGTGCTGGCAAGCTGCTCGCCCGGGCTCGCGGTGTTGAACATCGACAACGGATACGGGGCCGCGTGCGCCGCGATGCGCGTCCTTCGCGCGATCGACGCTCAAGGCCAGTGATGCGGGTCATCGTCATCGGAACCGGGACGGAGATCGGGAAGACGCACGTGACAGAGTGCCTCTTGGTGCACGCGCGTGCGCGCGGGGTTCGAGCGCGGGCGTACAAGCCCATCGCGACCGGAGTTGCGGAGCGATGCGAAGACGCAGAGCGACACGCCAAGGCCTGCGAGGCTCCCTACACGCACCCGACCTTTGCGTACCGTCGTCCGGTGTCTCCGCATCTGGCTGCACGCGAGGAAGGTCGCCCGATCGACCTCGACGTGATTCGGAAGCGCGCTGACGAGATGGCGTATCACGTAGACGTCTTGCTCGTGGAGGGGGCGGGCGGCCTCTTTACCCCGCTCAGCGACTCGATCACCAACATCGATCTCGTGCGATCTTTGATGCCGGCCGTCGTGCTGCTCGTCGCGCCCGATCGACTCGGCGTGCTCCACGACGTGCACGCTACCAAGCGTGCGTCCCTGGAGCGCGACGTGGCGCTGCATGCGGTCGTGCTCTCCACTCCAGCGACGCTCGACGAGTCGTCGAACTCCAACGCAGAGGAGTTGGAGCGACTTGGCTTTGGCCCCGTTATTGGCGTATTTCCGCGAGCGAGCGTCGACGCAGCCATCAGCCAGCGGGTCGCGGCGCAGGCGTGGATCACGCTCGCGCTTGCGCCGTAAGAATGCGGAGATGAGGCACTCGTTGCTTATCCCTCATCGGTAACACAGCCTTGGGAGGCATCGCTG
Organism: Polyangiales bacterium; assembly: GCA_038251425.1. Classification (GTDB taxonomy): domain Bacteria; phylum Myxococcota_A; class Polyangia; order Polyangiales; family Polyangiaceae; genus JBBRRP01. Next base: position 4,389 of record JBBSBI010000192.1, read on the forward strand.
ACCAGCTTGATGTATTTGGCCAGCACACCTCGGGTGGCACGCAAAGGGGGCGCTTGCCAAGCATCCAGCCGCGCTTGCAGCTCTGCATCGGAAAGCGCGACCTCAATCGTGTCGGCGCTGGCATCGATGCTGATGATGTCGCCATCCATAACCACAGCTAACGGCCCGCCCATCTGGGCTTCCGGCGTGATATGGCCGATGACGAAGCCGTGAGTGCCACCCGAGAAGCGCCCATCGGTGATCATGCCCACGCTTTTGCCGAGGCCCGTGCCCATGACGGCAGAGGTGATGCGCAACATTTCAGGCATGCCTGGCCCACCTTTAGGCCCTTCATACCGAATCACGATCACGTCGCCCGGCTTGACTTTGCCCGCTTCAATACCCTTGAGCGTCAATTCCTCCGAATCGAACACACACGCTGGCCCCGAAAATTTCAGCCCCTCCTTGCCGGTGATCTTCGCCACCGCTCCCAAAGGCGCCAGGTTCCCCCTCAGGATTCTGATGTGGCCCGTGGCCTTAACCGGGGTCGACACGGGGAAAATCACTTTTTGCCCCTCTCGCAGGCCCTGCAACGCTTCAACGTTCTCGCCCAACGTTTTCCCTGTAACCGTCAGCAGGTTGCCGTCAACCAACCCTTCCTTGATCAGCAGCTTGAGTACGGCGGGTGTGCCGCCTACCTCATGCAGATCTTGCATCAAGTACTGACCGCTGGGGCGCAGGTCTGCCAACATGGGCGTTCGTTCACCCACGCGCTTGAAGTCATCGATGGTCAACGCCACATCTACGGCGCGCGCCATGGCAATGAGGTGCAAAACCGCGTTCGTCGAGCCGCCCAATGCCATCACAACCGCGATCGCGTTCTCAAACGCAGGCTTGGTCATGATCATCCGAGGTGTGATGTTCTTCTCGAGAATGATTCTCATGGCTTTGCCAACCTCACCACACTCCCGAATCTTCTCCTCAGAAATAGCTGGATTCGATGAACTATAGGGCAACGCCATACCCATCGTTTCAATGGCCGCCGCCATCGTGTTGGCCGTATACATTCCGCCACACGCGCCTGGCCCGGGGCAGGAACTCTCGACCACCTCGTTAAGTTGTTTCTCGTCGATCTCTTTTCGCAAGAATGACCCATAGGCCTCGAAGGACGAAATGATGTCGAGCCGCCTGTTGCCCAAACGGCCAGGAGCAATGGTGCCGCCATAAACCATGATGCTAGGGCGATCGAGGCGGCCCATCGCAATTAGAGCGCCCGGCATGTTCTTGTCGCAGCCAACGATCGATATGTTGCTATCATAGTAGTGGGCGAGAGAGATGGCCTCGATTGAATCGGCAATCACTTCACGCGAAGGCAACGAACAACGCATGCCTTCGGTGCCGTTCGAAATGCCATCGCTCACACCAATGGTGTTGAAGATCCATCCCACGAGGCCAGCGTCTTGCACACTTTTCTTCACGTGAGCTGCGAGGCCATTGAGGTGCATGTTACAGGGATTGCTTTCGTAACCCGTGCTGCAGATCCCCACCTGAGCCTTGTCGAAATCTGCTGGTTTTAGGCCTGCCCCGCACAACATCGCCTTGGCGCCAGGCAGCGAAATGTCTTGGGTTAACTTCGCGCTGGTTCGGTTGATTGGGTGAAGTTTGTCGTTCATGTCAAATCCTCGTTGTCTGATGGGGGGAACCTTCCAGCCTGCCAGGACGACAAAAAAGTCGTCACTGACCTTGGCCTAGGGCGAAGCCTTGTTCACCATCAAAGGTGCACAAGTTCTCGGTCTTGATAACGTCGACGTCACCTTGAGTGACCTTGGTGAGCAGCTCGATGATGTCCTGATGTTGGATCTGCCCGTTGCTGGTCTTGGCCACAAACCGGCAGCGCCAGTGGTCCGTGCAGAAGGTTTCAGGAAACCCGCCCGGCCACACTTTAACGCCCCGGTTGGTGATCATTTGTAACTGAAGGTTTTCGGTGGCCAAGGCTGATAGTCTATCAGCCAAGAACTCTGGCGACCCAACGGCGCTATGCACGAAAACATCCACACCCACCATCTGCTTTTGGGCGGCAGCCCTTCTCGTGTAGAGAGGCTGAGTGGAGGCCTTGACGACCGGAGGGTTCTGGTAGGACACCGCTGTAAAGTGTACGGGCTTGTTGCCTAGGCGTTCGATCACGGCCTTCGCGAAGGCACGAGTGCCCACGACGGTGGTGGTCTTTTCGCCCTTGAGATCAACAGTGTGAAGACCCTCTTCGATGGTCCTTAGCCAGGCGTTGTGCACGCGTTCGGCGACGTCCGCCTGGCGGATGTGAATGAGCATCATCACCGCACCTAGCAGCAAACCGCTTGGGTTGGCAGTATCTTGACCCGCAATGTCGGGCGCGCTGCCGTGAATCGCCTCAAACATCGCCACGTGTTCCCCCACATTGGCGCTGCCCGCCAAACCGACGCTACCTGCAATTTCTGCCGCAACGTCACTAATAATGTCACCGTACAGGTTGAGCGTGACGATAACATCGAACACCTCGGGGCGGCTGGCGATTCGCGCGGCTCCAATGTCGATGATGTAGCGCTCTTGTTTGATGTCAGGAAATTCTGCGCCTATCTCTTGGAAAATCTTATAGAACAGCCCGTCGGTCATCTTCATGATGTTGTCCTTCACCATGACCGTGACCTTCTTCCGGCCGTGGCTTCGCGCATACTCGAAGGCGAAGCGAACGATCTTCTCGCAGCCCGGCCGCGTGATGAGCTTGAGGCACTGGTACACCTCGTCGGTCTGCCGGTGTTCGATGCCCGCGTAGAGGTCTTCTTCGTTCTCACGAACAATCACCATGTCCATCTTCGGATGTGCAGTGGCTACGAAGGGGGCGTAGCTCACGCAAGGGCGAACATTGGCATACAGACCCAGCGTCTTTCGCACCGTGACGTTGAGGCTCTTGTAGCCGCTGCCAGAAGGGGTGGTGATGGGCGCCTTCAGGAACACCTTAGTCCGGCGGAGGCTGGCCCAGGCGTCGGCGCCAATGCCAGCAGTGTTACCGGCAAGGTAAACGCGCTCGCCAATCTCGATTACTTCAGGAGCGATGCGCGCCCCGGCTGCTTGCAAGATGGCCAACGTGGCGTTCATTATCTCGGGGCCAATGCCGTCTCCATACGCCACCGTGATGGGTATTTGCTCAACGTTAACATTTTCGGTCTTGGGCGCGGTTTCGGTCTGCATATGAATCCTTTTCCGGGGGGATAGTGAGAGCCTAGGCGGATCTATATATTAAGAAAAATACTTTATTTTTATGCTATACATAGATAAAAACCTATGAAAAAAACGACGGAACGGCTGCTGCGAATTAGCCCTCACCAGCTGCGTGCTTTCGAGTCCACGGCCCGCTTGTTATCAGTCACGCGGGCAGCCAAAGAGATGCATGTTTCGCAGCCCACAGTGAGTGTTCAGCTGCGCGATCTATCTGCAGCGATTGGCGAGCCGCTGTTTGAAGTTGTGGGTCGGCAGATTCGCATCACACCCTCCGGCGATGAGCTGCTCAAAACTCTGGCCGAGGTGACGGATTGCTGGCAGCGCTTCGAGAGCCGATTGGCCGACATGCACGGCCTTGTGCGCGGTCGGCTGCGCATTGCTGCCGTGACTACTGCGGAGTATTTCGTACCCGATCTTCTGGGGCCCTTTGCCCAAGCTCACCCTGGTGTGGACATCACGCTGGCGGTCGAGAACCGCGATCGGGTGGTGGAGCGCATTCAGCGCGGCTCAGATGATCTGGCCGTCATGATGTTTCCGCCCCGAGGGATCCCGCTTGAAGTGGTGCCTTTTCTGGACAATCCCCTGGTGGTCGTGGCCGCGGCGCCCCACCCTTTGTCTGGGTCTCGCGTGCCTTTGCGAAAACTCTCCACGCTGCGCTGGCTGATGCGTGAAGAGGGCAGCGGCACACGGATGGCGGCAGAGCAGCACTTTGCCCGGGTCGGGTTCGTACCCCAGATCGCTATGAATTTGGGGAGCAACGAGGCCATCAAACACGCGGTAGCGGCAGGGCTGGGCATCGCGGTATTGTCGCGGTTGGCCGTGGTCAACGAACTTGCTAAGCCGCGAGGGGGCGGGGTCCCCCGGTTAACAGAACTGCAGGTCACTGGATTTCCCTTGCGACGTAGTTGGTGCGTAGTTTGGCGCCAAGATCACCCGTTGTCGGCCGCGGCAAAGCAGTTCATCACTTATCTGCGACGGGGGGACGGGGGGACGGGGGGACGGGGTAGCGCGAGACCGTCGTCTGGGCTCCCCAGTCAGGCGTAACGGAGTAAGAACTCAGGGGCTGCTTTACCCTTCGGCCTCTGCCTTGTCGTCGTCATCCTCGGCCTCGTCAGCATCCTCGCCGCTATCATCGTCACCATCGTCGTCGTCATCGTCCTTTTCGTGCAGCTCTTCCTCAAGGTCTTGCACATTCGGCTCCTTCACTTCTTGAGCCGCTAAGCCGAGAGCTGCGCGCTCTCGATCGCGCTGGGCGCGTTGGCTTTGGAGACGCTGCATCACCTGAGGCTTGGTTGCCATGATGATCGCCATGGTCCGGCCTTCCATGGTGGGGGGCTGCTCAATCAGCGCGATATCGACCAAGTTGGTGAGAAAATAATCTAGCTTTTCCCGCGCTTTTTGCGGGTGAGTGATCTCTCGGCCGCGAAAACGGCAAGTGACCTTCACCTTGTTGCCGGTTTCGAGGAAGCGGCGTGAAGCGCGCACTTTGACTTCGAGATCGTGATCGTCCGTCTTCGGGCGGAGCTTGATCTCCTTCACTTCCACAATCGTTTGCTTGCGCTTGGCCTCTGCCAATTTCTTCTTTTCCTCGTACTTGTACTTGCCAAAGTCGAGGATCTTGCACACTGGCGGTACGGCTTTGGGATTCACCTCCACCAGATCGAGGCCGACGCGCTGCGCGCGTTGCAGTGCCTGATCGGTGGGGAGCACACCGAGATTTTCCCCGCCCTCGCCGACGACGCGGACTTCCGGGACACGAATTCTGTGGTTAACCCGAATCTGTGGTCCACGGGTATCCCGCGGGAAGCGTCGTTTCATTGCCATGTGCGTCTGTCCATATTCCTCATAGGGGTCGTTTCTCTGGTTAAAATGCTAGCTCGCTTCATCGAGCTTGGGCGGTTTGGATTCGGCTAAAAGTCGTTCGGCAAAAGCTTCAACTGAAAGGGTGCCGAGTTCACCAGCATCGCGTGAGCGGGGCGTCACGGTGCCATTCAGAGCCTCGTCGTCGCCTATCACAACGATGTAAGGCACGCGCAGCATGCGGGCGGCACGTATCTTGGCACCCAGCTTATCCTGACCGGAATCGACGCTGATGCGCAGACCGCGGGAAGCGAGCTCGTTTCGCACCTTTTCCGCGTACTCGGCTTGGCGCTCGCTCACAGTAACGATCGCTGCCTGTTCGGGAGCGAGCCACACCGGGAATTTCCCCGCGGTGTGCTCGATGTACATCCCATAAAAACGCTCAATGGAGCCCAGAATGGCTCGATGCAGCATCACCGGGCGATG
>JBBSBI010000193.1:0-9782 GCA_038251425.1 Polyangiales bacterium
CAATGTCGAAATGCAGGCATACGGGCACCTGGCGTTGCCCGCTCGATTTCTCTTCTACTGGGCACGCGGCTACACCGAGCCCCTCGGCCGCGGCCAACCTTATTCACTCCTCAGGCCGACGATCTCGATCGTTTGGTCAACTGTAACGATGGTGCCCACGGGCCGCTTCCACAATGCTTTTCTCGCCCTCGAGCGCAGCTCCGGCTACTGCTTGAGCGACCACTTCCAGCTCCACCTACTCCAGTTGCCGTGCCTCGCCGCGGCCTCTGACACCCCAAAAAAGCTGTCCCTTTGGGCCAGATTTCTAAGCGCAGCCTCCGACCAAGAATTTGATACACTGGCAAAGGAAGATCCCATCATGGCCAACGCAGTGAACGAACTCGACAGAATCTCCAGCGACCCCCTGGCGCAGAAGCGCGCACAAGAGCGCGAAGATTCCATCAGAATGTACGAGGACTCCCTAGCAGTGTCACGCCGTGAAGGTAAAGCCGAAGGTAAAGCCGAAGGTAAAGCCGAAGGTAAAGCCGAGCTCGTGATCAAACTGTTAACTCTACGCTTCGGTGCGGTGGATGCGGCCAACGCCGAACGCATCCGCGATGCCTCTCCGGTAGAGTTGGATAGGTTTGCTGAGCGCGTGTTAACGGCTCGGGATCTGGTCGACGTTCTGGCAGGCTAAGATATGCAACGTGGCGGGGCCGTGTGTCCTGAGCGTGCAAGAACGTGAGTGTATTAGCATTCGGATCTTGAATCTTGACACCAACAAGACCAGGACGTTCAGGGTTCGGCCCCTCTATCTCTAAGTCGAACACAAGATAGTAAGCATGCTTACAATCTTTCAAGAAACGAAAAGGGGCGGCTGCCCGCGCCTGCTGGGTGCTCGTCAGAGCCGAACGGTCTATTTGGCTCACCTTCAGCCGCTGGCGGCACTCAAGAAACGGGAGGGTACGCCCCCTTGAGTATCACGGGCGGAGCCGCACCGACGACGGGCGGAGCACCTCCGGTTAACACCTCTGGTTTCTCGGGGGGCTCTATTGGAATAGGCGGGCGCGCGGACAACCAAGGAGGCAACCCTAGCGGCGGACAACCGGCAACCGGTGGCGCTGGCTCCGGTGGACAAGCTGCAACCGGTGGCGCTGGCTCCGGTGGGGATACGAGCTGCATCCCTTCCAGCGAAATCTGTGATGGCCTGGACAATAACTGCAGCGGGGATACGAGCGACGAGGAATGCCCCACCGATTGCGTGGGCTACGCCTTTGCCGGCAAAGGCTACATGTTCTGCAGCATCCGCAGAAAGCGCGCGGAGGCGGCGGCGGCCTGCCACGACAGTGCCAACCGGAACTTGGTGGAGATCACGAGCAAAGCTCAAAACAGCTTCCTTGTCACTCAGGGAAGCGCACTCAATTGGCTCGGACCTTGGATCGGTGCTTCGGATATTGCCACCGAAGGTGATTGGCGTTGGGCGAGTGGCACTCCATTCTGGAGCGGCGACGCGAGCGGTACTTCGGTGGGCGACCGCTATTCACACTGGGCACCCGGCAATCCCAACGATGGCGAGGCCGGCCAAGATTGCGGGGTCCTTTGCATCCAGCTCACCGCGCTCGCGTGCGACAGCATTGGGGTATGGAACGACGTGTCGTGCGGCGGGGAACGGCTAGGGTACATTTGCGCTGGGCTTTAGGAGAAAGCGCCAGAGGCAGTCGGGGAGCCTAGAGCTCCGTGTACTTCGATACAGCAAAGGTGTCGCACTGACGAGGGTCACCGCTGTCAAACCCGCGGCGAAACCAGCGGATGCGTTGGGCGCTGCTGCCGTGCGTGTAATCGCTGGCGTTCGAGTGACCGAGCGCATCGTCGCCGATGGCGTGCGCAGCTGTGACGGCTTCTTTCAAGTCGGTGTCGTCGATTTTCAGGGTAGATTGAGCGGTGTGTCCCCAGACTCCCGCCAGGCAATCGGCCTGCAGCTCCACGCGTACTGACACCTGGTTTTTAGTTTCGCCTGCAGGTTTCAGGTTCGTGGAGCCGATCAGATTTTGGATGTGATGGCCGACCTCGTGCGCGATCACGTACGCCTGAGCAAAATCTCCCGGCGCTTTCAGGCGCTGCTCCATCACGTCATAGAACGTCGGATCGATATAGAGCTTGCGGTCGCCGGGGCAGTAGAACGGGCCCGCGTCGGATGTAGCACTGCCACAACCACCGGTTGAAACGCTGCCAGAAAAGACCACAAGCGTCGGCTGTTCGTAGGCGTTCGGTGCGCTACCATAGCTCGGCAGAATGCCCGTCTTAAACTGCGCGGCCCACACGTCTTCGGTGGAGGCGAGCACAGCGCGCGAAAAATCACAGGCCTTGTTGTTCGCAGGTGAAACTTGGCAGGCACTCCCTGAGCCCGAGGCGCTTTGGCTTGAGCCTTGGACACCACCCCCGACAGCACGCAGCAGCGCTTGCTTCACGCCAGGTGGAGCGACCACGTAGACGACCGCCCCTACCACACCGAGGATCGCCGCGCCCTTGAAGCCAAGCAGGCGCACGATTGATGACAACGCGTTGATCGACCGACCCCCGCCACCGCCGCCACCCCCGACGCCTCGATCCTCAAATTTGCTTGAACGACGTTGACCTTCAATGTCCACGAAAGACAAGTAGCCCCGTATGACGAGGCCGGCAAGGAAGCCTTTCGAAAGAATTCCGTAGCGCCCTCGTTAGCGTTCGAAACCAGCGTACCCATCAAGCTAGGGCGCCGGCACAGCCTCTGAAAGCGCCGCTAAGACGAGCGCGGGGTCCACGTTATATGCCTCCATGTGCACGAAACGGGCTGAAAGTGCGTTAGGTGAAGCGGTACAGACCGCAAGATTGGCATCTGCGGGGCTGCTCTCCTGGTTCGTGCGTCGGCCCGCTGTGGAAGCGGCTCCATTCAAGCGACAGCCAGTTTCGCGTTGATGATAACACGCACACGCGTCACCAACGCCTTTCTTGATGGCCGTCCAGAAACGATTCGGATAGGTACCGTCGTCCTCGGCGGGCGTGAGCTTCATGCTGGAGGCTTGGCTAATGTGAGCCGTGCCCACACAGCCAGGCAGATTATTGCCCATGCTGGCGCCGTGGTATTCAAAGTGCAAATCGTCTCGAGCGGCTTCCAAGCCGTCGTAGATGGCAAAATAGCCGTTTCGTGTTGCATGAACTACATCGGAATCTCGCATGCAGGTACCCTCGCAGGCGTAATTCTGAACTTCGGAACAACCTGAGCACGACGTGACATTGCAGCGATGTGCCGTGTTCTGCAAGAAGGCCACGGCGTTGACGTCCCGAAACAGGCGAAGCGCGCGATCGTCGCGAAAATCAAAGCCAAAATGGGGTGAATCGATGACCAATGACCGCGTTCCGGTTAACTCTCCGGGATCCCGAAACGCGAACACTCCTTGGAATTGTGAGGAAACATCGCGCAGCACCCAGTAATTTCGGCGGGTCGTCGCATCCTCAAGGCGAACCGCCTCGTAACCCATCGTCTGAGCGGCGATCGCAAAGCTTGCACAATCCTTGTTCGCCCATGCCAACGCGGCTGCCCGTGCAGCTTGCCATTTAGCGCTCGCGGTTTCCCAGATTGGCATGGTCATGGCGGCCGAACCCGAATAGGGCGCTGCCGCAAGGTAGACCAACAGGTCCGCGGCAGTGTGCTTCAAGCAATCATTCGTTGGATTGGAAGCTCCCGCAGACCCTCCCAGGTTACTTGCGCCGCCACTCGAAGCCAGGCTACCACCATTGTTCCAGAGGCCTCCTACGTTCCGGCCACCCCCGCCAGAGTCAGCGCCGCCCGAACCTGAAAGCGCAACTTTACTCGCGCCGCCACAGCCCGAGAGGCAAATGGCGAAGATGGTGAGCTCGGCTTGATACATGCTTTTGCTGAGCATTGGGCAAACCATAACCGACTTTGTGTGTGGCCCGGAAGGGCTGCTCAGCGCTGTTGCAAAGCCATTTGCAGGGGGCGTCGTTTCTGCTTCGATTGCAAAAATGTTTAGCTGGCTCGTCGGGGCGCTCGCCGTTCTGCTTCTCATAGCCTTTTTGGGCGCGCTGCCGGGCCTCAACTGGTACGGCACCGTGGTGCGGCGCGGGCCAGCGCTCAAATCTCGACTGGCGCTGACCTTCGATGATGGTCCGCATCCGGTGACGACCCGCCAGGTGCTGGCGCTACTGAGCCGCTTTCAGGTGTGTGCAACCTTCTTCGTGATCGGAGAGAAGGCAGAGCTCTATCCCGATGTGATCCGAGAGATTGTGGCGGGCGGGCACGAGCTTGGCCTCCACGGGTATCGGCACAGCTGGTTTTACGCTTTCTGGCGGCGGGCCACGCTGAGGGCCGATCTTGAGCGTTCGCTAACGGTGCTCCGAGAGCTAGGCGTCCCGCATTTGCGCTGGTTCCGCCCACCTATCGGAGTCGTATCGCCAGCGATCGCCAGCGTCGCAAGCTCGCTCGGTTTAACGCTCGTGGGCTGGTCCTTGCGGGGCCTCGATGGGCTCGCGTCTACTCGCCGAGAGACTTTTCGAGCTCGCGTCTCTGGACGACTTACCTCGGGTGGAATCGTACTGTTGCACGATACCTCAGAGCACGACACCTACGTGCCGCTGGGGGTGACCGAGCTCGAATCGCTGCTCACGGAAGCCGCCGCTCGGAAGCTCAAGTGTGTCACGTTAAGTGAACTTTTGAACGCGCGCTGATCAAAGTCTTTCATAATTCCGCCCCAGCGCTCCCACTCACCCTCTGCGAGCGCTTATGACACTAAAAATCTCCCCACTTTTGATCGCGGGCCTGTTCTCCCTCCCACTCTTCAGCGTGTCCTGCGGAAAGGACGACGACGGAAATGGCGGGGGTGCGGCGGCCGGAGCTATCAATAGCATCGCGCCCGGGCAGACCGGCTCAACCTGCAAGCTTGCTACTGAATGCTTTGCCGACGTGGCAAAAGGTGCGCTTCAAGGTGATGCACTCTGCCTGGATCGCGTGCGGGGCGGCTACTGTACGCACACCTGTACACAGGACAGCGAGTGTTGCGCCGCGCCCGGCGAATGCAAGACGGCTCATGCCGAAGTGTGCTCCCCATTCGAGTCCACGGGCATGATGATGTGCCTGCTCAGCTGCGAAAAGGAGGACGTCGCACTGGCTCCCGGCATGATCGACGATGAAGCGTACTGCCAGCGCTTCGCTGGCTCTGCTTTCAGCTGCCGTTCCTCGGGTGGTGGCAACGAGAATCGAAAGGTGTGTATGCCGGGTACCTGCGGCGCCGGTGCTGGCTGCGCCGCAGATGCGGACTGCACGGGCGACCTCTCCTGCATCACAACGTTCAAGGGCGGATACTGCGGACGCCAGGGCTGCAAGGCCAACGCTGACTGCGACAAGGATTCAGCCTGTGTGATCGCCAGCGACGGCAAAAATTACTGCTTTAAGAGCTGCCAAGCCCCGAGCGACTGCTCCTTTTGTCGTCCTGATGGCCTCTACGCCACCTGCGCCAACAACGCCGTATTTGCGGAAACCGGCACCGTAGGTTCGGTGTGCGTCCCGCCGTTATAAGTTCAGCGATTCGCTCGCGACAAGTACAGGTGGCCACTCTCATCTCTTGAGGCTCAGCTCCCGGACTTGTCGCGGTTTGTCTGTGGTTCGATCGCTAGTTGCAGGGGTCTTGGCCCGCCAAATGCGGGCAGTGCACTGTCGGGTCTTCCGCTGCAGTCTCCGCGTGCATCAGCACGCATGTTTTTCGATCTGCGGAGTACGCGTCGAATTTGGTCGTGCAGTCTGCCAGATTCACGTAGTGCATTGGAGCTTCGCCATACGTACAAGGGACGGCTTCGTACGCGGTGCAGAAGGCCATTGCCTCTGCCGACGCCTCGGAACCTGCGCCGCCGGTGGACGAGCTGGCGCCGCCGACCGCTGACGAGGTGCCGCCTGAGTCATGATAGTTCTCCTGATCAAATAGCCGTAGCGAACTGTCACGGCGGCGCCACATTAGTCGAGTCGGTCGATATCAACTAGTACTCAGTACCGAGCGCAGGGCGAACGGTCCCCTGGTACCGAAATGAGTCTGGGCATTGTCTCGGGAAAAAACGCCGTACCGTTTCTCACTGACTGCGCGTCCGCGTCAAATGCGGACTGCACGGGCAGGCCTCTCCTGTATCACAACGTTCCAGGACGGATAATGCGAACATCAGGGCTGCAAAGTTACTGCCAGCTGCGAGAGCGAGTCGTGAAGGAAACTGGCAAACGAAGTTGGCGATCCTACCAGGTTTCAAGGAACAAAAAGCGGCCGACGCCGTACTTCGCGGGAGCGGGGTGGGCATCAACACCGGACTTCGCGACACGACTACGGGAGCTCAAAAGCGCTCTTGGATTTGACAACCAACCATATCGCCATCAATATCAGCGTATGCATGAGGCGGCCATCAAGCGAGTGACGGTGAATCTCCCGAGGGAGCTCTTGGGCACCGCGCAACGCGTGTCCGGGGTTGGCATCACGGAGACAATCATCGAAGGGCTTGAACTCCTCCGTCGGCGTCAGGCGGCCAAGCATGCCAAGGCGCTTCGAGGCAAGCTCGTATTAGATATCGATCTTGGAGTCTCACGTGAGCGTCGTCGTTGATACTTCGATTTGGATCGAATATTTTCGTGGAACAGGTGCATCTGAGCTGGAGTCGCTCCTTGACGATGGGCTTGTTTTGCTGGCGCCATTAGTAGCCGCAGAGCTCACGAGTGCCCCGTTGAGTCTTCGGGAGCGCTCTTCCATCAAACAAATCCTTGAAGATCTGCCGCTTCATCCAACACCGCTCAAGCATTGGTGTTCTGTTGGCGAGCTACGGAGTACCTGTCGCCGCATGGGCCTCTCCGTCTCAACGCCTGATGCTCACGTGGCGCAGTGCGCGCTCGAAGCCGGAGCAGAGCTTTGGTCGACCGATGCCATCTTTCGCCAGATCGCACGCAAGGTGAAGCTCCAGCTTCATACCGGCTAGCCGCCTGTCGATCGCAGGCGAGCGTTCCAAAACTCAGTGCTTTTCCTCGGGCCCAATTGTCACAAACCCCGAAGCCGAAGCCTTGGCTAGAAGCGCTACATATTCTGCACTGCGAGCCTGAGTTTCTACCCTCAGCTCGTCCATGAGCCCTTGGTAGAACCCACCGTGGAGATCCTCTTCACCGCCGATAACAATGCGGTCGCTCGGCGTGTTCATGAAGGAAGTGCTATCCCATGCCGCTCCAAGCTTGGCCCCTTGTTGCACGCCATCAACGTACAGCGTGATGGAATTGCCCTTGATATCAGCCACTGCAGTGATGAAGTGCCATGCGCCCGCACTGACGCTATTCGCCGGAGTTTGTGTGGTTTCCCAACTTCCCTCGTCGGGATTGAGCTCGCCGCTCAAGGCTCCCGGCTGTATGGCGATGGACACGCGCGACAGATGGTCGCCCGGCTCCGTGCTGGCGGTGCCGATCCCGAGCAAGATCCCTTGATCGGGTTCTGGATCGGTGGACATGCTGGCGTTAACCCACGCGGAGACCGTAACGCCACTTGCGCCGGCTACCATGGGTAACCCTTTGACCAGGCCGATGTGCTGGTTCCCCTTCAGGCTGATGCCGCTTGCCACCTGCCCTGCTACGAAATCAACCTGCACGTCAGCACCGTTGGCACCATTTTTGGTAGAATCAGCCGCAGCTTTTTCGAAGTGCCACACAGCCGCGTAGGAGTCGGGCCAGGTTTTCTGTGAATCTGCGAGCGATATCGCCGGTGCTTGAGCTTGACCGTAGTACACGTAAAAGCCAGCGCTTCGAGTCGCCGCGACATCTTGGAGACGCACCCAAACGCTGTCAGGTCCGTTCGCTGACCAGGAATCCACTTCGAAGTTGAGTGCTTGGCCTGTGTAATCAGTGAAGCGCAACCCGGAACCGTTGGCTCCAGCTAACGCTTCCGGAATGGCACCCGCTGGGATCTCCACGAGGGTCACTATCTCGCTCGGTTCGCCTGGACTTGCACTCCCCGTCAATGTGAGATGACGCCGATAACCGAAAGCTGTATTCCACCACGCACCGGGCGTCCCAACGATGGCTGTACCGCCGGAGGCTTGCGAAGAGTTGCTTCCTCCTGAGCTCGATGGTCCCGCACCACCAAGGGAAGCGTTCGCGCTGCCCCCCAGCGCCTGGCTCGCTGTGCCACCGACGCCGCCGCTGGTTCCCTGAGGAGCGTTGGTGTGTCCGCCACTCGCGGTAACGGGGTTTGATGCTCCAGAGTCGCTCCCCGCCACATTCGGTGCGGTGGCGGAGCCTTCGCGTGTTGATTGGGCTTGCGTGCAGGATAGGCCCAAGAGGGCCACCACCACGAACGACCCACTGTACGACAAATGCGGATTCTCACCCATAGAGCCCCGGCAATGAACCAAGGTTCCATTGGGCAGCGCCCTGCATCGTCTTGTTGTAGCCGAAGCGTTTGAAGGTTTCGACCCACAAGTCGGCAAAGGTGCGGCCCGTGTACTGCAGATAACTGCCGCCATTGAGCCCGAGCGATTTACCGCCAAAAAGCGCCACGGGGTTGTTCTCAATGCTGTGCTCGGCTCCGATGCAGCAGTCGCTGAAGTACACAACGAGCGTGTTGTCCAGAAGCGAGCCGGTCCCGTCCGGAGTGTTCTTCATGTCCATCAGGAACTTGGCGGTGATATCAGCGTAGAATTTATCGATCTGGCCGAGTGTGCTGAATGCCCCACCATGCGAGAGCGTATGGTGACCCTCATTGACCGAAATAGGGCCAAACATCCTGACATCCGAGTTTCCGTAACTGAACGTTAGCGTGGCGACACGCGTAATGTCGCACAAGAATGCTGAACGGACGATCTCAAGCTGCTGCTCTGCAACGGTTCGGTGCTGCACATCGTCTAGGTTGAGGTTTTCGCCAGCAACGGCCGTGGGAAGCGCAGTCAATACCGGCTTGCTGCAGCTCGCTGAGACTCCAGAAACCTGTGTTTCCAAGGCGCGAATTGCTGCCAGATGCGATTCAAGCTTTGGAAGTTGAGAGTTCGGTACCTGCGCTTGCAGGCGGCCGAGATCAGCCGTGATGAAATCAAGAACGCTCTTGTTTCTGGCTCTTGCGTGGTCCAAGGCTCCCTGATCAACTCCAGTGACGACGCTTGCAAACACGTTGTTGAAGACGATATCAGGGCGTGTTTCTGGCCAAAGCGCTTGGTTGAAGTCCGCATACGACAATACGCGCAAGCACTCGGGGCCTGAGCCTTTGGCCGAGCCCGCGGAAGCACCCAGCTGCAGGGAGCCGACGGACGTTCCCTGCAGTGCCGGCACGTTTCTGAGCAACTCCTGGTCAACTGAAGGGCCAGTGCCGGTGAACGCCTTCCCATCTGCGTCGGTGACCTCTTCTCCCGAGCTGCCCGGGATCAACGGGAAACCGTTGGCTGGAGGGGGGCACATCACCGATACCAACCCGGCACCATGTTTGTCACCGTTCCACTCTGGGTTGCGCGCTAAATCGATGCCCTTCATCACGACCATATCCGAGCGGAGTGCATCGAAGGAGCTCAAAATCGGGGTGGTACCCCAATCTTTGACTCCGCCGGTGGTGGGAAACCAATCTTGCGGGCTGGTTCCGCAAGGACGATGGATGATGAGAAGCCGTTGCGGCCCTGTTGCTTGGGCTTCCGCATTGAGCAGCGGACGCAGCAAGGTTGCCGCGCCAGCCGTACCGAGGCCAGCGAGAAATGAACGCCGTAAGAAGCGCGAGGCGGTAGGTGTCATGGTTCGATTCCTCTCAGTTCAACTG
>JBBSBI010000194.1:0-9762 GCA_038251425.1 Polyangiales bacterium
AGCATAATAGGCGGTGAATTCGACCCAATTGGGGGCCAAGAGCCCACGTTATGCAGGCACCGATAGATCTCCGCAGTGAGGTGCTCACTTTCAACAAAGCAAGCACCCCCGAGGGCAACAAGAGTCCGGCGTCAGAACCTCAACAGAACCCAAACCTCAGCTGCCCGACCGAAACCCGTGGTGGCGGCTTCGAGCCAACGCATGGGTCCACCGCAGCGGATACAAGTATCGAGATCCGCCCGGAAGACATGAGCCAGCAGCCAGGCCCAACGTTTACGGGAAGGGCGAGCGTCAGTGTGGGCATTGAGCTTGGGGAACTCAAGCTCGTCGCCGGAAGCCGGAGGCGGCTTGAAAGCGGCAGAATCCTGTAGCGCTTTAGGGACTACTTGTGGGCGAAACTTGGAGTGGCTTGAAAGGACACCAAAATAGCGCACCAGATGAAAGCGCGCAGGTGGGAATCCGCGGCCTCGGGATGAAATGAATGCTTCATGAGGTCAATTTAGAAGTGCGCGCCGGGAGGTCATAGGGTCTGGTCCCGCGTTAAGTGTTGCTTGCGAGGAGAGGATCAATTCTGGATACATGCATTGCATTGGTTCAGCCCCAGGTTCTTCTTGCAGCTTCAAGTTTCCTTACCGTGCTCTTACTTGGCATACGCCAGTGTCTCCTAGAGTGGCCCGGCGCGGCGTTACTCCCCCAGCCGCGTCATGAGGTGGAAGGTCAGATTTACGATGGCCCAAGGACTTCGCCGTCACTGCGGGGGACAAGCCGAGACACGAGTACCAGCACTTGAGGAAAGCCAGTCTGCGCATGAAACGAGTGTGGTTGGCCAGCACTGACAACCGAAATCGCCATCGACAAACGAGGTGAAGCAGCATTCGGCCATGGGGAGCGTGCACGTGTTCTTCGGCTGCAAGCCGGCCAATAGCGGGATGCAAATACAAGCCTCGGCAGACTGTAGGCAGTACCAATCCGCCACCACAGGTGCCGTCGCGCTCGAGCCGCCCGTACCGCTCGGTACTGAGCCGCCCGTACCGCTCGGTACTGAGCCGCCGCTAGCTGCGTTAGGAACGCCCCCGGTACCACGACCGCCGGCCGTCGGCTCCTCGGCATCGGATCCGCAGCCAAGCAGAGCAATGCACGCCAGAGCAAAGAGGCTACGGAAAGCGAGGTCCATATTCACACGAGAAGCGGGCCCAGATCTGGCAGAACAAAGCATATCTTTCGCTAGCACAGCATTCACAGTCGCACATGGTTGGGGCCCGCTACTCTCTGCGCTGATGGCCCCAAAAAGACGCGCGCATCCACACACCACGAGCTGGCCGCGGACGCGCGTCGCAATCGTTGGCTGGCGGAAGTTGATCGTTCCGCTATTTTCGCTGCTATCGGCCGCATGCAGTCCGGACGCCGTCACGGTTCCGCTTCAGGCGTATTCTGATGGCGAGTTGGCTCTTTCCTTGAGCGACAACGCTGATGGCGATTCTAGAGAACTGCTTCGATTCCGGTTATCGCTGGGGGCTAAAGGGTGTCCGAGGCTATCCGAAGAGGTGACTGCCCATCTCAATGGGATGCTCATGAAGATGCACGCACGCGGCGGGCCGCAGGAAGGCCCTACCTCAGCTTGCGACAGGGCGGAGTTCACTTTGGACATTCCCTACGATGCTGTAGCCTCCCAGCAAGACGCTCGGCTCGAGCTGAGTGACAATACTCACAGGATTGTCGTCGTGGTGCGCCATTTGGTTGCAGCACGGAGCCTAACCCCGCGGCAACCGCTTTCACCGCTATCCCGCGGGCAAACGCTAGTTTTCGACTGGTCGCCGGCTATAGATACGCTTGAGAACCTCCAGATATTCTTCAACCCAGGGGTCAACAATTCCCGCAAGTTGTCGGTAAAACGGACAGGAGTCGTGGTCGAAAGCGACTGTTCCGGAGGACGTTCCCGCCGGCCCGACGCATCTGCAGCTCAACGTTCTCCCAGATGCGAAGGTTGACGAGTGTTCCGGAATCGGAACCTGCACCGCAAGGCTCACGTGGATGAGAGGAGTTGCTACCACCGTCGAACCCTAGGCAGCCTAGTTATTCGACCCTAGTCGCCTCCGAAATGAGCAACGGAGACCACACTCCCAGCCCCACCCCCGCCTTCATCGCGGGTAAAGGCAGTGGAGCGTTCAGGACCGGGCGGACATTCGACGCCAAGGGCACGCCCAACAACAACCTACTGCTGTCGCTTGCCGCTTACATAGGGGTTCCAATGGCCTCCATTGGCGATCCCGATCTCTGTACGGGCCCGCTGGATTTGCTGACCTGAGCCAGGTATCGCAGCCATGTTTCCTCATGTTGATGCAAGCCTCCATGGGGGCCTCGCCAGTGTCAGCTACAAACGCAGCTGCTGGTGAATGCCGCCGCGCGCGGCATGGGTCCGTTGTTAGTGATACCAGGGACCACTATGGGCAGGGAGTTCGGAACCGCGTTGCAATTGGGGTCCTCGCTGAAGAGACGCGCCATAGCACCACCGGCTATCTGCACCATTGCCGTGGAGTCCAAAGCGAACACGGCGTCGTCCCCGATCACATTGGGTTCAGCGTTGTTAATGTAGTAAGTTTGCAGTGGTTCCGAGACGCTGAAACCTACGGTGTTGTAGTTTGGCCAGGGGTCAGTTGTCCCCCGGTCGCGAACACGGCTCCCCCTGCTGCGCTACTCGAGGATCCCGCGGATGTGCTGCCGCCCGAAGCACTCCCAGCCCCTGCCGGTCGGTCGTTGGCGCTGCTGCAAGCGGCACTCGCGAGTACGGCGAACCGACGATTTTTGAGCTCTTTCTCATATTTTTCTCCGAGGCGTAAAATGGAATCAAGCCAGGGAGCGAGCCACGAGTTCAATCTGTTTGGTTGGCGTTCTTGCGTCAATCTCCTGCACATCCGCGCCAGGCCTAAGCTATCTATATCAGGTTGCTGATCGGATTGGCACAGTGGCCCTTGCCGGGTTGTTGCACTTCAGTTCTGGGATCTCCCAACATGTTCATGATCGACACCAGCAGGTTGTTGTGGGGGATCCCCGCGTCCGAGAGGTTGCTCTTGTTAACGCGGAAGTCCAGGTGCCGCCCGCCGCGTAAGCTGCCAGCGCCGCCGGCGAGCATGATCGGCACGTTATCGCGGGCGTGGCTCTCGGGCCAGCCTATCTCCGAACCGAAAAAGACGACGCTTTCATCCAGCAGCGTGTGCCCACCCATGTCGACCTTGTCCATCTCCTGCAGTAGGTAGGCGTTCTGCTGGGCGTACCAAGTATAGATCTGCTCAAGCTCGAGCGGACGGTAACCGCCGTCGTGCTGGTAGAAATGGTGGTGGTTTTGCAGGTTGAGCCAAGGAAAGGTGTGTTTCGCTTCGGCGTCAGCCCACTGCAAGGTGCCCACCGCAGTGATGTCGCACGCAAGCGCCATCACCATCATGTCCATCATGTATTTCCCAACCTTGGGGATCAACGCGTCAGCCGCCGCTCCCCCGGCGTTGCCGCTCGAGGTGTCGAACCCTGTTGTGTCTACCTGTTGCGGCACCTGGCATTTTCCGCCGATGACGACACCGCCCCCAACTCCGCTCAGGCCCTTTTCGATCTCACGGAGCTTTTCAAGGTGTTGTTCGAGCTTGGCTCGATCTGCGGCACCAAGGCGAGAAGCCAAGGTAACAAACCTCTTGTCGACGTAGTCGAGAATGGACTTTTTGCGCATCACTCGCACGTCGGGCGTTCCCGCGGGCACCGGCGTTGACGGTGCGGGGACCGCTTGGCCAAAAAGATCTTTGTAAATGGCTACAGGATCCACGCTCGGTGCGATGGGATTGGCGCCAGGACCATCCTCGAAGTTGATGATGTTCACGGGCTCGAACCCATTGCCCCCAACACTGGCCCACCGGATCCCCATCTGAATGCTGGCCCTGGGCTTCTTTCCCTTCGAGATGCGGGTCGTCAAGATCTGATCGATGGAGGGGAGCGCCGAGTAGCTACTTTCACCACCACCTGTCTGCTCGGAGCCTGTTAGCAAGCCACTCATACCGGCTGGGTGCCCCGTGCCATTGGAGACCGCCATACTGAGGCCACGTATCGTGAGGAGCTTGTGGTGAATGGGTGCCAGAGACGCCAAGATTGGACTTAGCACGGGCGCCGTTTCGGTTCCGGTTGGCCAATAACGCGCGGTTCCAGCTTGGAGACCCTCGACCCCACCTTGCAGTTCCTGCAGCGTACCTCCCGGCGCAAAGACGGCAAGGAATCGACGGGCAGAAGGCACGGCCTGGGCGTTAGCCTGCTGGGTCCTCATGATTTCCAGCCACGGCAGCGCAATGGCAATGCTGCCCGCCCCACGAATAACGGTCCTTCGACTCAACTTAAGACCAGGCATGCTCACATCACTCCTTCACGGCACTGAGGTAGAGGAACGCGTCGGATTGGGAGAGCCCCGCGAGCAACCCTTTGACGTCGTAGTTCGATTGCTTAAATGTATTCTGGACGGCTTCCACGGTGCACTTATCGGCGGCGTTTAGCGTCCGACCGTACGCGTAATTCATCAGGTGCGATGAGAAACACGTCTTCACCTCGGTCGTAGCGGCCACTCGTTGCGCCAGCTCAACCGGGCCGTTGAAAGGCGCTCCCAAGAGCGGAACCTGCCCCTGGGCGTTGATGACCACGCCGTTTTCCGTATCCCGCCACAGGCCCACCGCGTCCAGATTCTCTTGAGCAAGGCCGATTGGATCCATCAGAGAGTGGCACCCCGCGCAGGCAGGGTTCTGCGAGTGAATACCGAAGCGTTCGCGAGCCGTCGCTCCCTGGTAGGGATCTGGAGGCTTGATGGAAGCGGCTATTTCAGGACTGGGCGCAGGGATGTGCTGGCACAGCACTTCCGTCATCACAAATTTTCCGCGTTTCACGGGATTGGTATGATTGGAGTTCACGAGCCCGGTCAGGATCCCTCCTTGCGTCAGGAGCCCGAGGCGCTGAGAGACATTGGGAAGATCGACCCGTTGGAATGTGTCCCCGGCCACCGCGGGGTAGCCGTAGTAGGCGGCCAACTCAGCGTTTGCGAACGTGTAGGGAGCTGTGAAGAAAGAGTCAAAGCTGCCGCCGCCTTGAAAGATCACATAGCGCAGAAACGACTGTGTTTCCTCGCGCATCAGGCCACCGATTTTGGGAGAAAATGTCGGATAAACCGCTGGGTCGCGCGTCGCTGCTGAGAGGCTAGAAATCGGCAACAGGTTATCAAAAAAGTACCTTAGGCTCGTGTCCGAGCGGGCGTCGTTCAACATGCGCGTTGCATGGCTAAGAACGCCCTCCTTGGTATCCAGTTCACCGCGCAGCGCTGCGGCGGAAAGGTCCGCATCCGGGGTGGTGCCCCAGTAGAGGTAAGATAGACGCGTTGCCATCTCCTCACCCGTTGGCCTCATCAGGTTTACCTGATTGGGCACAGGTACGCCGAACTCTGGTCGATATAAGAAATCGGGGGACATAAGGAGCCCCTCCAGCATTGCCGCAAAGCTCCCCGCAAAGTCTATTCCACCAGCGCGAACGGTCTGGAATACCCCCTGGAGCTCGGCGAGTTCTGCAGGCGTCAGCGATCGGCGAAAGACGCGCGGAGCAAAACTCTGGGCGAAGGTGCCAACGCAATCCACTTCGGCTGCGGCATTGGGAGCGCTACCCCAATTCGCTGAGCAGGGAAGCACGCTCCCGAGCACGCTTGGCGCCGTCGCGCGGGCGGCAATTCCCTCAGCCACGGCGATATATTGCTGGGCGAGGAGGGAGGATACAGATTGGCGGTCGGCGTCATTGCCGAAGCCACTGGCTGAATCTTCACTGGGAAGAGCATTTCCTGGGGACGTCGTGTCACCCACCAGATCTTTGGCCGAGTTTGAGTACTCCGCGCGCGTCAAACGGCGAAGCGGCGCTCGCGGAGCGACGGGGGCGTCACAGTTAGCGGGCACGACAATGGCGCCTCCACCCACTCCCATGGCCACCCCACCATCAGTTGCGGATAGAGTGCCCGGTGTAGCACCGGCACCACCGCTGCCCGTGGCCGCCCCGTTTGCGTTGGGGTCAGACGGGCGAGGGCGGCTCGAATGGCCGTCGAGCCCAGCGGTGCAAGCCAGAGCAGCACCCATCAGGGGGGCCAGAAAAGCGCCAACAATAAATGCAAATCTCGGCATCGCAACTCCATTTACGCCTCGTTTACGGAGGCTTCTCAGCACCAACAGGTCAGCTTCTGCCCTGCGAAGTGTGCTTCCTCGACTCCGACGGATAGGGATCAGTGTGGGGATTCGGCTGCGCCGATACAATCCTCATTTCCGCCTCGAACAAACCTGATTTGCGACAAAGGCTGCAGCATCGACTATTCTCGCCCTGGGTGAGTTCCGAATGCATGTTGGCCTTGGTCTAGCGAGTACGGGTGGATACGCCGAGCGAGTGCTGCTCGGCATTGCCGCGTACGCACGTCCTGGGCGCGACTGGATCTTTGACCACGGCAACCAATCTCCCGAGGGCATTAGCCGCCTGCTCGCGGAGCAGCTGGACGGCATCTTGTTCTCGTCTTCCGATCCAACTGTCTTTGCCTTGATTGAGGAGGCCGGTATCCCCGCGGTGAACGCGCACTTCTGGGTGCCGCCACCCAGCATGGGCTACGTCGACAGCGACGACAGCCAAGTTGGCGCCATGGCAGCCGACTACTTTCTGAATCGAGGGCATACTACGTTCGGTTACTTCGCGCGGACGGGGTGGCCCATCGATTCGCGGTTGACGGGATTCGCGTCGAGGCTTGAGACCGTCGGAGCTACCGCTTCTGTATTTACTGGAGTTCCACCTTCACTAGCCCGTGACGTGCGCGACTTCGACCAGGGTGTGCGCGAGTGGCTTTTGAAGCTACCCAAGCCCGTCGCTATACTCTGCGTGAACGACCACTTTGCCTTGTTTCTCGCTGAGAGGTGTCAGCGACTCAAGCTCAAAGTGCCCGAACAGGTCGCAATCTTGGGCGTCGACAACGACCCGGTAATCTGCTCCCTCGCTGAGCCACCCTTGAGCAGCGTGCAAACCGGAACAGAACGAATTGGCTTTGAAGCCGCGAAGCTCCTGGATCAAATGATGGTGGGCTCTCCCCCGTCTCTGAAACACATCCGAGTGTCGCCCATTCGGGTGATCAGCCGCCGGTCGACGGAAGTCGTGGTTGCACCCGACAAGTTCGTGACCGGAGCTCTGCGCCACATGCAGCTCCATCTCGTCGACAATCTCGGATTGGAAGCCCTCGCCGAGCGCCTTCACTGTTCTCGACGAACTCTAGAGCGGCGTTTCCAAAGCTGCCTCGGAGTCTCCCCGGCCCAGGCCTGGAATCGTTTTCGCTTGGAGGAAGCGCAGCGCTTGCTCGCTGATTCCGATCTTAAGCTCCCACTTGTGGCCGAACTCAGCGGCTTCCGGGAAGCGAAGTATCTCTCGGGGGCCTTCAAGAAAATCTTTGGGCAGACTCCAGGCCAATTTCGTCGTCATGCCTCGCCGCGCGCCTCACATTTTTCTTATATCGATCCCCACCCCGCGGAAGCTCGTGAGCTGTGAGGTCGTGCGTCGGGCTAACCATCCTTGCTATCTATCAGCCGTAGCGCCCTGGAAGCGGCCCCTTGTTTCAGAAGGGGTCCCCGAGCCCGGCGTCAGCCCCTCAAGAGAAATCAAACCTCAGCTGTCCGACCGAAACCTGTGGTGGCCTGGGCGGAGGTGGCGGCTTCGAGCCAGCGCATGGGTCCACCGCAGCGGACACAATTGTCAAGATCTGCCCGGAACACATGAGCCAGTAGCCAGGCCCAGCGTTTGCGGGAAGGGGGAGCGTCAGTGTGGGCATTGAGCTTGGGGAACTCGAGCTGGTCGCCGGAAGCCGGGGGTGGCATGAAAGCGGTAGAATCCTGTGGCGGCTTAGGGACTACTTCTGAGCGAAACTTGGAGTGGCTTGAAAGGACACCAAAATAGCGCACCAGATGGGTACTTTTTAGGGACCCGCTGATGAGCCGCTTAGAAAGCTAGGATTTTTTGAGAGACGCTTGATTGGCGACGGCCTCGGCCTTTTCTTTGGCCGCTGCCTCATTGAGATAACGCCCACCGCGCTTGATCGGCTTCAAGTTGTCGTCGAGCTCGTAGAGGAGGGGCTCGGCAGTAGGGATATTGAGCTCCAAAATCTCTTTTTCGCTCACATTATCCAGGTGCTTCACCAGGGCGCGCAGGCTGTTGCCGTGGGCTGCGATCACCACGCGCTGGCCCTCCCGGAGCGCGGGCGCGATGGACCCCTCCCAAAAAGGTAGAAAGCGCGCCACGGTGTCTTTCAACGATTCCCCGAGTGGCAGCTCGCCCTTGGCCAAGCTCGCGTAGCGGCGATCGTTGCCGGGATAAAACTCGTGGTCGATCGGCATCGCGGGCGGTGGGATGTCGTAGCTGCGGCGCCAGATCTTCACCTGCTCTTCGCCGTGAATGCGAGCCGTCTCGCCCTTGTCCATGCCCTGCAATGCGCCATACATGCGTTCGTTGATGCGCCAGCTGCGATGCACTGGGATCCACATTTGGTCCGTCTCTTCGAGCGTCAGCCAGAGCGTCTTGATGGCTCGCTTCAGAACGGAAGTGAAGGCCACGTCAAATTGAAAGCCTTCGCGTTTCAGAAGCTGCCCGGCGGCGCGCGCTTCTTCAATGCCCACGTCGCTGAGCGGCACGTCTACCCAGCCCGTGAAGCGATTGTCGAGGTTCCATTGGCTTTGACCGTGGCGCACTAAAACGAGGGTTTTCATTCGGGCGGAGCATATTTGACGAGGCTTCCAGGGGCAATCCGAAAGTGGGCGCGTGTGCCAGAACGCCGCGCTTCTGCGTGAGAGGTTTTGGCGGTAGGTAGTGGGGGTGCGAAGCAGGCGAATCTGGGGCTGGTGCAGCGCGGCTCTCGTCGGCCTGAGCTCAAGGCTTTCTAGCGGAGAGGGCACCAGGCCCGACGAGAAAACGCCGCGTGAGCCTTCCGTTGTCTGCCCGGCCAGCACGGCTCTGAGGCAGCTTGCCTGTGAGCTTGCGTTGCAGATTGGCCAGGAGCGTCGCGTTTCTCTCAGCTATGGCACATTGGCCGCGGACTCAGTACTGGCGCCAGTGGGGGCGAAGCTCCAGGCCCTGCTTGCGGAGGAGCTGCGTCACCGCCCGCGTGCGTCCAAGTCCAGTTGGTGGCCTTTGGGTGCTGGCCGCGCACCGGAAGCTTCTTTCGAGATCGCCTTAGAACCTCAACCTCAGCCCCGCGCTGAATTCGAGAAATCAGCGAGAGCGAGCAAATTAAGCCTGTTTCTGGAGCTTTCGGGGCACGCAGGTCTTCTTGTGACGAACACCGCTTTCCACTCGGCGAGACGTCCAGGGTTTTGGGATCGAGTGCGCGGTGAGGCGCTAGCCGAGCGCCGCGTTTCACTCTCCATTCGCGCGGATGCCAGCGTGCGCACGCTCTTACCGAAACCTCCGTTGACGCTGACTGTTCGCGAAAGCTACGCGTACGAATCGGAAGTCCCTCTGGCGTTAGCCTGTGCTGCTAATTCGGCCGGTGATGGGCTGCGGGTGGCCATGGTAGGCCGAACCTACATTTCAATCGCGCGGCTGGCGCATGGGAAGCTCACTCAAGAGCAGCGCTTGCTGTGGAAAAGTTACTCGGAGGTAGCTCCCGTTCCTTTGCGTGAACCGCTGGTCTCCGTGGCGTTCCGCAAAGATGGCGCCTTGGATGTCGGCTCCAGCGACCGGCGTTTCACG
>JBBSBI010000195.1:0-9516 GCA_038251425.1 Polyangiales bacterium
CGCGTGTTGTAAACATTCGCGAAGTAGCCACCCGGGATGAAGGTGATCTCATCGCCGTAGGTGTCGTGGTACTCCCTCATCAAGCGGTGGATCTGTCGATAATTATCGCTTGAGTCGAACAACGCATGCCAGGAGAGTGCCCACGTCATGCGTCCGTTCGGACAGCCAGCACGAAAAGCCTCGCGCAGTGCTTGGACCCGCTCTGGCGTGTTCAGCGTTCGTTCGTCAGCGCCGATGCTCTCGTCGCGTCTGACTTCGATCTGATTGACGCGAATGATGGCCGTGAAACACACGAATCGATGACCAAAGAGTGACATTGAGTCTCCTGAAAGGGGCAACGCACACTCTTACTGCCTGCCAAGAGATCAAAGGACAATGTCCAAACCTCTGGCTCGTTTGTATCTGATTGGAACGTGCGGGCCTAAGGCCGTCTAAGTCACGGCTGAACGCGGCTCGAACTGGCCTCTGGGCTCCTCAGCTGACGCACGTAGGCACCCGGCGAGACACCGCACAAACGGGTAAATATTCGGGTAAAATGATAACGATTGGCGAAACCGCACGCCTCGGCGACCCCTTCGATATCTGTGGAGCCACCGAGTAGAAGCTCGCACGCAAGCGTGACTCGGCGGCCCCGAATGTACTTGGCGGGACTGTCACCGGTGAGCTTGGTAAATAGGCGCGTGAAGGCTCCCGTGCTGAGACCCGACAGGTTCGCCAACTCAGGGATCGGCAACGCAACCGCAAGGTGATCCTCAATGGCGGTGAGCACGCTTCCTAGGCGCGATCGACTCTCTTCCTCGGAGGCCAGGCCCTCACGGAAGCCTGCTCCGAGCACCTCCAACGCTGCCAACAAGCTCTCTGCGATCAAGGCGTGCGCGGCCAACCAACTCGCATGGTCCCCGAGGGAGCCCGAAGGCAAACGTTCGCGGAGCGACCTCGATCCCTCGGCACTGGGCACCAAAATGGGCATGTTCCCCGAAGCTCGAAGCCAATCGCCGCGCAAATGAACAGCATCAAAATGCAGGTGGAAGTGGTCAACGCTCCGGCTACATTGCCCAGAGAATTGACCCCAAGGTGGCACGAGCACGACTCGATCCGCGGGGATGTGAAACAGCCCCTCTGGCCCTCGGATGGCCGCACCACTCCGATCATTGACGTACAAGCGCCAGTACGGATTGGAAAGACGATGCTTCCAGGTCGGACCGATACGACATCTTCCCATGAACAGTAAGCGAATGTGAGGCTCACGTCGTTGACCAGCAGCCAGCTTTGGCGTGGACTCGGAAGGCCCTGACGGGGGGCGGGGGCGAGTGCGAGGACGGCCAGCGCGAGGACGAGGACGAAGGCTTTTCATTGCAGTTGGTGGCCCGTAAACTGCCCCTAGCGGTACCGCACAAACCGATACAACGCAAACACCAATCTGACATTGCCAGTGACCGGCACGTGTGCGACACGCTCGATTCCTCGGCCAAAACGCTCGATCCAAGAGAATTCGCCATGAAGAAGCGCTCACCACACGCCACTGATCATCGACAGCCCATTTCTCTGCGTGTGAAGGACCTGGTGTCACGGCTAACGCTGAGCGAAAAGGTGGGTTGTATCTTACACGAGTCGGAGGCCGTGCCCCGCCTCGGGATCCCTGAATACAACTTCTGGAGTGAAGGCGCTCACGGAGTGGCACGTGCGGGAAAGGCGACGGTATTTCCCCAAAGTATCGGGCTTGCGGCAACATTCGACGTTGCGCTCGTCAAGCGAGTGGCGGTTGCTATTTCGGACGAAGCGCGAGCTAAACACCACGCCGCGGTGAAGCGCGGTTACCGTGGCCTTTACTCCGGACTCACGTTGTGGTGCCCCAACATCAACATCTTTCGCGATCCACGCTGGGGCCGAGGACAAGAAACGTTTGGCGAAGACCCCTATCTCACGTCTCGACTCGGCGTGGCATTCATCCGTGGGTTACAGGGCAACCATCCTCGGTATCTCAAAACGATAGCGACACCCAAGCATTTTGCGGTTCACTCAGGCCCAGAGTCACAACGCCACACGTTGAATGCGACACCAGATCTCATTGACCTTTGGCAAACCTACCTCCCAGCGTTCAAGGCCTGCATCCAAGAGGGCGGCGCTCAATCCATCATGGCGGCTTACAACCTGATTGGCGGAACGCCTTGTTGCGCCAACCCTGCGCTCCTGCAGCAACTATTGAGGGAAGAATGGGGGTTTTCAGGGGTGGTGGTGACGGATTGTGGCGCGATTCACAGTCTGCACGCGCGGCAAGGTGCCGCGAGTTCGGTCGCAGAAGCGTCTGCCTTGGCGATCAAGAGTGGAAGTGATGTTCATTGCGGTGGCTCAAGGGAGGGGATCTCCGAAGCGTTAGCCACTAACCTTCTGACGGAAGCTGAACTTGATATCGCCGTCACGCGCGCGCTGACCGCCCGATTTCGTTTGGGGTGCTTCGATCCGCCGGCTCAGGTGCCCTACACCAAGATCCCGACGTCTGTGGTGGCCAGCAAGAAGCACATGAAGCTCAGCCTAGAAGCAGCTCGAAAATCGATCGTACTTCTCAAGAATGAGAATGGATTGCTCCCGCTCTCCAAGCAGGTTCAGAAGATCCACATCGTGGGGCCGACGGCGGCGAGCATCGAGGCTCTCTTAGGCAACTACCATGGTTTGAACGAACGACTGACCACAATCCTTGAGGGGATCACCGCGAAAGTGGATGCTGCACAGCGGGTTATCTACGAGCCAGGCGCCTTATTGACCGACGGGCCATTGGGCGCCCAAAAGCTGCACGGCTCGGTGGATGCGGGAAAGATCTCCGATGTGGTGATTGCCGTTGTCGGAAACACACCGCTCGTTGAAGGCGAGGAGGGGGACGCGATTGGTTCCCCGCTCGACGGCGATCGAGACAGTATTGGCCTGCCCAGCAGCCAAGAGGCCTTCCTGCGGGCGCTCACGAGCCGTGTCGGACGCATCGTGGTGGTATTAACTGGTGGCGGCGCGATCAGCCTTCCAGAAGACGTGCTGGAGAAGGTCGAAGCGCTCGTTCAGGTCTGGTACCCGGGCCAGGCTGGAGGCACCGCGGTCGCGGATGTGTTGTTTGGAGATCACAACCCCGGGGGGCGACTTCCGGTGACCGTCTACGAATCCGTCGCCCAGCTGCCAGTCTACGACGACTACCGAATGCGTGGGCGCACGTATCGCTACTTCGAGGGAGAGCCACAGTTTCCGTTTGGATTCGGGCTCAGCTACACCAGCTTCAGCTATCGCAAGCTGCGCATTTCTCCGCGCTCGCCCGCTCCTTCGGATAATGTTACGGTTTCCGTCGACGTGGAGAACATCGGCGATCGCACTGGTGACGAAGTCGCCCAGCTCTACCTCCGATTGGATGAGGCCTCCGCACCGGTGCCCTTGCGCCAGCTGACAGCGTTTTCGCGCATTTCCCTGCGCCCCGGTGAACGACGTCGCATCGAATTTGTCATTGAGCCTCACCAACGCTCAGTAGTTAACGTGCAGGGCTCTCGGTGGGTCGAACCAGGAAAAATCTCAGTTTGGGTAGGAGGCTGCCAGCCAGGCTCTGAAGAACGAGCAAAAGGGAGCACCAACATCCGCGCTGGTTCGTTCTCCGCCAGAGGTCCGATCACGGAAATCGCCAGGTAACGACAACAAGGAGAAGGAGCGTCCATGAGCTGGGGAAGGGCTACCCGAACTGCGCCGCTCTTGACGCTGTCAACCGCGCTGGGTATCCACGGCTCATGATCCGCGTCGCTTTCACCATGCGCCTCAAGCCCGGTGGCCTCCCGCAATATCGCTACTGGCACGACAACATTTGGCCTGAGCTTGTGAAGGAGCTCGAAGCCTCGGGCATCCACAACATGACCATTTTCGAGAATGATCCGGTGCTATTCATGTACTCCGAAGTGGAGGATATAGGCACGTGGGATCGCCTCTGGCACACCAAGACGCACGACCGTTGGAGTGAGCTCATGAGTCCGCTCATGGCCATTGGCGAAGATGGAATCGTGGAATCAAGCACGTTGCGCGAGGTGTTCCATATGGAGCCGGCAAGCTGGAAGCCGCCGATCAGTGGCTGATCTCGATGGCCGCATCGCAGTTGTCACTGGTGCAAGCCGTGGCCTTGGGCGCGAGGTAGCTTTGGGTCTCGCTCGTGCCGGGGCGCAGGTGATCGGCGTGGCCCGCAACGCTGAGCAATTGAGACACACCGAGGCCTTGGCACAGGGAGCGCGGGGCTCCGTTGCGAGTTTAACCTGTGATGTTGCGGACATTGCGGCTGTCGCCAAGCTGGGCGACGCGGTGCGGGCCCGCTTCGGGGATGCGGCTATTTTGGTCAATTCTGCCGGTGTTTTTGGACCTGTTTCGCTGATCGTGGATTCGGATCCCGTGGACTGGGTGCGAACGCTGCAGATCGACGCTGTGGCGTCGTATCTGACCACCCGTGCCTTCCTGTCGGGCATGCTGAAAGCGGGCTGGGGGCGCATCATCAACGTCACCTCGGCCGCCTCGCTTCACCCTCCCGGACCCATCAATAGTGCCTATGGCACGGCCAAAGTGGCGCTCAATCAGTTCACGCGTCACCTGGCCGCCGAGGTCGCGGGCAGTGGAGTCACCGCCAATGTGATCCACCCGGGTGACGTGCGCACCGACATGTGGGCTGATATTCGGGACAAAGTCGATGCGCTGGGCCCCATCGCTACAGGTTACAAGCGCTGGGTGGAGTGGGTGGAAGAGACGGGAGGTGATCCTCCGCACAAGGCCGTGGATTTAGTGCTGCGACTCACGAGCGATGCCAGCGCCGATATCAACGGGCGTTTTTGCTGGATTGACGACCCTCTGCAAGCACCGGTCCCGAGTTGGGATGCGCCTAAGGACGAACGCCCCTGGGTGAAGTGACCTAGGTTCCGCGTGTCAGTCGACGATAGGCGCGCGGTGTGTGACCCGTTAGCCGCAAGAAGACCTTGCCAAAGTAGCTTGGACCATCAAAGCCTGTGTCGAAAGCGATGTTGGTGATGGAGTGTTCGGTGCCAGCCAACAATTCCCGAGCGCGATCAATGCGCAGGCGATTCACGTACTCACCGACTGAAACTCCGAGTTCGGCTTTGAAACGTTCACCTAGATAATTGGCAGAAAGCCCCGTTTCTTTGGCCAGATCCGCCATGCTGATCGGCTCTTCGGGGGAAGCATGCAAATAGGCCACGGCGGTCGCGATGGGTCCCGTCTTGAGCTGGGGATCGCCAGCTTGTGCCGCACGCTCAACGGTGAGTAGCACTTCTAGGGCCAGGCTTCGGCACAACAGACGATAGCCTGGGAGATGACGCTCAATCTCCCCACGCATGCGCTCGAGCAGCGAATGGACAGCGTGATCATGCGGCGGCTGTAGACTCACTTTGTGTTCGCGCTGGGCACTCTGCGAGAAGAAGGGCGCAAGACCCGGCAAGCTCACAAACTGCCGCCAATCGTCGTCCAGAAAGAGCGCTGGCACAAAAATGAAGTTGATAATTTCGAGAGAGCCGCGATCCACCTCATAACAATGTTCATCCCCTGGCTGCAGGATATAGAAATCTCCCACGATGATCGGATAGGGGCGTTCTCCAATGTGATGAATGCCGCGACCCCGAAGCACGTAGACGAGCTCATAAAACCTGTGGGTATGCACCGTCATCGGTCCTCGCTGGGAACTTCTGAGAACCGCCAGCGGAAGTGCGGGATCCCGCTGAAGGGGTTCCATGGCAAGCGTGGGCATGAGCGTGGGCATGCAGGATCCGTGATATTTACCAAATATCCCGAGCTACGTGTGAGCAATTTGGCTTTGCGTGCGATATAGCTTCTGGAGTTCCTACCAGAGATGCATTATGAACCAGCACGCTCCCGCTTTGAGACACTACGATCCAACGGACGTCCCAGGAATGATCCGAGGCCTGGAGGAAGACGGCTACATCGTCATTCCCGGCTTGATGTCTCGTTCGGAAGTCGCTGAGATGAAGACGCGTATCGATGAGCTGACCCCGTTTGGTTTTGACCACAAAACCGATACCCGAAGCGGCGTCGATCACCTTAAGTGTGTCTTCAATCGGCACCCGTATTGGTTACAGTTTATTGATCGCCCCGGTGCGATCGAAGCGGTGGAGGGTGTGTTGGGCAAAGACGCGCACATCATAGGCCAAACTGCCTGGCGGACGTGGCCCGGCGCTGGAACTTGGGGCATGCACATCGATCAGCAATTCTTTCCAGTTGCAGAAGACTTGCTCATCAGCGGTCAGGTGAAGCTGCCGATCATGTTGGCAACCGGGCACTATTACCTCAACGACATGACGCTCGACCTCTGCCCGACGTGGCTCGTCCCGGGTTCACACAAATCCGGACGTGCCCCACGCGCTACGGGAGGTGAAGTGGCTTACGGAGCGCCGAGCGACGCAGAGAGTGAATGGAACGGGGTGAAGGCGGTGCCGGTGTTGCTCCGCGCTGGTGACTTCATGCTTTTCCGTTCGGAGGTTTGGCATAGCGGCTCCCAGAACACCACGAGCGATCAGGTCCGCTACATCCTGCAAGTACACTATGGCCGGCGCATGATGGCGCAAAAATTTAGCCCGTATCTGGACTTTCACTTTAACCAAGAAGTTTTGGCGGGGGCCACTCCGCGACAAAAGCGGATGCTCGGTGGTCACCG
This sequence comes from Polyangiales bacterium, assembly GCA_038251425.1. Taxonomy (GTDB): domain Bacteria; phylum Myxococcota_A; class Polyangia; order Polyangiales; family Polyangiaceae; genus JBBRRP01. The sequence continues at coordinate 6,686 of JBBSBI010000195.1, forward strand.
ACCCAGTAATTACGACTGATGCCCACCCCGCTGCAGGGCCGCGCCGCAGGGCTCCCAGCGGAGCTGCCCTTTTCGTTCCTTTGGAAGATAGTAAGCATGCTTACTATCTTGTGTCCGACTTTGAGATAGGGCTCACGGACAAGTTTGGGCGCACCGCGCCATGCGCCGGCTTGCGCGCCGGATTAGGTCGCGGCCACGAGTAGGAAACAGACTCCAGCAGGGCTACCCTCGCGGCCACAATCAAGATTACCAAAGTGCGCTCATTCGTTGCGGGGGATATTCGCAACTTCTTGTTGTCGTCGTCGAAACCGACGCCGGGATCCTTGGCATTGGTGAGGGCGGTACCCGTCCCAAGGGGAGCTTTTCGAACCAACCGTGGCGATCCGTCGTGGCATCGAGGATGTCCAAGCGGTGCGCGAAGCGGTAGGTCCGGACACGGAGATCATCATTAATGTGCACACGCGCTTGGATCCCTCGGACGCTATAACTCTCTGTCGCGGCCTCGAGTGCTTTCGAATGTTTTTTGTTGAGGATCCCGTGCGTTGTGAGGATGCAGATGCGCTCGCGCGGGTGCGCGGTGCCACCAGTGTGCCGCTTGCCATGGGCGAACAACACGCCACCAAATGGGAGTTTCGCCCACTGATCGAAGGCAAGCTGATCGACTTTGCCCGCATGGATCTGTGCATCATCGGCGGCTTTACCGAAGCGTTGAAAGTCGCGGGCTGGTGCGAAACTCACTACATCAAGTGTGCCCCGCACAACCCAATCGGTCCGGTTTCAACAGCGGCCTGCCTGCATCTGGAGCTTGCCACCAGTAATTTCGCGGTTCAAGAATTGCCGTTTCCGCCAGGCACCTTTCTGAAAGAACCCTTCCCAGTGCAGGTTCCATTCGAAGCGGGCCATCTGCTGCCGCCCACGTTGCCTGGCTTAGGAATCGAGTTGGACGAAACAGCGCTCGATCGCTATCCTCCGCTACCAGACCGTGAATCCCGCCTGTATCGCGCAGACGGCACGTTCGCGAATTGGTGAGTGCTAACGACAGAGGGGGACTATTTGGCGGCCCGGCGGCTGTTCAACAGCTTCACCAGATCTGTAGCGCGACGCGCCACGGCACGGCCCATGGCGTCAATCGGTCTCACGTCACTCACAATGCCAGTCTCGATCACCGCACGAGGCATGGCTGAGTTCGCAGCGGTCGCAGGGTCCTCAGCAAGGATGACCCCACCAGCCGCGGCAATCTGTAGGGCACCAAGCCGTCCATCATGGCCCATTCCGGTTAACACTACTCCCACCACAAAAGGACCGAAACTATTCGCAACGCTCTGAAACAGCGGGTCCGCCGCCGGGCGATGGAAATGCTCTTTGGGTGAATCTTCGAGCCGCAAACGATATTGGTGATCGACCACCAGGTGCCGATCGGCACAAAGGCGAAATACACCGTGCCCGGCACAGCTTCCCGCGCGTAAACGTACTCGCTGCGTTTTTGCGACGCGCATCCGCTGAAGCCACGCACGCGCGAATCAGCGAGGGTCCGGATGGCTTGGCCAGGAAGTCATCAGCTCCTGACTGCATGGCATGCTCACGAGCTTCCTTCGAGGCAAGCAGTGTATGCATGATGAAGGGTGGATTTGGCGACGTGGCTGCGCCGTGACCGCCACAATCGGGACGCGCTCTCGCCCACCTTCTTGCTCTGCTTGGCGGATCAAACGAGTGGCTTCGTAGCCGTCCATTCCCGGCATCTGAATGTCCATCAATACCAAATCGATGCCGCCTGCGGCGCAGCTTCCAACGGCGGCACTGCCACTCTCCACACAGCTCACCTCCCAAGGCTTTCCACTGCTTCGAGAAGAACACCCGGCTATCGCTTACGTTCCAATCCCACACACCGTCGCCAGCACCCTCGATCGCAAACTGCCAACGGCTGTCTTGCAATCTCCTTTCCGTTCCGACCGGGTCGATTTCACTGGCAGCCCATGCTTGGAATTCCTGATCGTCGCCTAGTTCAAGCATCGAGCCTCCCTGGCTCATACGGTTCGAGAAGCGAAGGGTTAAGGAGTCGCCAGAACGAGCCAAAAGTCGGCTAAAAACGCGCGTTTGGCCTTCCTCCAACGGATGTCACAAGGTAGGGTCAGGGCCCATGTCCGAGCCAGAAAACGCCTTGCAGGCTGAGCAATCACACGCCAACTGGCATCAACCAACCCCGCTGCACGGCAAGCACGGCGTCCCAATGCGCCTGCACAACATTCTGAGCTATGCCGTCACACTCGTGATCTTCCCGGTGGTGGCCGTCTTCTCTCACCCGCGCTCATTCGAGCGCCCATTCGGGCAAGGGATCTTAGCGCTCGCCACGCTGCTTTGGATCCTTCACTTCGCACGCCGCACCGCGGAGAGCGCTTGGATCCATCGCTATTCGAAGCCTCCTGCCCCTTATCTCGGCGTCTTTTTGGAGTACCTCTACTATTGGGGCCAAGGCGGCCTGATTGCTTACAGGCTCTCGGCTCCCCACTATTCGGAACCCAGCAGCACACGACTAGCCTTAGGGATTCTCTTGTTCGCATTCGCCGAATCCGGGAATGCTTGGAGCCATTTTAAGCTTCATCGTTTGCGCGCTCCCGGAGAAATCACTCATCGCATTCCACGCGGCGGGCTGTTTGAGTGGGTGTCGTCTCCGCACTATCTTTTCGAGATCTTGGCGTGGTGGGGCTACGCACTGGCGTTTCCTTGCGCACCCACGTTGCTCTTCGCATCCCTCACAACAGTGATACTGCTCAGCTGGGGGCGAGCTCGCCAGCGTTCGTACTTGCGCGAATTTGATGGGCAAGACGGGCGAG
>JBBSBI010000196.1:0-9469 GCA_038251425.1 Polyangiales bacterium
ACGGGGCCTCTTTACACTGTACTTTACACCTCAGACAACACCTTGGGACACCAAGTTGTTCCAAGAATCGTCGCATCGATGCTCACATTTTCGGAGGCCTGGACCACAATCCTAGGCCGCAATTCCCTGAAGCCAAAGGCTTCTCGCACTGAAATCTCGAGTATATGCGCAGGTTTGCGTCGGCACGGCCCGACAGGGAAATGGTGCATCAGCAGACTGGTACCTGGGCGCATCGATCCAATACGGCTGGAAGGGAATACGAGCCTTGCAAGCAGCGTTGCTGTACCTTGTATACCTGTGAAGCTCCCCTACCCCTTCAGCTCCAGGCCTCGAGCCGGCTTGAGCCGCGCTGCCCAGACCGTTGCATTGGCGACGCTTTTATTCGGCATGAGCGCACAAGCGGACATCCAGACCAGTGTGGACGAGAACGGTGTGGTGAGCATCACGAATTCACGCAAGCCAAAGCGTGTAGCTGTAGCGGCTGCGCCAAGCATTGCGATGCCCTCCGATAGGTCGCCGGAACGGCGCTCCCGCTACGATGCGTCGATTGCCGAAGCTTCTCTGCTGTATCAAATCCCACAGCCTTTGATTCGAGCGGTGATCAAAGTTGAAAGCGATTTTGATCCGCGCGCTGTTTCGCCCGCCAATGCGCAAGGGTTGATGCAGCTGATCCCCGAGACGGCCCAACGCATGTTGGTCAGCGATGTGTTTGAGCCCCGCCAAAATATCTTGGGAGGCACGCGTTATCTTCGCATCTTAGCGAATCTGTTCAGCGGCGATCTGCAGCTCACGGTTGCGGCCTACAATGCCGGAGAAGGCGCGGTGATGCGCTACGGCGGCATTCCACCTTATGCGGAAACGCAGGCCTACGTGGGTCGCGTGATTGGGTATTATCAGGAGTATCGAGCGACACCGTAGCAGAGCTCAGGTCAGGATTTCTTGGAGGATCCCAGGCGCATACTGCGGCTCACCGTAGGCGGTGAGGTCAGCTTGGCTCACTCCCATGGAGTACGCGATGGCCTTGTAGAGTTCACCTGAGAAGCGTTCCTGGGCAACGATGCGCTGCCCCTGCTTCAGCTTGCCGCCGAGGCTGCCGGCAAGCCAGAAAGGCATGTCCACCGTGCCGTGGGTATTCACATCGCCCGGTTTTACTTCGTAGCCGGGGCCCCAATCGTAGGCGCGCGTAAAATCCGGGGAAAGGTAGTGATTCGAGAGTTCGCTGCTCCACACGACGGCGGTGTTGTCCAGCAAGGTTCCGTTGCCTTCTTTGAAGGAATCGAGAGCCTTCAGGAAGTTTAGAACATTTTGCGCCCAGCCCTTGTTGATCGCCCGGAACTTGTCTTGGTGGCACGACTGAGCTCCTTGCGCGCAACCGTCGAGGCCGGATGAGCCAACCATGCCACCCTCTTGCCAATGGCTGTGGACGTGGTTGGGCTCGTAGGACCCAATACGGAACACCGCAATGCGCGTCTGCCCACAGGCAAGTGCATGCGCCAAGAGCGCACCCATTTGATCAGCGGTATCGCCGCTCAGTGTCGGCGAACTCGTGCAGTCCGCGAGCGCTGCCGTCATGCCACCGACCTGGGTAGGGTCGATATCAGCCCGAATCTGACTGAGCGCCTGAAGGTGCGAATCCAGCTTCGCGACCTCGGACGCTGGCGCCATCGCTCTCAGCTTATCGACTTGAGCCTTAAGATAGCCGTTCAGAGCCAGCTCGTTGGCAGTCTGGGCAGACATTCCGCTCGGGCTCGGCGTGGGGACATTGGGCAGGGGAGCATTCTTGAACAACGCCTCCCGCACGGCCTTCACGGGATCTGGCGCACCACCTCCGACAAAGCCGTCGTTGCGCACACCGGGGCTCAGCCAGCTGATCGGTAGATCGGCAATATTGTCCGGTGGATCCGTGCCCATGTAGACCGAATTTCCATTGGCCAGCTTGTTGGCCAGGAAAATATCAAAGGACTGACCGCGATTTCCGGCCGTTGATGGAGTCCCCGAGGAGCGCCACGAGCTTAACATCGAACAACGACCCGCTGGGTGTTCCTCGCCGCCATGCGGGGGGATTTGCAGACCATCTAGCACCGTGAACTTGCTTTTGAGCTCGTTGAACAGGCTCATGTCGGGGCCGAGTGTGTAATTCGCTCCAAGCCCGGAGCTCGCGGCGTTTGCATCGGCCCCATTGGGAGTGAAGATAAATACAAACCGTTGTGGGAAGGCTTGGGCCTCAGCTGTCTTTACGAAGAACCGCAGCGTGGACGCCGCAAAGGTTGCCGTTCCGAGGGCGCCAAGGAATCTTCTGCGATGGGTCTTGATCAGCATTTTTGAGAACTCCTGTTAAGGGATCTTGGAAAGCAACAAGGCTCAGTCGGCTCGAGGCGAAAGCGCCGTACGCACCAGAGAATCACGCAAGAGATCGGTGAGCTTGAAGCCGTTGGCCGTCGCAGCATCCGAGATCGCCGACACGGTGCAGCTGTCGTTGCGTCCGGGGTTCGTTGGGGAGGCAGCGCTACGGCGTGTGACGTATTCGAAGGCCTGGATGCTAACGCAGCTGTGAACGTAGGGCTCTCCCGCCATTTTCGTGCCGAGATCAGCCATGTCCGTGAAGGTGAGCGCGGCGTGCTAATCTGTCCTAAGCACACCAAAACCGCCATGTCTGCCACCAAACCACCGCGTACCGCTGGCATGGTGATCGCCTACTAACGCGCTGGCTTCAAGTAATCATACTGGCTTGAACTTTTGTACGCCACCGATGTCACTACAGAATGCGTTGGGCTGTAACTACCTTCAGCATGGCATTTCTGGGTTTGTCGGTGAGCTGCGTAGGACATCAAGCAGCGCCTGGGCCAAAACCGTCAGTACCAACGCAACGACTGCCAGATGACAGAAAACCCGCAGTGCTTCATCAGGAAGCCTCTGAGCCGATCCGGCCTTGCCCTGAATTTTCCACTGATCGAGTGAGTGCGGAGCGTGAGTTCGAGTCAATCGACGACGCGATTCAGCGTTTAGTTTCAGGTCAAAACATGGATTCGGTGCTGCGGCGACTGACGGAACTCGGGAAATCTCCGTGCTTTGACATAGGAGGTCGCTTCTCAGTGCCGGCTGCCCCTGGATCGCACACGTACGGTCCGGACAGCGTTCTTTCCCTGAAGCATTACTGGGAAAACGGGGGACGCTCCTGGATGCAAGGGTTCCTGCGTCTGGCAGGCGTGCCAGATTTTGCGTATTTTCTAAGCACTGAGCCCGTGTTCCAGCCAACGCTCAGTCGAGAAAGTGTCTCTGATCAGCGGCTGCGACCACTCCTCTGTTCAGAAATGGATGAGGGGTGTGTGCAGGACACAGCGGGGTATCGGTTGCGGGCGACTCATCGGTTCAATCTGGAAGCTGAGCGTGAACGGTTGGCGTCGGAACTCAGCAGCGTCAAAGAGGGAGCGGACATGACTCGCACTGAAGACTGTGAAGCCCTTCTTGCTCACACTCCAGACCGCCTCAAGTTCACACGCTGGCTATGAGCAGCGGCGATACCCGTTTGGACTGGCGCTACGTCGTGGATCAGCGCGAGCTTGCGACAGGGCAGCTCACCTGGCCGGGATGCGGTTGGGAAAACCTCGAGAACAATTACGCCGTCGAGATCCTTCAAGTTGCAGAGGAGCAGTTTCGCCCCGGGTGTCCCCGCTCGTTGCCACAGAAGGAAAGCGGTTTGGCGTCGCTCTCAGCCAATTCACTCGATACGGATCAACTAAGTCTCCAAGGAGCGCAGCTGGAGCTTGAGCGAGCATGGCGTGAACTTTTGGGTCGGCGGTGTGCTCGCCGGGCGGTGCCAGATCAAAAGTGATCGATGTGTCGACTTGACCGAGGGCTCTGCGTACGGGGCGCTGTTCGCCCGCCAATGCTCAAACGCAGCCCTAATGTGGCACATTACTTGTTGCGGGGCAGCCATGAAATTGCGAGTTTCTGTCGAGATCTGGTGCACAACGTTTGCTGCGGCATTGGGACTGCTGCCTGGGTGTGGCGGGGCTGTCTCGCTGCCGGGAGGCTCCGGGGCAGGTGGCACAGGTGGCACAGGTGGCACAGGTGCGACTGGGGGAAGCACTGGTGACGGTCCCAATCTAGCTGCCTGTCGCAACGATACGCCTGAGATCATTCGTGGCGTGATGACCGGTTTTGCCACCTGCGATTCTGCACCGTGGAAAACGGTGTGCGCGCGTGTTCAGCGGCAACCTGCGTGATCGGTAGGCCTTTCTTGGTGGCAGGTCGTGAGCGACTAGCCCAAGTGCAAGAGACCTCAGCATGGAGCGCCGAGGTCCAGGCAACCGCTGCCTGTCCCGAAAAGATGCGCAAGGCAGCGGCTGAATTTTGGACGCGGGTAGGATTGATGGAGCACGCCTCAGTGGCTGCATTTTCTCGCTTTTCGCTGCAACTGATGGCGCTTGGAGCCCCTAGCGATCTCCTTCAGAAGAGCCACGAGGCTGCCGCGGATGAGATCCGCCATGCGCGTGACGCATTTGCCCTGGCCAGCCACTATGCGGGAAGGCCAGTTGGCCCTGGCGTGCTGCCGATGGAGGGCGCGCTTGCTGACACCATCCGCTCGGCGTGCGGACAAGCACGCTGCTAGAAGGATGCATCGGTGAGACGGTCGCTGCGGTGGAGGCGTTGGAAGCATCGCTCTGCGCTTCAGACGAACACTTGCGTCTGCTTTTGCTGAAGGTGAGCGAAGATGAAAGCCGACATGCGGAGCTTGCCTATCGAGCCGTCGGTTGGCTGCTTGAGGTTCATCCGGAGCTGCAAAGCGTTGCGCAAACGATTGCGGCGCAGATTCTTGCGACTGAGTTTGGGCGTTGCACAAGCGGCACTGCCTCGGACTCTGGGGTGCTCGAAGACGAAACCCAGGAGCTGCTTGCGGTGGGGATCCTGTCGGAAGCTCACTCACGCCAGATCCGAGAACGCGTGTTGGCGGACGTCGTGGAGCCGTGCTTGTCGGCGCTTTTGGCGAAACGCGACCGTTCGCTATTGAAGGCACGCGTCAGTCAGCTGAGAACGCGCCTTTTTTGGCCAAGCTCAGCGCAAACCAGTCATTCGGAGCCGGCAGCCAGTCCACAAGCTCAAGTCCGCCTGTCGTCAACATGCTCTCCACACTTGAGCGCGTGAATTTACGACTGATCTCGGTCCGTAGTCGTTCACCTCGTTCGAACTCCACCTGCATTGCAAGGCTCCGGATCGAGACCGTGTGCTCGCGACGCGCCCGCAGATGCATTTCGATCTGCTGCTCTTCTTCGTTGAAGAACGCCTCGTGTTCGAAGTCGTCTAAATCGAAAGCTGCACCCAGCTCGCGATTGAGGACGGAAAGCAAATTTTTGTTGAACGCGACGGTCAACCCGGAAGCATCATTGTACGCGTTATTAAGGACGGTGCGATCCTTTATCGTGTCGGTTCCAAGGAGCAGAAAATCTCCATCCTGCATGGTGCGAGAGATCCCCCGAAGGAAGCTCTGGGTGGCCGCCACGTCGTAGTTGCCAATCGTGCTACCGAGAAAAACGAACAGGCGACGTGAACCTTTCGGGAGCATCGCCAGGTGACGTTCGTAATCCCCAACGATGCCATGAATCTGCAGCCACGCGTAGCGCTGCAAGAGCCCGAGCGAGCTCTTTTTCAGCATGGGCAGCGTCACATCGAAGGGAATATAGCGGCATCTTCTTCCGCTTTGTCCCACCGCATCCAACAAGACCCTGGTCTTTCGCGCCGCACCACTTCCCAGCTCAACGATATCCCGTGGACAAGCGATTTCAAGCACTCGCTGACTCACACTCTGCAAAAGCGCGTATTCGGTCCGCGTCGGGTAGTACTCCTCAGTATCGCAAATCAGATCAAAAAGCTCAGCTCCCCGCTCGTCGTAGAAATACTTGGCGGGCACCGACTTGGGCCTTCTGCCCAATCCCCACCGCACATCTTCCCCCAACTCTGCCGCCCGGGACGCTTCAGAGACCACCTGGATGCGAAGCCGTTCGGCCACGAGGGACGGAGCGGAGATCTCACTGCTGGTGCTCATGGCATTTCCTCCTCTGGAGCCGTCTGCTCCCCAGTCCATAGGTCGTTCATGCTTACGACGCAACCACGAGCTGTGTTACGAATCGATGAATGTGCCGCATGGTGGCTTACCTGGGCCCTTCCCTTCCGATTTCAACTTGGCTCGACGCGGCGCCGCATTCGCTTGAGCGCCAAAGCTACGCGGCCAAGGAACTCACAAGCGCCACGGTGTGCGCTGATGGTTGGGGTTTTGGGTTTTACACGGACACGGGTCCCATTGTGTACCGTTATCGTTCGACCCTTCCGATCTGGGCGGATGTTAATCGCACGGAGCTTGGTGCGGCCATTTCTACGCGGTGTATGCTGGCAGCCGTACGGAGCGCCACCGATCCGCTGTCCGTATCCGCAGCCAACACCCAACCCTTCGCCTCCGGAAAGCTGTGCTTTCTGCACAACGGATTCATTCGAAATTTCAGCAGCAAGATGTTGCGTACCCTGCGACGTGATCTCAGCGACCGAAGCTACGCTGAGATCCAAGGCAGTTCAGACTCCGAGCACACGTTTGCCCTCTTCCGAGATGAGTACGACCAAGCCGCTGCATCGGATCCGGGGCGCCTCATGCTAGCCACAAGAAACACTCTAACGAAGCTGCGAGCTCTCGCCACTGAAACTCAGTGTGAAGCGCTCTTTACCCTGATTGTCAGCGATGGAGAGAAGTTGGTTGCCACTCGCTCGGCAGTCATGGGCACTGCGCCCAGCTTGTACTTTTTGAGCGGCAAGGGCTCGCCGTTTGTAGGCCATGTGATCGCGTCGGAGCCGATCAACGAACAGCCTGGATGGAGGCCAGTTCCCGACGAGAGCATCGTCGAGTTCGCTTTTGGGAGTGAGCCTGATATTCAGCAATGACGGGGCTGGCTCAATCGTTGGACTCCCTTTCATGGGCACGCAGTAAGACGCTACTTCTGTGCCAAGATCTAGGTGAAAAGTCCCTCCGCGCACAGTTCGATCCAGAGTTTTCACCGATCGGTTGGCACCTCGGTCACATCGCCTGGCAAGAAGAGTGTTGGCTCCAGCGAAGCCTTGCAAAAATGCCACCGCTAGATCCGGAGCGTGATTCACTTTGGAATTCCTTTGCCAGCCAAAAGAACCAACGCGGCCCCGGGTTGCCTTCGAAGGGCGAGCTCTGGTCGTACCTTCACACCGTGCGCAAGCGCACGCTCAGCCTGGGTCAGGTGTTGGACCAGAACCCACGGGCTATTGAACTCTTCCGCTTCATCGCCAATCACGAACGCCAACACACCGAAATCATTGGCACCGTCCGCTGGCTTGGAAAACTCCCACTTGAGCCTCAAACGCCTAGAGCTGAGCCTGAAGAAAGCGCTCAAACACAGGAGCTCGAAGCTCAATTCTGTGCGATACCAGGCGGTGAGTTCCTGATCGGAAGCCCTCCAGACGACGTGGACGCATGGGACAACGAGCGACCCCTTCAGCGTGTCGAGGTTGCCGATTTCGAACTCATGCGGTTCCCGGTTTCGAACCGTACTTGGCTTGAATTCATGGGCCGCGGTGGGTATCGTGAACGCGATCTTTGGGACGAACCGGGTTGGGTGTGGCGGAGTTCCCACGATGTGAAATGCCCACTTGGATGGCTGGAGGATCGGGAGGGTGGCTGGCAGCTGTGGACGCTCCACGGGTTCGATAAGGTCGATCCTAATAAGCCCGTGTGTCACGTGAGTTGGTTCGAGGCCATGGCGTATGCACGCTTCATGGGAGCACGCCTCCCAAGCGAGGCCGAGTGGGAATTCGCAGCTTCCCATTCACCGGCAGGCAAACGTCGCTATCCGTGGGGTGACAACGCCGACGGCAGCCACGTGGCCAATTGGGATCTCCAGCACTTGGACGTGACCGCCCTTGGGACCCTGCCCGCTTCTGCCAGCTATTTTGGGCCCGAGCAGATGATGGGTGACGTTTGGGAGTGGACCTGTGACGCATTCTCCGCGTACCCGAGGTTCATTGCGCAGGCCTATGAGGGATACAGCACCCCCTTTTTCGACGGGCGACACAAGGTAACACGAGGCGGAAGCTTCCTGACGCAACCCGAGATTGCTCGAGCCTCGTTTCGCAATTGGTACACGCCGGATCAACGCCAGCCGGTACTTGGCGTTCGCTTGGCGAGAGGCTGAATCACGAGCTTGCTAGATGCCCTCCACCACTTCGTGATTGAGCAGCGCTTGCGCGTATTCTGACAGCTCCGCCAACGGAACGCCGTGCTCTCCCGCGTTTTCGAGGGTTGAGAAGATGGCGCCGGGCACTACGAGAGGATCGTATTCGTTGTAGGTTTGTACCGACACGAGTGCTTCACTTTTCATGACGGTGAGTCCGCGCGCCAAGCGAATGCGTTTCGGTGGCTCGGGGTCGACAAGCTGGTTCACAGCTCGCGCCAATTCTTGCTGGCGACGCTGCCAGGCCTCGCCGAGCAGGCTCGGGAGTTGCTCAGCCGTTAACTGGCTTACCCACGAATAGGTGAGAATATAGAAACGCTCCGGGTCGCTCTCGAAATTGAGCTCTTGCTCTACAACCTGTTTGGCGTGGACGCTTAGGCCTCGCTCGATGAGGGCTAAAGTAGCGCCAAATTGCCGCCAAACCTCGAAATGGCGCCCATTTTCGAACTTGCAGAAAAAGCTCGTGCAATCGCTGTCGCGGTGCGCCCAGATCGTGCATCCGCCACTGCCGCGTTCAAAATAAGGGCAGAGCAAATTCTCGTTCCGTCCAAACTCAGCGGCGCGATTCGCATGAAGCCGCTCCAGGTACTCGTCGGTAGGACCAACCCCGAACGGTGTGGCTGTGACGGCATCCTGGATCTGTGCGCGCATTCGACGCTGCCCTTCTAGAAACCGACCGGAGCGATCGGCGAGCAGGCTCCCCACCAGATAATTAGGGAGACTTGGCCAGAAGGTGCAACACTTGGCACTCGGCGCGAACTGCACACCACCAGGAAATTCAGGCGTGCTGCACATTGCGCAGTCATTGCAAGTCGAACGTTTCTGCTCGACGTTGAGATCGAGCAACGCGCTCGGCAATAGCTGTTGATAGAGCTCAGGGAGCGAAGCTTTGAGTTGGGCACTCATGCGCGCACTTTTGGCTTCTTTGGAGCCGAATACTGGCTGAGCGCCCCTTCCAGCTCGGAACGCACCCGCTCCAGAAGCTCCTGCGGCTCAACCACCAGGGCACGCTTTCCCCATTCGAGCACCCAGCTCACTACTGAATTGAGGTTGCCCACCACCATCGTGAGCCGAACCCCACCACCCGCGATTCCGGCCAGCTTCTGCGTGTTGTGTACTTTGCGCATTCGCACATATTCGGCGGCGTGCTCATCAAAATCGATGATCACCTTGTGACGCGTTTCGCTCTTCCATACGCCAAATTCGCCCTGAAAGAACTCATCGAT
>JBBSBI010000197.1:0-9404 GCA_038251425.1 Polyangiales bacterium
CGCGACCCTTGTTTCGTGCTGAAGACTATGAATACTACGTGCGTGTCAACCAGCGCTTCGCGGAAGCCGTCTGCGAAGAAGTCGATTCCGACGATCCCATTGTGTTAGTGCAGGACTATCACTTCGCTTTGGCCCCGAAAATGATTCGGGAACGCTTGCCCCGAGCCACCATCATCACCTTTTGGCACATCCCGTGGCCTAACGCAGAACGCTTTGGCATTTGCCCCTGGCGTGAGGAGCTGATTTCGGGGTTGCTCGGCTCGAGCATCTTGGGCTTTCACACCCAGCTTCACTGCAATAACTTCATAGATTCCGTGGACTCCTTCATGGAGAGTCGCATCGACCGAGAGGAACACGCGGTGATCCAGGGAGCGCGCAGGACTCTCGTGAAGCCCTATCCGATCTCCATCGAGTGGCCAGTGCATTGGCTCAATGACGTCCCCAACGTGGCGGACTGCCAGCTCCAGGTGCGACGCGAACTAGGACTCCCCGACGACGCCCTAGTCGGTGTAGGCGTGGATCGCTTGGATTACACCAAGGGCATCGAAGAACGACTATTGGCTGTTGATAGCCTGCTGACGCGGTACCCGGAGTTTCGTGGCAAGTTTACCTTCGTGCAGATCGCCGCCCCGAGCCGAACCAAGATCCCCCGCTACCGCGAGCTCAATGAGCGCGTCGAGGCGATTACTGACGAAGTTAATAAAAAGTGGTCTTCGGGGACCTACAAGCCCATCGTGCTTCTGCGCACCCACCACGAGCCAGCCAGCGTCTTCCGCTTCTATCGCGCGGCTCAGCTCTGCTACGTCAGCAGTTTGCACGATGGGATGAACCTGGTAGCCAAGGAATTCGTGGCGGCGCGGGACGACGAACAAGGGGTGTTGATACTGAGTCAGTTCACGGGAGCAGCTCGAGATCTCACCGAGGCCCTGATCGTGAATCCCTACGACCTTCAGCAGGCCGGTGACGCCATGGCGGGGGCCCTCAGAATGCCGAAAAGCGAGCAGCGGGAGCGCTTGCATTCGATGCGTCGTTTGGTGTCCGAATTCAACGTGTACCGCTGGGCTGGGCGGATGCTCGTCGACGCCGCAGAGCTCCGACGCAAAGAACGCATGACGGGACGATTTGCAACCGCTCAGCCTTCCACACCGACAGAACCTTATGAAGAACCTCCTGTTGCGTGAAAATCGCGAAGTTCTCGCCCAGCTGGCGGGCTCCAGGGTGCTGCTTGGGTTCGATTTCGACGGCACCTTGGCCCCGATCGTCGAAGACCGAGAGTGCGCCTCGATGCGAACGCGCACCGCTGAGCTCCTCGGCAGGCTCGGTCGACTGTATCCTTGTGCCGTCATTTCGGGACGAAGCAAATCCGACGTCGAGGCCCGTTTGGGCTCGGCTGAGCTCAAATACGTGGTTGGAAACCATGGGCTTGAGCCGGGGAGCGGCCTATTGGAGTTTGAGCAGGAAGTTGCAGAGGCGTACGTGCTTCTCAAGGAAGCTTTAGCCCAGTGCGCTGGCGTCGACATCGAAAACAAACGCTACACCTTGGCGCTCCACTACCGGCGTTCCCGCCAGAAGCGACAAGCCAGACAAGCGATTGACCGAGCGGTGGGCGCTCTTCCCTCGCCGATGCGCTCGGTCCTTGGCAAAATGGTAGTGAACTTGGTGCCTGAGCGTGCTCCCAACAAAGGCACGGCTCTGCTTGAGCTGAGGGCGATGGCAGGCGCTGATACCGCACTCTACGTGGGCGACGACGTGACCGATGAAGACGTCTTCGAACTCGATCAGCCGGGGCGACTCTTGAGCCTGCGTGTAGGAGAATCGCAGGTGTCCTCGGCTGGGTACTTCCTGCGTGATCAGAGGGCGATAGATGAGCTTCTCCAAACACTCATTTTACTCCGCAGTAACACCGCTGGTTAACCGATGAAGCCGGAGCCGCAACAAAGTTTCCCGCTGGGCCCAGCGCTGGGTTTTTTGGATCAACTTTGGCAGCTGAATCACGCGCTTTTGCAGCTCTCAGGGCACATGGACAAGCGCCTTGGGGTCACGGCGCAACAGCGTCTGATTGTGCGTTGCTTGGGCAAGTATCCAGGGATGACGGCGGGCCAATTGGCAGCGCTCCTTCATTTGGACGCCGGTACCATTTCCGCGTCCCTCCGCCGGCTGGAGGAAAAGCGCGTGATTCAGCGGCGCCGGGACCCGCGAGACAAGCGGCGCGCGTCGCTTGGCCTCACTGAGAAAGGACGCGCCCTCGATCGCTCGGCGAAAGGCACGGTTGAATATGCCGTTGAACAGCTACTCTTGGAAGGCAATCAACAGGAGGTGGCGACGACAGCGCGAGTGCTGGGTCAGCTCACAGCGCTGTTGATTCAAGAGTGTGAGCCCGGCTTGAATGCGGGGGAGCGCGCGGCGCGTTCGGTGCTCGTGCTCCCCATTGCCACGGTTAGACGCAAACCCCAATGAAGAATGCACAACAGCCTCATCGTCCCATCCGGAGTCCGTTCTGGCGCGTCGTCGCTTGGATCACCCCCGTCGCCAGTGCAATACTGGCGGTTTCGACGCGGGTTCACGCCCAAGTGCCGTTCAATGATCGCTGGCTGCTCGATCGCTTGCCGGCGCCGCTACTCCGGGTCGGACCCAAAGAGCTACAGTACTGGCAGTGGCTTGCGCTGCCCTTGGTTCTGATCGTCGCCTGGGTCTTCGGTCACCTGCTCAGTCGGGTCACCGCGCGGGTGCTGAGAAGCATCGCGGCTCGAACCCAGACCGAATGGGACGATCAGGTGCTCTTGGGCATCGGCGCGCCACTGACGTTGAGTTGGGCGGTGGCTGCCACCTACCTGCTGGTTCCTTGGCTAACGCTGCCCGAGTCCGCTGAGGCATTCCTGAACCGTTCGATGCGTGCGGTTCTATTCTTGGCGTTCTTCTGGTTTTTGGCTCGCGGCGTCGAATTAACACGGCAGGTTATCGCAGCATCTCCTTGGGGTCGCGAGCATGCGGTGTCTCGATCTCTTTTGCCGCTCGGGGCGCGCGTCGGAAAAGTCGTGTTGTGGGCGATTGCTCTGGTGGCGCTCATCTCGGAGCTGGGCTACCCGGTTACAAGTCTCGTGGCAGGGCTCGGCGTCGGTGGGCTCGCCGTGGCGCTGGCAGCGCAAAAGACGGTTGAGAATCTTTTTGGCGCGTTTTCGATCGGCGCAGATCAACCCTTCCGCGAGGGTGATTTCGTACGCGTGGAAGACTTTGTGGGCACGGTTGAGGCGATCGGTTTGCGTTCCACCCGTTTCCGCACTTTGGATCGTACGCTCATCAGTATACCGAACGGAAAGCTGGCCGAGATGCGCCTCGAGTCCTACACGGCGCGTGATCGCTTGCGCCTCGCGTGCACCATTGGGCTCGTCTATGACACGAGTCAGGCCTGCCTACGGGGAGTGCTCGAAGGTTTTGAACGAGCACTGAGACAACACCCCAAGATTTGGCCGGATACAGTGATCGTGCGGTTTACTGGCTTCGGCGCGTCATCACTCGATATAGAGATCATGGCCTGGTTTCAAACCTCTGATTGGAATGAGTTTCAGCTGATCCGACAAGAAGTGCTCTTGAGCTTCATGGGTGTAGTCGAGCAACACAAGAGCTCCTTTGCGTTCCCGACGCGCACGCTGCACCTGGTTCACGACGAAAACCAAGGCGTCTTGGGCGAAGCCTCGAGTCCAGGTTAATACTCAGGCACCCTGTCGTTGCGGGATCTGAAGCCCGGTGCGCCCCGCTTCGACAACCGCCACAACTCCTCGGTGGCGAATGCGCCGCTCGGTAGATACCGCGTAATAACTCTCACGCAACCCCTCACAGCGGCCAACTAACTGCACCGACGGGAGGTCGTCGATATCAGCCCGCATGGCAGCTCTCACAGGAAATACGCCGCGTCCGCCCAAGCCCAAAGCGCGAATGAGCCCAGCGTCGTCCGCCTCTGCCTTGACGATCGGGTGCACTCCGTTGGCGACGAACCAAGCGTCGAGCCTGCGCCTAAGTGGCGCACCAGTGGGAGGAAGGACGAACGGGACACTCGACAAACTTTGGGGAAAACGTAGCTTGGCACGTCGTGCCAGGGCGGTCGTGGCGTAAAGAAGAATGTCGGTTTCGCCGAGGAGACGCGAATGAATGCGCGTTCCCTGCGGCGCGACAGGGATCTCATTTTGGATCGTTAACTGAAGCCGCCCAGCCACCAAGGCTTCGAGCAAAGCTGGGCCCTTGTCCTGCACGAGGAGAAGCTGCACGCCGTCCTGATCCAACGCAGGGCCCAATAACTGATGCGCAAGCGCTTTGGGGATCCCGGGAACGACCCCGATCCGAAGCACGTCGCGTCCCGACCCCGTGCGACCCTTCGCCACGTCTGTCAGCTCTCGACCGAGACGAAAAATATCGGACGCGTAGCCCAGGGCATCGAGTCCAAACGCCGTTAACACTAAGCGTCTGCCGCGGCGTTCAAACAGCGGAGCCCCAAAGTTGCGCTCAAGAGCGCCGAGCTGCGCGCTCAATGTCGAATGCGTCAGTCGAAGCTTGCGGGCCGCGGGGGCGACGCCGCCCTCCTCGGCGATCACCGAGAAGTAGTATAAATGGTGGTAATTGAGCCATTCCATGAATGGGATGGTCGCCTATATCGACAGGATCAGTCAATCTTTCGTTCTGTTAAACATACTCGGTCGGGCTCATGATGCAATCAACCCAAAGGAGAACATCATGGCAATGCCCTTGAAGGATCTGAAGAGTGAACCTACCCCTCGTGTTTTAGTTGCGCTGCGGGAAAGCGGATCACCGAGTTCGTGCGTCTTGCGGGCTCGGGCTCTAGCGCTGGTGATGGGGGCTGAGCTGGAAGTTGTGCTTGTTTTGCCGGAGCAGACACGCCTGAATACGCTTTTCCCTCAACACAATCTACTGGACGCCATGCAGAGCGCAGAGCTTGCGCTGCAATCGAGTCAGACCACAAGAACGTGGCTACGGGGTTTGTTGGGTGGGGATGAATCTGCGGTGCGGTTTGCCCTTGTGCACGGAAACTTCGTCGCGGAAGCTGCTCGCTACGCGCAGGACATCGGTGCGCAGTTGATCGTTGTGCCGGAATGCGAGGACTCTTGCGGCAGTGTCGCAACCGCGCTCGCCCGTGCGGCGCAAATTCCTGTCCTCGTGGCTCGTTCCGGAAGTGGGCGTGAAGCCATCGTAGCCGCAACGGATTTGGAAACTGAGGGCTATCCGGTGCTGCGTTGGGCTGCCGATCTTGGCCGACGCTTGGAGGCCCCGGTGGTGGTCGTGCACAACGTGAATCCAGAAGCCACTAACGAGGAAAAAGCGCGACCGCTCCAGGTCTTCAAAAACGACACCCGAGGAGTAGCACTCCTACATCTCCTGGAAACGCCTGCCGAAGATCGGTCCGTCGATGG
Organism: Polyangiales bacterium; assembly: GCA_038251425.1. GTDB lineage: Bacteria > Myxococcota_A > Polyangia > Polyangiales > Polyangiaceae > JBBRRP01. The sequence continues at coordinate 5,421 of JBBSBI010000197.1, forward strand.
TCTGCCCTCAGTGCTTCGCGCCGACACGGACCCCGTTAGCGCTATCTTGTCGGAGGCGAAGGCCTTTGACGCGGACATGATAGTCGTGGGCACGCGCGAGCACGGTTTCCTCGGGCGGTTGTTTGGAGTTAGCGTCCCTGCTCAAGTGGTGGACGAATCTTCTTGTTCAGTGTTCGTGCTACCCATCGATTAGGGGTTGTCCCCGCGGGTTGTGTCGTGGGCCTGTTTGGCTACAGGCTCGCGAGGGGCTGTGGGCGTTTCGAATTCGGCCACTGCAACCTTGAGCAAGAAGCCCGGCACCAGCGTGTTGACGATCGCAAAAATGATGAGCGCGCCAAATAAATAGGGAGGAAGGGCGAACTGTTCTTGCAAGATTTCGGCAATAACAATCGTGAACACGAGGGTAGGGATGACGGCCGTGCCAATTCTGGCCCCGGTTTTCCAGGACTCACCCATGACTAACGTCCGATGCAGCGCGACCCGCAGGACGCGTATGGGCAGCACCAGCAGGAGCAACGAAATGCTAACGATGAACGCAGTCGAAGGGAAGTTTTCGGCTCGCAGGTGCAGCCCAGCCTTGAGGAAGTAGAAAGGAACGAAAAACGAGGCAAATAGTTCAACCCCGCCGAGCAGCTTCTCGGAGCTCAACTCCGGCAGATCCTTGCGCAAGCGTACCGCCGTGAGTCCAACAGCGAAGGCCCCGACCAGATAATAGACGCCAAGCTCTCGCGTGATGAAAGCGCAGAGCAAAGCCACGAGAATAAGAAAAGTGAATTCAGTCTTCGGCGCAAAGGGCGCGATGACGCGCGCGAACACGCGGAAAAGAGGTGGAAGCAAAAGCACCATTGCCAAGAGTGCGGCGGCGGAAAGTCCTAACGAACGCAGATCGGAACTCTGAATCGTTAAGAAGAGAACGCCGAGGGCGACGAGCTCTGACGCGATTGCTTTGGATTTGACCCAGAAACGTTCCTCCACAGTCAATCCGAACCCGTTCAAGGAGTCGAGAATAAATCCGGTCGAGGGGGTGAAAAGCGCCAGCGCAAAGAGTACCGCCGGGCGCACCTGCAGCCCATAAGCAAAGTAAAGTGCCACAGCGCCGACCACGAGTAGAGCCAGCTGAGCCCCGATGTGTTGCAGCAATACTGTTCGACCCCGCTTCAGCTCGGCAAAGTCCACCTCCAGCCCCGCAAAGAGAAACATCGACACAATGCCCAATGTGGACAGGAGCTTGATGGTGTGATCATCGTGGAAAAGATGAAATCCGATGCCCAGTATTCCACCGATACCCATGCAGGTAACCGCGCTTGGAAGCCTGAAACGCTGGAGCGCGCGGGGCACGATGAAGAGCCCAAAAACTAAGAGCATGTACTGAATTTCGGGCGAGAGCTTGAGCGGCATGAATGCGGTCCCTGGACTAGCACGAATCGCAGGGGAGGCGGACCCCTCGGTGGGGCGGAGTCACGCGCGGCTCACCGTTGCGTCACCCAGCTCGCACATTTTTTTACGAGAGCTCGTGAACCAAACTGCACGAGTCCGTCGGGCGCGAATGCGGCGAGGCAGTCGCGCACCGCGCGCTGCGCGCTCACAGTGCTTGGGAATGCGACGTAAACTGGTGTCCATTCGCAAGGTTTTAATTTAGCTCTGAAGGCTTCGAGCCCAGCGAAATTGTACAGGCCCGAACTCAAGCGCCTCACCCAGCTCAACCATGGGGTTTGCGCTCCTGCCAAGGGCACCAGGCCCAGCGTCACGTACGAGCTTTCAAGGGCGCAGGCGTCCTTCATGGCGGCATCAATCAGAAGTTCACAAGTGCCATTGGGGGCCTTCGGGTCACGGATCAGCTCCTGGAGACACCAACCGTGACGCGCGTAGATGGGTGTCATGCTGGCAAACGCCACGGGCTCATCCCCCACGAAGGCTACAAAAATACGCCTCTCTTTCGCGTGCGCGAACGGGTGCGTAGCGACGACAAACTTCATAGGAGGCATGGGGTGATTGCGCTGCCACCGCCACAGCATCTCGTCCAACTTCCGGCGCAGCGGAGTGCCCGGCGCGCCCTCGTCGGCAGCTACGCGATGCACCAAGACCTGCTTGGCCCGCCCGCGCCGGAGTTGCGCGCGAAGCCCACTATCTCGCTCGGCAGTCTCCTGCCAGGCACGCGGATCCCAGCAAGGTTGCTGCCCGATCAAAAATCGTTCGAAGGGCACTGCGGAAACGAAGCGCCGCTCGGCTCCGAAGAAGACTGCCCGACGTTTTGCCAGTTGCGCGGCATGCACAAACGCTTCTGCTGCTGACCTCATCACCTCTGGAACTCCGACGGGCACACCGGCTGCAACCCAGGCGCCTCCCGTGTCGACATAGCCGACACACGCAGATGTTCCGTAGAACCAATACGAGAAACCTGGTGCCAAGATCTGAAACGACATCGCGTTCCATCCAAACGAGTTCACCAGACAGCAAGCCATGCTTGCCTCCCACGCATCACGTTCCTTTGCTGGATAAAGGTGCTCAGCGTTTATAGAGCTTACCATTGGCATCAAGGAGGACCTCGCGCCGCCTATTTTCAAGCTTCATTTGGAGCCTGAAGAGGGGGAGTTCTGCTTTTCCAATGATCGTTACCTTCTCGATCTTGAGCAGGACGGCCCTGGCATAACGGCCTGCCAGCGCCTTCTTGACTCCGTCCGGAAGAGCCTGTCGTGCTATCAAGCGTTCTTCGAACAACACGTAGCCATTTTTTGCGAAGGTGACATCCACTTTGCTCCCGCCTGTGCTGAGCTTCACTTCGTACACCGTCTTACCGCGGTCGTCTTCTTGTGCGTAGGCGTTGGTGATTGCCCCGGGATATTTGTTTGCAACGGCCTGCAAGACAAGCATAGGCACCTGCGCCTTCGTGATCGGACGTTCGCGCGCCAGCCCTAACCCCGTTAAGGTCAACGCGAGGAGGAATGGAGCGAAAAACCTAGGTGCCATGCCAGAAATTCGTGGGGCCGATGAGGACGGTAGCACACCGTGAGAACCGGCTGCCAGGCTCGGATGCGATGCACTAAATCCTTGGCTAAGAAGCCACGTGCCGAGCTAACCAGTTCGAGAATTGCATGGCAGGCAGCAGGCCCTCTTGTCGTGCTGCTTCCAAACCGTTCTTGAACAGCACAAACGCTGGGATCCCTTGGATGCGGAACTCCGAGGAGAGCTCGGGAGTTTCGTCCGTGTTCACTTTCAGCACGGTCACCTTGCCGGCGTTTTGCCCGGCGATCTGATCAAGGACGGGGGCTGCCAGGCGACACGGACCGCACCACGGTGCCCAAAAGTCTACGAGGATGGGCACGGGCGAGGCGTCAAGCGCTGCACGAAACGCCGCAGCCTGCACGGATTGCGGGGCACCGCTAGTTTCCAGGCGCTGCTTGCAGCGACCGCACACCGGAGTTCCAGTGTGCCTCATTGGAACTCTATTGAAGGCCCCGCACGCGCTGCAGCGGTATGTCGACATCCGCGCAACCTAAGCATCCGCCGTTCCGTTTCAAGCGGGGGAGTTAGCGGTCCTTGCCCGGACGAGGCTTGTTCGGTCGCTTTCCGCGCACCAATTTGTTGCCGTAGGCAGGCGGCGGGGCGACGATCTCCCCGGGCTCTGGCGCGATACCTTCTGACGAGTCTTCAGTCCCCGTTGCGGGCGCGGCACTCAACGCCTCCTCGGTGCCAACGGGTGGCTTCGGTTCGGGCGGCGGAGCTGCGGCACCGCCGCACCCTGCCGTCAGTAGCGTCAGCAAGACCAAGGCAGTGATCGGAGCGCGAGCCATCAATATCATCGAGCTGTCGTACCACGAAACAACACCCGTTGGCGCTCGGACAGTCACGAGTATGGCATAGTGCGCCCATGTTGGACTGGTGGCGCCGCCTGAGCCGCGCTGAGGTGATTGCTCAGCCCTTCTCCGCAGAGTTCCGTGAGTTCGTGCGCGCGCGCGTGCCGCTCGCCAGCTATCTGACCGAGAG
>JBBSBI010000198.1:0-9398 GCA_038251425.1 Polyangiales bacterium
ACATTGAGGTGTTCTATAATCGAAAACGCATTCACACATTTCTTGGAAATCTTAGCCCATCAGCTTTTGAATCTTGCACCCGCCAAAAGCTGGCGGCATAGTCCTATGAATTCCGTCCAGCAAATCGGATCAGCTCCAGTATCCGGCATGGCGCACATCTGCCATAGATTGGCGCAAGGCTGTGCGGCTTGAAGCTGTCCGATCTCCTAGACTGAAACCTGTGGATTGGAGCTGCCGCACGCCGGTGATGGTAGCCAGCAATTGCGGTCCATTCAACTGCCGCAACTGGTGACAGCCCCTCAGACGAACTGCGGAGATCTCCGATGACCACACACATCCCCGAGCCAGCCGCAATACTCGCCAGCCTGGCGTTGTGTCTCGCTTGCTCGAACTCTCTTGAGCCCACTCAACGAACCCCATCGACTGCCAGCACGATGGCTGCAGGACCCGTTGGGGCTCCTGCAACCGGAGGCGCCGGCAACGTTCCCAGTGGCGCGGGGGTCGGTGGGCAAGTGATGCTTCCAGCCGGCAGCCCATTGCCGGCGATGGGTCAACTCCGCCGACTCACTCCGGAACAATACGGCCGTGCGCTAGGAGATCTTGTTGGTTTGGCAAGTCCACCAGAGATCGACGACTTTCCCGCCGGCGACAGCTTGAGGGCGATAGCCGCCTCGGTCACAGCACTGACACCGCTCAATGTCGAGCAGTTTGAAACCGCCACGTTTGCCGCACTGGCCCCAGTCTTCGCTGATGGCGCACGCCGTGACGCCCTGGTCGGCTGCGCACCGGTCGGCTGGGATCAGGCGTGCGCAACGAGCTTCTTGAGTTCATTCGGGCGGCGCGCATGGCGCAGGCCGCTCTCCACCGACGAAGTCGCTCGCTACCTCGCACTTGGCAACGCCGAAGCCACGGATACGGGAAAATTCGCAGATGGCGCCCGCGCCATGCTGGCGGCTCTCCTACAGTCCCCCAATTTTCTCTACCGCCCTGAGCTCGGTACGAGCGCTCCGCTCTCAGGAACCGTATCCCGATTCACTCCCTACGAAACTGCGTCCAGGCTCTCGTTTCTCCTGTGGGGTGGCATTCCCGATGAGCAGCTGCTCACCTCCGCAGGCAGCGGCGCGCTCGACACGCTCGCTGGGATTCAGGCTGAAGCCCAAAGACTGATCGCCTCGCCACGCTTGGTCGACGGCATCAACGACATGGTGGATGACCTCTTGTCTCTCAGATCCGTGTTCTTGATGGCCAAGGACCAGACGCTGTTCCCGCAATTGACTCTAACGCTTAGAGTGGCGATGCGAGAAGAGGTACGCCGCATGTTCCAAGACGTCGCGATCACACGCGACACGGACGCGCTTGAGCTCTTCGATACCAAAAACACCTTCGTCAATCAGGAGGCAGCAGCGCTCTACGGCATCCCGGGTATCACCGGTGCGGAGATTGTGGCGGCCCAACACCCGAGCGGGATCCCTCGAGCCGGCTTGCTCACTTCAGCCCTGATTTTGAGCGTTCAGGACAAACCGCAGCAAACCTCCCCAACGCGACGTGGAGCATTTCTGCGCCGCGTGATCACGTGCGACGAGATCCCAGCGCCCCCTGCCAACGTGAACACTAACATTCCGGATCCGCCGGATGGTCACGCTGTGAGCCGGAAGGAAAAGCTGACGTCCCACCTGGCGCTGGGAGCCGCATGTTCCGCTTGCCACTCGCTCATGGATCCCGTTGGCCTCGCGTTCGAAAACTTTGACGCCCTGGGGATCTATCGGACCGTGGAGGAAAATGGCTTGCCAATCGACCCAAGTGGACAATTCGATGGTCAAGCTTTTGCCAACGCAGCGGAGCTTGGGGCGCTCCTGCACCAAAGCGATAAGGTACGGAGTTGTTTCACACGTCGAATCTATCGTTACGCGATGGGACGCTTGGAAAACGACTACGACAACGCGCAGATCCAACAACTTGCGACGACGTTTACGGCCAACGGTCAGCGCTTGAGGTCGCTGTTGGTCAGCCTGGTAGCGAACGACGGGTTTCTCAACGTATCGGCCCCACAATAGGCCAATATTAAGACTTTTGTATGACATTCTCAATTCCCCGTAAGCCCCTCTCTCGGCGGCTCATGCTGCGCGGCATGGCCGCAGGCACCTTGGTGAGCGTTGCTCTGCCGCGTTTGTCGGCGATGCTGAACGAACACGGGACGGCGTACGCGCAGGGCGCGCCGCTGGCTAAGCGCTTTGGTGTCTGGTTCTGGGGCAACGGCAACATTCCGGCCTCGTGGGTCCCTGATGCCGTAGGCGCCGGGGCCGCATGGACGTTGAGCCCGCAACTCATGCCCTACGCGACGCTCAAAGAAAACATGACAGTCATCACCGGCTACGACGTAAAGATGTCAGGTGATCCACATCACGTCGGCCCTGCAGCTGTGTTGAGTGGTCATCCGCACGACGACGCGCTCAACTACATGGCACCGACAATTGATCACGTCATTTCGGAATTGATCGGCAAGACAAGTCCGTTCAAAGCCCTGCAAGTCGGCGTCAGTCGCGCCACAGCCAATGGCGACGGGCACACGGTGAACTACGCGTCGTCCTCAGGGCCCGGGGCTCCGGTGATGCCGGAATACGACGCAAAAGCGTTATTTATGCGGCTATTTGGCCAAGCCGCGCTGCCTCCCACCGCGACCTCGGATCGCACCTCCACAACCCGGCGACGTGTGCTCGATGTTGTGCTCGACGATGCGACTCGCTTACGCCAGAGGCTGGGAGCAGTTGATGCGCGTCGGCTCGATCAGCACCTGGATGGCATCCATCAACTCGAAGCACGCATCATGACGACTCAAATCGTTGGGAGCCCTAGCGGCGGCACCTCCGCTTGTACCCCGCCGAACCCCGATAAGTATCCAGCGAGGCTTGAGGATAACGCAGGTTCACTAACCCAGGAGCAGAATCAAGCCATGGCCGAGCTCATGACCTACGCGCTGGCATGCGATCTGACGAATGTGTTTCTATTTCAGCACGGGCGTCCTGCCGCGCATTACAACATGAGTTTCCTCGGCATCAACAAGGACATTCACGACGATGTGAGCCACGTCGAAGCCGGGCTCCAACCCACGATGCAGAAAGCGATGACGTATTGGTTTGATCAGGGGCGAGTGTTTCTGGAAATGCTCCAGAACACGCCGGATGGTGCTGGCAATCTGCTCCACAATTCGCTGGTGTACGCCACCTCCGACGTCTCTTTTGGCTTCAACCACTCTACGAGCGACTACCCACTCGTGCTCTTTGGTCGTGCCGGCGGCGCACTCAAGGGCAATCTGCATCACCGAGGCAACAACGAGAACACGAGCAATCTCTTGTACTCGCTGGTCAACTTTTTCGGCGGCAACGTGAAGGAATTCGGCGGCGGGGAAGGCTTGGTCAGCACGGGGATCCCGGAGATCTTTACTTGAGCGCAGTCAACCCCGTGCACAATCCCAGAACCCCAGCCTTCGCGTCTCAGAATACCTGTGACCGCTGTCTCATTTGCAATGTCTACAAAAGGCGTCTTATGGAATCTTCCACCTCTTCCAACGTCGTGATCCTTGTCCTAGTCGCGAGTTTTTCCAGCGTTTACGGAGGGTGCTCACCTGGAGACTCCAATAGCAGCGCCAGCCCGTTCCTGACACCGACGGCCATTGGCTCAGGCGCGTCGGTGGGTTCAAGCGGGGGCGGCGGAAGCAGCAGTACTGGCGGCAACACCAACATTGGAAGCAGCGGAGGTGCACGCACCAACGCCCTTGGCGGCAACACCAACGTCGGAGGGTCGGGCGGGGGTGACGGTGGAAGCGGGGGTGCGCCGCTTGGTGGCGGCTCCGGTGGTCAATTAACGTCAGGCCCGAGTGGTGGGAGTACCAATGCCGGTGTCAATGACATCACTAAGATCGTACCCACCGCGGGCTGTGGCAAAGCACCTGCGGAAGGCGTGGCCGGGATGACCATGGAGTACACGATTCAGACCATGGGCCAGAAGCCCGCAGACTGTGCCGATCAAACTTGTGGCGCTTGGGCCTACGAGCGCCACTACTTCATCACGTTGCCCTCTGGCTACGACATGAACAAAGCCTACCCGCTGGTTCTGGAGGGTCCCGGCTGCGGTGGCAGTGGCTTCGACGTCTATCCACTGGACAACAACGCGGACAACACCGTGATCCGAGTCGGTATCACGCCACCTCCGGACGACATTGGGCACGCGACGAATCCTGGTCAAGGCTGTTTTGACGACAAGGAGGGCGACGACTCGGTCGATTGGGTCCTCTACGAAAATTTGCACGACAAGCTCTCGGTCGAGCTTTGCTTCGATAAAAACCGCGTGTTTTCCGTTGGTAACAGCAGCGGCTCCTGGTTTTCCAACGAGCTTGGCTGCAAGTACGCGGGCGATCCCATGCGCCCAGTTCGCGGCATCATGCCGAACACCGGAGGCTTGCCGGATCAACCGCAATACAAGCCGACCTGCACGGACAAGCCCATGGCCGGCATGTGGATCCATGAAACCAACGATGGCACGAATCCATTCACGGGGAACAAGTACGCGATCGCTCGCGCCATGAAGGTCAACAGCTGCACCATCGGGGATAGCTACGACAACACCATGTTCGAAGACTACCCGATAGGTGGGGGCAAGCCTGCGGATACCTGCAAGCGCATCAAAGGTTGTGACCCTCTCTACCCGCTCGTGATTTGCGAGTTGCCAGGTGACGGTCACGGCAGCCACGACGACACGGCGAATCCTGGATTCTCCACGTTCATCAAGAGCTTCTCGGCGGCGCCCTTGGTCACGCAGTAAGCGGTGAGAACGGGATCTGTGAGCGCAAAAAAGGCTCGGTATGCCTTGAAAGTTCAGATCTGTCATCGGGCTCTTGGGGCAATCGCGCTGTCGTTGGGGTCGGCGACTGCGCTGTCGTTGGGCTTGTGGAGTCCACCGGCGCACGCGGAAGACAAGGTGAAAGAGGCGAAAGAGGCCGCACCCAAAGTAGAGGTGGAGCCTTACGGTTATGCACGGATGGACGCCATCTATGACTCGACGCAATCGTTCGAGGACGGCATCCAGCCCAACCTCGTCGCTCGCGTTGGCACGTACCGCGGCGATCATCAGCGTGTCACCTTCACGGCTAAGGATTCGCGCTTAGGCGTGGATGTGAGGGCCCCGACATTCGAAAGTATCCAATCATCCGGCAAACTCGAGTTTGACTTCTTCGGCCTTGTGCCAACCGATTCGCGGAGACAGGACGCAGCCGTGTTCGGGCCAGTGCGCATGCGACACGCCTTTCTGAAGCTGGAGACGCCCATTGTCGACGTTGTCGCTGGTCAGTACTTCGCCCTGTTCGGCTGGAACGGCTCATTTTACCCTGCGACGGTCGCCTTCCTGGGTGTGCCAGGTCAGATCTATCACCGCGATCCGCAGCTCCGGCTTGAAAAAAGAGTGCATCTGGGTGCGCTCGAGATCATGGCCGCCGCCGCGGCGGTGCGTCCGGGACAAAGAGACTCAGGGTTTCCTGATGGACAAGCGGGTTTGAAGTTCGCCTATGAGGGTTGGATGGGCTCGGCAATCGCAGGTTTCTCACGTTCCACCATCTCGCCCATTTCGATTGGAGTCTCCGGACTCTATCGCAAGTTCGAGTTACCGGCGTTCCGTTCGGAACCGGGTTCCGAAGCCGTGAAGACCCAAGGCTACGGCCTTGCGGCATCAGCGCTCGTGCCGATCATTCCTGCGAAAACAGCCGCACATCGGGGCAATACGCTCACCCTAACCGGCGAATTCAGCACCGGGACGGGCATCGCCGACATGTACACGGGAATGGACGGTGGCTCACGCTTACCGATCCTTCCCAACCCGAGCATGGCCGCGCCCGCCATCGTCTACCCCCAAAATGTCGACCCCGGCCTCGTCACCTTTGACCGGAACTTCGAGCCAAAGCCCATCAACTGGAACGCTTTCGTCGCTGGTCTTCAGTACTACCTGCCGATCGCCGAGGGCCGCGTCTGGATCTCGGGCGTCTACTCCCGCATCTGGTCCGACAACATCAAAGAGCTAACGCCGGCACCGAATTGGGGCGGCATTATTACCAAGATGGAGTACATCGACGCCAACATCGGTGTCGACATCACCCCCGCCGTCGCACTTGGGCTCTCGTTCCAGACGATCAAACAAACCTTCGGCGATGTGTCTGCCCCCACGCCCGTTTACGGCACCATCGCGGACGGCACGCTCGGGATCCCGACTGAGCCGGGAACTGGCGGAGTCGCTGCGAGTGCGCGCAACAACCGCGGGCAACTCACGATGGCATTCTTCTTTTGAAAGGTCGGAGGGCGAAGTCATGAGCCGAAGTGTTGCGTCAGTGGTTATTCTGTGCGGACTCTGCACATCGCTCATGATCGGCTGCAAGCAAGAGCCCCTGTGCCCCGAGCTTGGCGCTTGCGGTGGACCGCTCCCCGTTGGCAACTGGCTTTTGAGCCCCGGGCACCCTTCCTGCTCGGAAGACCTGTATCTCCCGCCAACCGATACTCGACTCGTGGGAGCAGACTTGCCTCCCGCTCGAACCCCGCCCCCCGAACCCGCCTTCTTCGATTGGTGTTACCTCTTGGTGACGAGCGGCGGCCAGAACATCCAAGCCAAGCCTCCGCGTTTCTATTACGAAAGCGGCCCCATCGGTTGGGCTTCGGTGCGTTACGAAGCGGACGGCCATTACGCCGTGGGCATCTCGCGAACGGGAACCTACACGCTCGACTTCCCTGCCCTCTGCATGCGCGAATTCGGAGCGATGGACGGCAGGCCCGCCGATCCAGTGAACGACCCGAATGGGACCCCGGTTAACATCTGTAAACAGCTTGAGGTTCCACTCAGGGCCTCAGGGATCGGCGAGGGCTCTTACCCCAACACCACCTGCGATCCCAACCCAGCGGACCCAGCAGGCTGCCTGTGCCGCTTCGATGTGACCGAAACTGGAGGCAGTGCTGGCACGTATCAACTCTTGGACAACAACACGATCCTCCACATTCCCGGCACGAATTTCCCGCAAAAAGGAACGTTTTGCAACCGAGGGGACACTCTTCAATTGACGGGCACGAACGGTGCCTACTTGTTCGGTCAACGCGGGCTTCGTACTTTGGATCTTGGTCTGAAGGCGCCTTAATGATGCCCCTGAGCGAGCAATCGTCAACCTACGAAGCCCAGTTGATGCGCAAGATCACTTGGAAGGTGGTGCCCTTTTTGTGCGTCTGCTACATGGCAGCATTCCTTGACCGCGTGAACGTCGGCTTCGCCAAAGAGCAGATGTCGAAGGATTTGGGCATGAGCGCGGCCGTTTACGGTCTCGGCGCCGGCATTTTCTTCATCGGCTATTTCCTATTCGAGGTCCCATCGAATCTTATCTTGGCGCGCGTGGGTGCTAGAATGTGGATCGCCCGCATCATGGTGGTGTGGGGCATCATCAGCGCCTGCTTCGCATTCGTACAGGGGCCGACGTCCTTCTACGTTCTGAGGTTCTTGCTCGGCGCTGCCGAGGCGGGCTTTTTTCCAGGAGTTATCTTCTATCTCACCAAGTGGTTCCCGGTGTCGCACCGCTCGCGCACGATCGCGGTCTTCATGACGGCGGCCGTGGCATCGAACATCATTGGCGGTCCTCTTTCTGGCGTGCTCATGGAGTTGGACGGCGTGTTCGGTCTGCGCGGCTACAAGTGGTTGTTCCTGGTTGAAGCCCTGCCTTCTCTCGTTTTGGGCGTCATTGTGTTCCTGCGTCTCGAAAATGGGCCGGAAGATGCGAAATGGCTGAGCCCAGCTGAACGCGAGTGGCTAGCCGCTCGACTCGACCAGGACCGCGTCCTAGCGGGTGCGAGCCAGCACGCTTCCTTTGGCAAGGCTTTGACCGACCCACGCGTGTTGGTTCTGTGTTTTATCTATTTCACTAACGCCATTGCAGGCTACGGTCTTGATTTCTTCTTGCCGACCGTCATCAAGGAGTCGTTCCCGGGCAGTAGCCCGAGTTTCATTGGCCTTTTGTCGGCACTGCCGGCGCTGTTCGCGGTGATCGTCATGGTGCCGTACGGGCGTTCTTCGGACCGTCTGAAAGAGCGCAAGTGGCACTATGCGCTCGCCGTCTGGTGGGCTGCCATTGGGCTCCTGCTCGTGAGCTTGCCTATTCCACCGATCCTCGGCCTTCTGGCACTCGCACTCGCCGTTTCTGGGCGCTGGAGCGCCATCGCACCTTTCTGGGGTTTAACCACGACATTTGTGAGCGGATCAGCGGCTGCTGGCTCGATCGCGCTCATCAATGCTGTTGGCAATCTTGGTGGCTTTGTCGGCCCCTCCATCATGGGTTGGTTCGAGAAGACAACCGGATCGCACAGTGGCGCGCTGCAGCTCTTGGCTGCTCTCGCTTTTCTTGGTGGACTCTTGGTGTCGCGGATCAAGGTCAAGGCTGATCCGGTTCTGCCGGTGCTCGCGAACCATGTGGAAGCACATCACTCTTAACTAACGCCCCAGTCGGCATGCCCACGTATCAGCTCTCGCAGCAGGATAGCGCCGCGAATTGGCAGAATTGGCGAGTCGTTTCGCGCCGCGTGCCGCCTGAGAGCATGCTATTCATGGTGTGACCTCCACGAGGCTGTGTGTTCCACACGCCATGAGTGCGAAGTCGTGACCAGAGGTGTGTTCTGATGGCGATCCAACCCAATCTCGTGTTCTTTCGCGGCATCGCCCTCTGCAGTTTGGGAGCAATTGTCTCCTTAGGCTGCAGCACGCAGCTGAACCAAGGGCGCCGGCCGTCTGAGAATCCCGACACGAGTCCTTCCGGCCCGGTCAAGCCTGTAAGTACTATGGCGACCTCACAGGCGCCCGTCGTGACACTGCCGTCGGGTGCTCAGTGTGCGGTTCAAGCTCTGCCGACGCGACGCATTGGCAAGCTCACGGACGTTCGCTATCGCAATGCCGTCAAGGATCTGGTGGGAATGGAGGGTGCAGCAGCCACCGTAAAGACTCCGGGTGTAGGCAACGATCTCTTGGTGGAACCCGTGGATTCGGTGCGCATTGATGGCGGCCTTCTGTTTCAATATCAGAGCGCCGCCGAGAGCTTGGCTGCGGCCGTGGCAACCGCGCAAAGTCTTCTGTTTCCGTGCGCCGCAAACACTCTCACCGCGGATAATTGTGTGGAAAGTTGGATCGGGGCGTTGGTTGGCCGAGCCTTTCGGCGACCGCTCCAAGCGGTAGAAATCGCGGACTACAAGTCTTTGTTCGAGGCTGGCACCGAGGCGGACGCCTCCGGCGGCGTGAAGCTGGTGGTTCAAGCTGCACTCCAATCGCCGTGGTTCCTGTATGCGACCGAACTCGGCGCACCAGGTGCGCCACTCGGCCCCACTCAACTGTCCGAT
>JBBSBI010000199.1:0-9397 GCA_038251425.1 Polyangiales bacterium
CTAACTCAGGCTGAGCGCCCCTTTATTGAACTCCGCGTCGCCAACCGTTGTTGCATTCAAGCCCATCGTATTTACCACGGTGAGCAGCACGTCGTTGATGTTTCTGTTCATAGCATCCACGCGCCTGCCGGTGCGGAAGGCCCCGCCAGCCTTGCCAAAGATGGTTGAGAGCGCTGGCGTTAGCACATGCCCACCATTGCCCATCTCGGAGGCCAGGTAGACAATCGAATTATCGAGCATATTGCCATTCCCCTCGGGAGTGCTCTTCAGCTTATTGATGAAAACCGCCATTTGTTCGAAAATCCAGGTCTGCGCCTTGATGTACTCGCCACCGTTCGAGCTGTGCTCCATCCCGTGATGATCGCCGGAGCAGCCAAGAAACTCGAAGCGCGGGATGTGGTCGCCAGATGAAAGCCACTGCAGCGCAATGATGCGGGAAAGATCGCAGTTAACCGCCTGATACGCAATTTCGTTGAACGCCGGGCTCACCGTCTCGACGGTGCCATTGTTAGTACCGTTACCAGCGGGCAGCGCACAGCTAGCGCCCGGATTTGCGGGAGGCCCGCCACCGACAACACCACCGCCGCCACCCACCATGCCAGGACTCGCCGCCGGCAACTTAGCCTCGAGTTCGCGTAACGCCGTGAGGTGCGCGTCTAGCTTTGTTTGCTCATCCGATCCGGCAATCGCCTTCACGTCACCAATCTCTGCGTAAAGAAGATCCAAGCGGCTCTTGCCACGGGAGTAGAGGTTCAACAACGCAGGATCGGGCGCGGCGGGCACGGTGCTGGTGGTCGTGGTCGGTTGGGGCGCGGGTGTTCCCCCACCAGTGGGCAAACCATTGCCAAACAGGCGAGAAAACGCCGTCATTGGATCCGACATCGGCCGCACCACTTGGCCCTTATTGTAGTGGCACTCGGCATGGTCACCGCCCTGGCCTTTATCCCACAGGGTCCCAAAGTGAAGAGCTGCAAACGGCGTTTTCCCGCCGATCGCTGCTGCCAAATGCTGGTCGATCGTCGTGGCGGTGCCGTAACGATAGGCATTCGCTTCTTCGCCGCAAGCAATGGTGCCCGAGCAGCCCTGATCGGTCACGGCCGCACCAAACATAGAACGGCAACCTCCGCCATGACCTTCCAGCTCAAAATAGGTCGCGACTTTATCGCCTGCCTCATTGTTGATGTTGTCGAACACGATCATGTCCGACTCCAGGCTGGCAAACGGCTTGTACATGCCGGCGAAGGTAGTATCAAGCTGAGACTCGGAACCCCCATTGAACGGGATCCCGCCTGGCAAGTTCAGAAGGATCAAGCGAAGCGGCACCGTCGTCTGTGCTTCGGCGATGACAGAACGAAATACCGGTGTGGCTAGAAAGGCGGCAGCACCCAGCTGCTGAAGTAGGCTTCGGCGCTTAAAAATGGCTTTAGACATGGTACGAATCCCTTTCATCGGAGGTGTAGCGGAGCCGCTCACCTGAAAGTTCGGAATACAAAATTATCAGACTTGGCGATGGCCACCGTGACGTCCTTGATATTGAGGCCGCCGGCAGCAAGCTCTTGCGCGATACTGTTGACGACGCCACGTTCTGCCGTTGACTCGTCGCGACCAAACGCCCAACGGTAGGCCTGCAGCGTTAGGCATTGCTTGCCCTCCAGGCTGCCCGCAATCTTCTCTGCGAGAGCCTTGCCACCTTCGAACGGTCCGTCGATATCCAGAGTACTCGTGAAGTTACCCTTCGCGTCCACAGCCTTTCCATTTTCCGTCGTGCGGTACTTGCCGATGCCGTCATAGTTTTCCATGCCGAAACCCACCGGATCGATGAGCTTGTGGCAACCACTGCACGCCGGAGCTGACGAATGCGCTGCGAAACGCTCGCGTGTGGTGAGCGACGCGTCGGCAGCCACAGGCATCACTGCGAGATCCTTCGGGGGTGAAGGCAGCGGCTGACAGAGCAGCCCGATGCGCACGAACTTGCCGCGGGCGATTGGGAAAGATTCAAATGCTTTGGAGTGCTGAGCAATCACACTGGCCTGCGTCAGAATGCCCATTCGCTGACCATCCGGATTCAGCGTGGTCTTCACCAGTGTTGGGCCTTGCCCCGGATCCGGCAGGCCGTAGAGGGCTGCGAGCGAGCTGTTGGCAAACGTGTAGTTCGCCGAAATTAGGCTGCCAAAAGTGGCATCACCGTTCCACAGCACGTCATCGATGAATTGCTGGGTCTCTAGCTTCATCGACGCCTTCAGCTCGGGCGTAAAATCAGGGTACACGTCGGCAGACTTTGCCAGTTCCTCGAGACGGCTTGTATGGACGAACAGCTCCAAAAAGTGCCGCAATGTGGGTTTGGCCTCGGGCAACGTGAGCAAGCGCCGCGCTTCTGTTTCCCGGCCAGCCTGAGTCAGAATTGCGCCGCTATCGGCCGCCCCAAAAAGGGCATCATCCGGCAGCGAATCGGTGAGTAAGTACGAAAGTTGGCTCGCTACTTCGTAGGAGCTCAACGATCGCATGGCGCCCTGCGAGGCATCGCCTAGCTCGAAGCGGTACAAGAAATTCGGTGATTGCAGCATCGTTTCGATGATCTGCGTGACCGCTCCTGTGTAGCCGGTGCGCCCCAGTTCACTGGCGAACAGCGTCTGATAACGCATGAACTCCGTGTTGTTAAGAGGGCGACGGTACGCGCGTTTGCCAAACGTCTGAATGAAGGTGTCACCGCAGACCGTTTCCGAACCGCCACTGCAGGGGGCTACGGTGTAGGCTTTCACTTGCTTGTCGGCGACGCCTGCGTATTGGCTGGCGAGAATCGAAGAGACCGTGAGCGCGCTGCTGTTGTTGTCCAAGTAACGAGTGGTTTGGCTGAGCGGCTCCTGCTCGAGGGCATCTGTGGGTGCCTCATTCAACGTCAACAGCTGGCGCACGCTGGTGCGGAACTGGGTACTCGTGAGCCGCCGCAACGCCGTCGGACCAAACACAGCGCCCGGCGGGGCCACAGGGGTGACGGTTGCGCCGCCTGTTCCGGGACCTCCGGGAACTTGGGCTCCGGACGTACCGCCCGCTCCAGGAGCTCCAGGCATTGTCCCGATCGCTGCCGGTTCGGACCCACCCTTGGGGCGGCCCGTGACCTCTGTTGAACACCCGACAGCGCCTAACAGCGCCGCACACAAAATGCCTTCACCAATGAGTTGCTTCATGGCTCACCTCGATTTCACCATCAAAGGTAGCATACGCGCTTAGCAAATTGCGCCCAATCGCGCGTCAGCAAATAGCACTCTTGCGCCGAGTGCGTTCCGTTAGCGCACATTACCTACAGCACATTCAGGTCGCATGAATGTGAGCGTGCATCAGCACATTGTTACACCTGCTCCCTGTATTTTTGCAGACCAATTGGATGCTCGCACCACGCGTGATGCAGCAATTTCAACAACAGTTGCCGCCCTATCCCGCCGAACTCTTTCGCAGCTAGGCGCAGATTCAAGCTGGCGCCCCACTCCGAAAATGAGCGAAAGCTCCTACTGATACGGGAACGTGTCGGTTAGACGCTCAAGCGCTGTCTAAGGTTATTCCCAATACCATTACTGAGATTGCCAAGACCCTTACGAGGCTGACTTGGTGGAACTTTGCAGTGTCGAAAGAGTCTCAATCAAGCCGAATCTGGAACAAACCCCCTCCCGCTCAATGCAACTTCAAGTTCTTGTTTCTATCCACGGCAGACTTCTTGATTGGTTGTTGAGCGAGCGCCTCAGTTTGTGCCGGTTGTACCGGCGCCGGGCCGCCCAATCTGAGCGCCACAACGGTGCCGATCGCGCTCACCAAAGCACTCGCATACAAGCCCCATCCCCAACCATAAGTAACCCGCACGAATGCCCCGGCGGTTGGGGGCTTCGCAAACAGCACCAACACTTCCAGCAGCGTCATCACGCAAAAAGTCGCGCTGATCACGCGAACGCCTCGCAGATCATACGGACAGCGCCGAGTTATCAGTAGGGGCACAAGAATGAAGAACGCGAGCGCGCCACCCCAGAACCACCCGGAACGCGAGTGCGCAATATCAAATCCGGCTACCAGCGCCGGGTCGGGCTCCACGATCACGAGCCAAGGCGCAAAGAACAGCGCGAGTCCCGCCAGGGCCAAGAACAACAAGAGTCCGCGCCCATGCCCTAAGTGGAACAAACCAAAGCGCGTGTCATCGGGATGCAGGAGCTCAGCGCTCAATGCTTCCTCTGCCAGTGCCTCCGCTGAAAGCGGCAAGCTGCCGAGCGGCACGAGCTCCACATCGCACGTGCTACACCGCACCGCTTCTTCAGCTGAATAGAGCTCGCGACAGAATGGGCAGGAGAGCAGTTGCCCCATTGCCAGAGCATAGCGAAGAACTGCGCCAGCCGGGGAGCAACTCTTCGCAAGCCCTCGCTGCCACCAAAGTCCCGCGTTTTTTGGCTCGGCCAAGCAAGCTCGCACTCCCGGGTCAACTTGGCTAGCCTACCCGTCGAGTGACGGAATCGGTCGAAGAGCGGACAGAGCAGACTCCCGTCGTGAGCGCTGAGGGTTCGGATGCTCGTTCACAGCTGGCTCAACTTTTTCAGCTGCCACCAACCCATCCGTTGTTCGAAGAAGCCATCACTCACCCGAGCCTCGCCAACGAGCAGCCCGGCATCTCTGATAACCAGCGGCTCGAATTCCTCGGCGATTCTGTGCTCGGATTCTGTGTGAGCGAGAATCTATTCACGCGCTTTCCGTTGGAAAACGAAGGCGCCTTAACGCGCCTGCGTTCGCAACTCGTCAATGCAGAATCGTTAGCTCGATGGGGCATGCAGACACCGATCCCCGAAGTGATTCGACTCGGTAAGGGTGCCGACGAGAATCGACTGAAGCAGAGCTTGAACGTGATCGCTGATGCGGTGGAAGCGCTGATTGCTGCTTGCTACCTTCACACGGGCCTGAGCGGTGTGCGGCAAGTCTGTGCCAGCCTCGTTGAGTTCGGGCTGGAGAAAGGGCACAGCGGCCAGCTCGATCCCAAGAGCGAATTGCAAGAGCGCGTTCAGGCGCACGGCGCTCCGTCGCCGATCTACGTTGTGCTAGAGACGCAAGGGCCAGCCCACCAGCGTTGGTTTCGTGTTCAAGTATGCGTAGCGGGGCAGCCTGCTGGCGTCGGCGAGGGGCGTTCTAAACGCGACGCTGAGCGCGACGCCGCGCGAAGGGCGATCGAGGCGGGTTGGCCGCTTCCGGATCAGATCTCGGAGCCGCCCAGTGGCGAGTGAAAAGGCCCAGCATGCTACTTGAACAACACCGTCGCCGTTTCTTCGGATTCACCCTTGCAAGTGCGCTCTTGCTTGTCTCAAGTGTTTGTTGGAGTGGCAGCTATCTGAATCGGGCCGCCCTCCTCCTTCAAGGCGCCAACTCTGACGCGGAAAACTTGAGTTATCATCTTAACGACGTCGAACTAGCCAATCTTGTGCACCGTATGGCAGAAGCGCGCGTTAGCACGGCTTCAGGCATGGAGATTCCGAAGGATGTGGCGTTGGCCCATCCCCATCTCCTGCTCGTGTTGGAGAATTTCGAGCGCGCCGCGCAGGCTGCCGTTGACAAGGATCCGAAGGCTTTCGTGGCATCCTATGCACGTGCTCGAGATGAGGAGCTGACCTTTCATGGGGTGCTCAAGCAATTGGGCTTCACGCTTCCCAAGGTGAAGCGTTGAGGTGCCCCGCAGCACTCCTATTGGCGACGTCAAGCCTCTTGACCACATCCGTACAGGCGGTCCCTCTGGCACCACTGTTGGGCGTCGCCGGCGAAACCATGGGCGCTATGGCTGCCCAAGCCCGCCTCGACCGTTTGGCCCCGTGGCAGCTGACTAAGTTCGGAGGCGAGGCGCGAGCTCAAGTTGAAGGGTTTGTTCGTGATGTGCTCGGCGTGGAGCTGATGTTGGTGGCAGAGGCCAAGGCGCAAAAGCTCGACAAGAATCCGAGGGTGCGCGACGCGCAACAAGTTATTTTAGCGCGCGCTTTGGAAGCCTCGCTTGAGGCGAGCATTCTTGAAACTGGAAAGGTGCAAAAGCCTCTTATCGAGAAATACTTTTCAGAGCATCAGTCAGAGTTCAGCGCGCCTGCGCGTATTTCAATTTGGCGCATTGTGGTTTCCTCTGAAGCCCGTGCGCTTGAGATCATCAAGGCGTGTCAAGGTGCAGGTGGTGTCCAACGTTGGCGCCAGTTTGCAAGGGACGAATCGATCGACCGAGCGACCCATATGCGCAACGGAGATCTCGGCTTGGTGCGTGAAGATGGCTCGACGGATTTCCCCCAACTCCGCGTGAATCCCAAGGTTTACACAGCACTTCAGCCTATTTCCGACGGCGCCATTCTGCCCACTCCGCTCAAGCTTGACGAGAATTACGCTGTGCTGTGGCGCCGAGGCAGCGCGGCGGCACGAACGTCGAACCTCGCCGCGGAGAGTGAGAAAATCTCCAAGCTCCTAGCCCGAAAACTTCTGTCTGAGGAACGCGAGGCTCTTCTGGGACAGTTGAAGACAGCCCACCTCAAAGCACACAACCCTCTCCTGCTTGAAGTGCTCGACGGCAAAACGTTCGACAAGGCTCCGCCCGACAAGCCCAAGCCCAAGACCATGCTCAATCCGAGCGACCCCATGCCAAGCTTCCGCCCACCGAAACAGGCCGATCAAGGATTACGCTAAAAGCGCTTGGTCGAGATCCACGGCAGCACTCGGCTCCGTCAACACTTGCTTGAGCATCGGTCGCACACCAAGTGCGCTCAATCGACCCCGTGCTATTTCGATGGATTCTTCGTTCTTATCGATCCCGATCGAACGCCGCCCAAGCTCACAGGCGACTGCCGCCGTGGTGCCACTGCCGAGATACGGATCCAGCACAATTTCTCCTGGATCAGTGAGACTTTCCAGCAACCGTTTGAGCAATGCAGCAGGTTTCTGAGTTGGGTAACCCGTGCGCTCCTTGGCCACGGGCGCCACGATTCCGATGTCCCAAACATCCCCCATGGGTACACCCGGTGAAGCATCTTCTGTGGTGCTAGAGCGTAACCTCCGTCCGTCGGCTCCAACAACCGCACGCTGCTTCTTGGTGCCCCAGGTGGCGAGTGTGCTCTGAGCTAGAGGCTCGTATTGCGGATTGAAGCGCGACGCCACGCGCGCATCCTTGCAATACCGCAGCAACACATCGTGAATCCGCTGAAAGTTTGCTGTCTTTGCTGGCCAACGCCGATAGCGCCACACGATTTCACTCGCGAAACAATCGGGCCCAAAAATCTCATCGCAAATCACTTTGAAGTAGTGCGAAGTCTTCGGATCCACATGCAAAACTAAGCTGCCGTGCGCTGCAAGCAAGCTCCGCACAGCCGCGATCCGGTCTGAAACATCCTCAAGGTACTCGGCAAGCCCAGCCCAGCGGTCATCAAAAGCAGGTCGCGTGGAGCGGACCAGGTTGCCGCGCAGATCGCGACTTCGTTCAACCCGCTCATGCACCCGGCCCGTGAAGAACGGTGGATCCAGGTAAGCCAAAGTGACTTCACCAGCCACGGTATCCTGCAGTGCCGATAGCGCAGCCAAATTATCGCCTGAAATCAGAAGATGGTGGGCCGTTCCCCGCCGAACAATGCCCAGATCCGCAGGCGGCGGTTGGCAGGGGGGCCTGCGGTTCGCCCAGGTTAGAGTTACCGGAAGTGTGGCTGAGAAGGCGGCTCGCACGGTGAGGAGCAGCGTACCTGGGAGCGATCACCCGGGGCCAAGTTTGCTAGCGATGTGATCTGTAGCAGTGGACACAAGTAGGGAAGCAGTTAATAAACCGAGTCTCACTGCATGCTCAACCCGGGCGAACGTCCTATTCGTGCCTCAACGCTCCAAGCGACGGGAAGCCGCTTGCTGCGCCTCGCCAAACTCGTGGGCCTCGCCGCCGCCTCTGGCACTATTTCAAGCTGTGAACCAACGGCCGTTGACTCGCGACCCGAGTCCGTGGTGCGTGAGTTTGTTGACCGCATGAATCGCGTTCACGGCGAGCCACTGGCAGCTCGAGCTGCCTACGATCTTTTGTGGTCAGAGGCGAAGAAGAATCTTTCCGAGCGAGCTAAGCGCGCCACCGCCGTGCTCGGCAAGACGGTAACTCCTGAAGAAATGCTCGCACCCTCGCGTTTTTCGCTCAACTTCAGACCCAAAGCCTTTCGTGCCCGGATCCAAGACCGATGGGCCGTCGTCACCGTCACTGGGGAAGTCCCCTCCGCACAACAGGCCGAAGTGAAGTGCACTCAAGAGGCTTCCGGCTGGCGAGTGGCACTCGAGCTACCAACGCTCGCGCCGATTCGGAAACGCGTCAACGACACAGATTTCTGAGCCCCTCCACAGACCGCGGCGCTTCGACTCCAACAAGACACACTCCGCTTCGACTCCAACAAAATACGCGCGGGGCGGTGGCTTTCGCCAACGCCCCGCTATCTCGGCCGAAAAATTCAGTTGGTGAAAAAGATCGCTTCGATCTCGTCCTTCACTTGATCTTCCGTTTGGTCACGCGCGATGGCTATTTCCTTGACGATCAAGGTACGCGCCGTATCCAACATTCTGCGTTCGCCAAAGGACAATTGCTTGCTGGTCTTCAGGCGATAAAGATCGCGCAGCACCTCAGCAACGTCATAAATCGAGCCTGTTTTGATCTTATCCATGAAGCCGCGATAGCGCCGGTTCCAGGTCTGAGTATCAAAACCAATCGTTCGCTCCTTCAGAATATCGAAAATCTCCCGAATCTCTTGCTCGGAGATAACCTGACGCAAACCAACCGCTCCCGCATTGGAAACCGGCACCATGATTTTTCGATCGGTGTCGAGAATCCGGAGAACATAAAACCGTTGGCGTGAACCGGCTATGTCGCGCTCATCGATGCTGATCACTTCAGCAACTCCTTGCGCAGGATAAACCGCCTTGTCGCCGACTTTGAACTCAACCTGCAGATCCATTTGTTACGTTCTCCTTAAAGAGTGATCTGAACCGACGATGGCGATTTGTGTCGCTAACGCCTGCCCAAACTGCAATTGCATCTCGCAAATCGGATTACTTGAGAGCTTTAGAACTTCTCTGACTTTTGCGATCAAGCCTCAACGTTGGTATCCCAGCTTTGATTCCGGCTTGTTACCATTGTTCACGTTTTTTTGACTTGGTCCCCCACACGTGTTGTCATCAAAGTAGTTCGTGGGTAGGTGGCTTGCCATATTTTGGCCAGGAGCCGCCAGGCGGGGAACTGTACTCAGACCCCATCCCGGTGTCAATGAATTATGACATTCGGGGGTCTTTTCTGTTAGGGCTGTCATGAACTGCACGGGGGCTTACTTGTAGCACATCGCCTCGGTGTGCGCCCGTGGAGCCTGGTGAAGCGCCCGTGGAGCCTGGTGAAGCGCCC
>JBBSBI010000200.1:0-9390 GCA_038251425.1 Polyangiales bacterium
CGAAGACATCAAGAACTTTTTGACTGTCGGAAACCTGTTGGCAACAGGAGGCCAGCCGACCGCGCCCGAGGTGAGCGACGTCGCCGCTGCAGGCTTCAAGGTGATAGTGAATCTTGGCTTGCTCGACCCGAAGTACTGCTTACCGGACGAAGCCGGATGGGTCGCGAGCGCAGGCATGGAGTACCACCACATCCCCGTGAAGTTCGGGGAGCCGCTCGTTTCTGACTTCGAACGCTTTGTCGACGTGATGGATACCTGCGGCTCGCGCAGAACCTTCGTACACTGTGCGCTGAACTGGCGAGTATCTGCGTTCGTCTCGTTGTACGGTCAGCTCCGCCTTGGATGGTCGCCCGAGAGGGCTAATTCTCTTTTTGGGACTTTTTGGAAACCTGACGACACATGGAGCAAATTCGTGGCGGACTGCCGGGAGAAAATGGCTCGGGACGGCTAACTAGGAATTCAACGGAATTGCGGCGAACAGGTGCGTCCGTCGCTGAATTCCTATATCGTTTAGCCGCCAAGCGAAGCGGGACACCATGCCGTCACGAAGCGTCGACGTTTTCTTTTACGGACTATTCATGGATGAGGAACTCCTGCGTGGTAGGGGGCTGACGCCGCAACGCCCTGAACTGGCCTCAGTCGACGGGTTTACCCTTCGCATCGGTCAACGTGCCGCACTTGCTCCCAAACCAGGCGGTCGAGTCCACGGTGTAGTCGTATCGCTCACGCTCGCTGAGCTGAACCGCCTCTACTCGGAACCGAGCGTTCAGGCGTACGAGCTGCAAGCTGTGCTGATTCACCTGGCAACTGGCGGCGTCGTCGCCGCACTTTGCTACAACCTTCAGCCCCCCTGTGTCAGGGAAGTTGCCGCCTCTGGATGAGTTAAGAAACCAGGGAGTGAGAAGGCCGGGAGGCCATGAAGTACAGTGAGAAGTTTAAGGCAAGAATGGTGCAAAAGATGACGGGGATATCGGCGAACGGACGAAAAGCATTGGCCGTCGCCAAACACCTCGAACTGAACATCGATGTCCGGTCGGTGGACGTCTATCGAGGCGAAGGGCGAACCGCCGACTACCTGAAGATCAACCCGTCGGGGAAGGTTACGACTCTGGTTGATGAAGAATTCATTCTGTGGGAATCGAATGCAATTCTCGTCCATCTTGCAGAGGCGCATGGCAACTTCGTGCTCTCCTCTCGCGACAATATGACGAGAGCCGACATTCTCCGGTGGCTGTTCTGGGAGTCCTCACATTGGCAACCCGTGGTAACGCGAGTTCTAGCAGCTCGTGTTGCACAGATATTAGGCCTCGTGTCGAATGCCGAATCTCGTGACGTTTTCTGGCGAGACGCCGAACTCGTCTCAACGTTATGCGTTCTCGGATCCATTCTCGAGCGGCGCCAGTTTATCTGCGGTGACAACGTGACCAGTCCCGACTTCTCTGTCGCAGGAATGACGACGTACTTCTCTGCAACGGGTTATCCGAGCCAGGAATATCCAGCGATTGCGCGTTGGATTCAGCGGATGAACGAAATCTCCGCATGGACCGCCACACTGGTCGACCCGTGGGCGCAGTCGGCGGGCTAACAATCCCGTTCATACGCCCGCAGCAGACGAGCACTGCCGCTCGCCCTTACAGGCTCCCTCTGGCCCTCGCAGCAGAAGCGCGGTAGGTTGGGCGGACGAAGCTGGGCGGGACACTACGTTGATTCAAACAATACAAGGTTTCACCCGTGCCACTATCCAAAGCCGACGTACCCGACCGCATCACGTTGCGCCATTTTAATTGTCGGGGCCGAGGTCAGGCGCTCCGCTATCTCTTGATCGATCACGGCGTCGAATTCGCCGACGAACGCATCGAGGCCGGCCCCTCCTGGGTCAACGACAAGGGTCGACTGGGCGGGCCTTTCGCAAGCCTCCCTGTGCTTCATTGGGCGGGGGACTTCGTCGCACAAACTTTGCCCATAGCGACCTTCGGCCACGAGTCATCCCTACGCACGACCAGTGGAGCGAATTCTTTGCCGACTTTCTCGCCACGGTTTCCAGTCGGTTCGCTGCATTTGACAATCTACTCGCCCAGCGGAAGCCGCCATTTCTTGCGGGGGCTGTTCCGATGGCCTCAGACTACTTCCTCTTCGAGGCGGTCGACGCTTGGCTTGAGCTCTTGGGTAACCCGCTTGCTGACGAGTAGGCCAAGTGCAGGTATCTCAGCGTCCACCGCGCGGCGTTGCTGACGCGACCAAGGCTACGAGCTTACCTTGCCTCGGGCGAGCGTCCCCTCACCCTCACTGCCAGCCCGTACGAGTCCGCGATTCGCGATCGCCTAGGTCGCGGACGCTAGCGGTCGAGTCCTTGAGGCAACACCAACCCACAGGCGCCGCCCAACAAAGGCTCGCAACAGTGCCTGCCCTCAGCCGCGCTGCGTCGTCGTGACTCGCTTGACGTGAGGCGCACGATACGCAGGCCACTGGCCCACTCAGATGTCCAACTTCGATGGCCCGCCGCGTTCGATGGCTCGCCGATAGGCGGGTCGCGCGTGCATGCGCTCCACGTAGGCAGTGAGATTCGGGTGCGCCCCGAGCCGTCCGAGAAGCTTTGCCATCTCCCCGACGAACGTGATCTGGATATCGGCGCCGGTGAGATCGTTCCCGACGATGAATTGTCGGCCGGCGAGCACCCGTTCGATGTAGTCGAGGTGATTCGCGAGCTCCTCGTCGATGCGCTGCTTGAGCGCCGCAGCGATGTTGCCGCCCATCCGGGTCGTGTAGAGCAGCAGCAGCAGTGGAACGGTCGCGGATCCCTCGGCGTAGTGGAGCCAGTGCATGTACTCGTCGTAGAGCGGCGCTCCGGGGTCGGGCTGCAGCCGGCCCTTCGCGTAATGGCGGATCACGTAGTCGATGATCGCGCCGGATTCCGCGACGGTGACGTTGCCATCAGTGATTACCGGTGACTTGCCGAGCGGGTGTACGGCTTTGAGCTCCGGCGGTGCGAAATGGGTCGTAGCGTCGCGCGTATAGGTCTTGATGTCGTAGGGGAGGCCGAGCTCCTCGAGCAGCCAGAGGATCCGATCCGAGCGGGAGTTGTTCAGGTGGTGGACGACGATCATGCACTCACCGAGCAAGTGGCGGCGTGGAGGCAATCAACTGCGTCTCCAGCCGGCGGAAGTTGCGACCGGTCGCGATGATTTCGACTTTTGCCGCCCATTTTTTGTCTCCCAACAGTACGCTCCAAGTCGCGACCAATTCCTACTGAGGCTTTCATCATTACTACTCGCAAAATCGTCTTCCCTTCACGAAACATGCACTAGATCACCTGAGCGCGTTGTTTGTCGTCCTCGGTGACCTTCATTGTGCAGGCAGACCAGCCCATGAAGATTTTCAAGTGAACATCGAAGTGGTCGTTGGGCAATTGGGCGTGAGAGTAAGACAATCGAACTGCCAAATCGAGCAGAAGGCGCTGCCCCGCGTTCATTTCTTATAGTCCGATGGGCTGGATGATCAGATCCGACGAGCCCGTGAGCAACTCAGCGGGTGCCGCCTCAGAGGGCAGTACTGCTTTTTTTGCCTGAGATCGCTTGCCAGTCTGCACTTCGTGTAGCAGCGCTTCTTCAGTTTTCAGGATCATGGTGTTTGTCAGGAACATGTACTTGTCTTTCGTGGAGCTCGGTGACATTTTTGTCTTCAATTCATCAAGCAAGACGCGATCTGTATCGATCATCTCTGCCAGCTTTATTGGATCGCTGAGCTCGGCGTCGGCAAGGGGCGAGAAGATACGCTGCTTAAAGCCATACGCCATCTGAGAACCTTCCGGCAGAGCCACGTTCTGGCCCAAGCGGCCAGATGCCAGGCACTCTGCAAACAGCTGACACAGCGGCTCGCCGTCATTGCCACTCGCATCCGCATTGGCGAGCCGGATGACTCCTTGAGTGGGTCCCGTTCGTTCAACACTCATGTCGAGAGAATACAGACACCCATTTCGAACCTCTCCCTCTACCTCTGACGCGCACTCCAGACGCGCTTCACGGGCGAAGAACAAATCTTCCAGGCTCACCACTGTCGCCAACCACTTCTCGTTACCGGCTTCTAGTTCTTTCTTGATGTTAACCGGATGCGTGAGCGTCTTCCCTAGTTCCTCATCGCTAGGCCTAGGCTGAGACCCCGCCTGACCCAGAGAGCCAGCTTCTCGGTTGCGCCCTAGGAGTCGGGCTCGCACCTTCCGAACCGCGTGGGCTCGATCTGCGACTTTAGAAACCGGCGCGAGGATTTTTCCCTCTTCCTTTTGTCCAATTCGCGATCTGGCCCAACTGCCCGAACCTATCCATGCTCCCAAGCGGGGGACAAATAGCAGTCCCGTGACAAGGAGGAGTAACAGCGCCAAACTTACAGCCCCCGCCCTCTTCCGACGGCTCTTTGATTGCTGTCGGCGTCCCTGCTGCCCCGTGTTCATTTCTTATAATTCCGGTGGATGAGCAGCTCCGACGATCCCTTGAGCAACACCACCGCTGAGGGCAGTACGGCTTTTTTTGGCTTGCGATCCCGATAGCTACTCCGCCGCCTGTAGTCAACTTTAGCTCCAATCAAGGGTTCCGGGCACGAGTGGAGAACAAGCGTAAAGCGTGATCCCTAGCGCTCACAGGATCTCGGCCTGCTTCGCCGGTGCGGGCCGGCCGGTTCAAACTTTGTCACACACTGGTTGCTGACGTGGCGTTCGTCGCGATCGCGACTTGTGGGGCCGGACGGTTCGAAATGCTCAAGCTCGACTTGATCCTGGTGAGGCGCACCTGTTTTCCAGCGTCCCTTTCTCCAAAAATCGTGCGACAATTCAGGCGGTCACTTTTTGGACACAACGGCTTACCGTTGCCCGACGGGTTCTGCATACTGAGGCAATCGATGCGAACGGCGCTCATCTCGGACATCCACGGCAACGAGCTCGCTCTCAACGCCGTCCTTGACGACATTCACCGTCGCGGCGCCGATCAGACCGTTTGCCTCGGGGATGTGGCGACGCTGGGTCCACGCCCATTGGCGGTTCTCGAACGGCTGCGGAAGCTTGGCTGCGCCTGCATCCTTGGCAACCACGACGAGTTCATGTTCGAGCCGAGCCTGGTCGCAGACTACACAAGGATACCGGTCTTGCTCGAAGCGGTGGCTTGGTGTCGCGACGAGTTGCCAAGCGACGCCATCGACTTCATTCGCTCGTTCCAAGGGTCCTTGAAGCTCCCGTTGGACGACCGCAACGAGCTGTTGCTCTTTCACGGCACTCCCGAATCAAACGTCGCCGACCTGCTCGCGACTACCGCTCCGGAGGTGCTCGACGCGATGCTAGCGGGACAGCAGGCGACGGTTATGGCTGGAGGACACACGCACATCCAGATGCTGCGACAGCATCGGGGGTTCCTACTGGTCAATCCCGGCAGCGTTGGCATCCCATTCAAGGAATACGTCGGTGGAGGGCCGCCCACCGTCCTGCCCCACGCCGAATACGCCACAATCGAATCCACCGGGGGCAACGTCAGCATTCAGCTTCACCGAGTCCCGCTCGACAGGGCGGCGCTCCGCAAAGCCGCGCTGTCCGTCGACAACCCGATCTGTGCTTCCCTCGCCGAGATGTACGCGTAACGTCGGCGCGACTGGGGGTGAGCCTTCGCCCCAATTGCCTCGGTCTCAATCTTCGCGTCGAGACATGAACTTCAGGCCCAAAGCCGGATCCGCGCGCAGCCTTCCGACCGCAAAATCGACGAACGCGCGCACGCGTGCTGGCGCGCGCCGCCCCTCGCGGTACACGACGTGGATCGGGATCGGTTCGATCTCGTAGTCTTCCAAAATGATGCGCAGCCGGCCGGCTTGGACGTGGCCGGCGACCATGTACGAGAGCGCGCGCGTGATGCCGGCTCCTGCTACAGCGGCCTCGATGCCGACCTCCGAGCTGTTGACAAGCAACGTGGGACGGGGCCGAAACGACAGCGGCCTCCCGGCGTTCTGGTAAGCCCAGGACGGCGCCGCGCGCTCAGTGGAGAAGACGAAGCACGTATGGTCGGCTAGGTCGCGTGGCGCCCGGGGCACGCCGTGCTTTTTCAAATAGCTGGGCGCCGCGCAGGTGATGCGTCGCACGGTGCCGACCTTGGCTGAGGTGAGCGTCGAATCGGTCAGGTGAGCGATCCGCACGGCGACGTCGAGACCTTCATCGATCAAGTCGACGACCTGATCGACCAAGAGCGCGCGGGCGGTGACTTGCGGGTACTTGGCCAGGAAGTCGACCAGGATTGGCCCCACGAACAGCCGCCCAAACATGACCGACGCCGTGATGCCAAGCAGGCCGCGCGCCTTTCCGTGCGCGCCACTGACGGCTGCCTCGACGTCTTCGACCTCAGCCAGCAGTCGCTTGCAGTCGGCCAGGTAACGCGAGCCGGTCTCGGTCACGCGCACCTTGCGCGTCGTGCGCTCGAGCAAGCGCGCTCCCAAGTGCTCTTCCAATGCCAAGACCGCGCGCGTGACGACCGGCGGGGACACGCCGAGCCGACGCGCAGCGGGCGCGAATCCTTCTTCCTCGGCTACGGCCACGAACGTCTGCATCAGCGTAAAGCGGTCCATGGATTGTTTCTGAAAGAGGAATAGTAACTTGTCAATCTAACGGATTGTTGTCAGCTGCGGGGGGTAGCACGATGCTGGTCATGAAGCCCAATCAGCCGATTCGCTTGTTTCGCCACCCGATTTCCGGCCACAGTCACCGCGTGGAGCTGGGGCTTTCGCTGCTCGGCTTGCCCTACGAGCTGGTCCACGTGGACTTGATGAAGGGCGCTCACAAGCAGCCCGAGTTTTTGGCCAGGAACGCCTTTGGCCAAGTGCCGGTGATCGAAGACGGGGACGTCACGCTCGCCGACAGCTGCGCGATCCTCGTTTACCTCGGCGAGCGCTACGACGAGGCCGGTCGGTTCTGGCCCCGCACAGCGCAGGGCAAAGCCGCGGTGCAGCGCTGGTTCTCGGTGGCGGCGGGGCCGCTCGCTTCCGGGCCGGCGGCGGCGCGGGTCGTGCGGCTGCTAGGCGCCAAGCTCGACTACGAGCGCGCTGTCACGGTGGCCAAGCAATTGTTCGACACGCTGGAGACCGCGTTGAGCGAGCGAGACTACTTGGTGGGCGCGACGCCGACTTTCGCCGATGTCGCCTGTTACGCCTACGTAGCGCGCGCACCAGAGGGCGATATCTCGCTCGAGCCGTACCCGGCGTTGCGCGCGTGGCTGGGTCGTATCGAGGTACTGCCAGGTTTCATGCCGATGCTCGCGACGCCCAAGGGCTGAGCATGGCCAGCCAGCTGCCGCGCTTGCGCAAGCCGATCGGCTGGGCGCGCGAGGAATCGCCGTTTCACGACGGCGAACAGCGCGTCCAAGAGCGGGTAGGCGTGCGCGAGCGGGTCGAGCACATGGGGCGCAACATCATGCGCGACTTCATGCCCGACGAACACCGCGAATTCTTCGAAGATTTACCGTTTTTGGCGCTCGGGAGCGCGGGCCCTAGCGGGGTATTGTGGGCGTCTTTGCTGATCGGGGAACCCGGCTTCGTGCGCGCGCCGACGCCGCGCAGCTTGCTCATCCTAGCCGCGCCGCTGCCGCGCGATCCGTTGGCATCCAATCTGCTCGCGGGCGCTCCTCTCGGACTGCTCGGCATCGAGCTCGTCACTCGCCGGCGCAATCGAGCCAACGGGCGCGTTGCTCGAGTCGCCAACGGTGGGTTCGAGCTTTCGGTTGAGCAGAGCTTCGGCAACTGCAAACAGTACATTCAGTCGCGCGCCGGTACTTTCATGGCGCCCGAAGCGCGCATGTTGCCGAGCGCGGAAAGCGCCGTGCTCTCGGCGCAGGCAATGCCGATGCTCGCGCGCACCGACACCGCGTTCATCGCCACCGGCTCACGCGACGCGCAGCGTGGCGGCGCCGAGGGCATCGATGTATCGCATCGCGGCGGACGGCCCGGCTTCATTCGCAGCCAGGTTGTCGACGGCGCGACGACGCTCACGCTGCCGGATTTCGCTGGCAACTTCATGTTCAACACCTTCGGTAACCTCGAGGTGAACCCGCGCGCAGGCTTTCTGGCGCTCGATTTCAAGTCGGGTGCGGTGTTGTCGGTCACCGGCACAGCGCGAGTGATTTGGGAGGGTCCGGCGGTCGAGAGCTTCGAAGGCGCCGAACGTTTGCTCGAATTTCGCGTCGATTCTGGCTGGATTTGGCGCGGCGTGTTGATCGGTTGGACCGAATCGCAACAATCACCGCACTTGCGTGGCACCGGCACGTGGGGTGACACCGCTCCGGGTGAATGAGGCGCGGCTCGGCCTGCATGAGTTTGAGTTTACAGCTTCTTGTACGCGCCCGTGAACGGATCCTGCTTGAACGGGAAGACGGAAGTGTTCGCCGGGCGGCTAGCGCCCGCCGGGCGAATCTGGCCAGTGAATGGATCCCGCGAAGAAGAGCCGGGAATACGGGCTGGCGCGGCGAGCCGAGCGCTGAGCTACGCATGCGCATCAACGCACGGTAGCTCTCAACGGCTGATAAGGCAGCGGCGTGAGCATAAGCCGATCAACCCCCAATCCTTCGGAAGGAGGAGCAGAGGCAAGAGCGGGCCCGATACCCGATGACGATCTGAATTCTGCAAACCACGTCACCGAAGCTCAAGGCGGCAGGAAGGGCAAAAGCCTAGCGTTTGGCTCTGAAGCCGCTACGCCGCCCTGACAGCACTGTGACGGAGTTCTGAAGAGCAGGAGGCCCAGTCATGAGTACTGTCGATGGATGGGATTTGACTGCCTTCTCCTCAACTTTGGAATCGTGCTTCTATCCGTCGCTGCGTTGCTTGGATTCGTTCAGTACCGCCACCGCGACGACCCTCAGGCATTCGCTTTATGGCGCGTGGTCCACACAGGTGGCACCGCGGGTGCCGTCCAGCTCATCGCTCTAGCGGCAGTTTGGCACCACATTGCACAAGAAGGCGTGGTGCGATCGTTGATCTCATGGGGAGTGATCTTCGCAACGTGGGCCTTCTTCCTCGGGCCCCTTGCCAACGCACTTGGTAGACACCGCACGGCCTCCACCATCAACAAGGTTGGGGCACTCGTGGCGCTGCCGTCTTATGTGCTGCTCCCATTTTTATTGCTGTGGTAGGGCAGCATGGGCGGGCATAGGGCCACCCACCAAGTTTGCAACAGTCGAGCACGCTCGATCGCCCTTACAGGCTCCCTCTGGCGTTTGCCGCTGAACGCCGGTACGTTCGCCGTACCTGAGCGGGATGGCCATCGAAGACATCAAGAACTTTTTGACTGTCGGAAACCTGTTGGCAACAGGAGGCCAGCCGACCGCGCCCGAGGTGAGCGACGTCGCCGCTGCAGGCTTCAAGGTGATAGTGAATCTTGGC
>JBBSBI010000201.1:0-9377 GCA_038251425.1 Polyangiales bacterium
ACCAAGCTTAAGTCCGACGTACACATTGGCAATTTGCGGTCCGTGAATCACCCTGCTGGTAACTGAAAACGTGCGGCTGTCGCCCGTTCACTTGTGAGCATTCAACGCTCAAAAAGGACGTTTCTGTGCACCTTATTCGGATCGAATGGATCGCTTTGGTTGGCGTTATCGGTTGCAGCACGAGCCCGGACCGCTCTGCGCAGGTTCAATCAGCCTCGGGTGGGACCGCCGCACTTGGAAGTGGCGGAACAACGGGAGCGACCGGGGGCTCCAAGGCCGGATTGGGTGGAGGGGTGTCTGCGGCTGGCGGAGTTAAGAATAGCGGCGGATCGCTGAGCAGCGGAGGCAGTGTGTCGTCCGCGGCTGGAGGAGCTCAGTCGGGTGGCGCCGCAACTACGACCAGCGGCGGTAGCACGAGTGGCGGCGATGCAAGCAGCTCGGGTGGCGCCCCGAGCGGGGATCCCGGTGTCGCTGCTGTGCTTCAAGGCCAACGCTGGGAGGTCACGTGTCCATCGGTCGGTGGCAGCGATGAATGCGATAATTTTCCGCCGGGAATGACGAGTTGCCCAGCGAATGGCTACACGATGCTAGATAAGATGCTGACCTTCGGCGGTACGCAGGGCATGAGCTATGATGTTAGCCTGAGATTTCGTGGGGTTGTGGAGCCTAAGCTGCACTCGGGAGGTACGAGTGCCGGCGGACACCTCTACATTGGCGGCACTCCGGTCGCCACCAATTACAACGTCTATTCCATGGAAATCTCAGCGCCGCCTCAGATTCTTTACTTCAATGATGACGATGGCCTTGGTGAGGGCCATTTCGTCTTCCCGATCGACCAGATGACCACCGTCCGCATTGATGCTGGCGCCAGCGTGAGACTCTACTCAGGCGACAGCAACTGCATATCGCTCGCTAACTGCGACATGCAGGGCTGCGACACGCCCTACATTGTTCCCGGTGTGCCACCGGCTCCGGCGGCCTGGCAAGGCCAGTTCATTCAGATGGACGTGGTCAGCGTCGCGGTCGCAAATTGAGAAGCGGTAAGGCCAATAGGCATCGCCACCCGAATCATGCGAGCGCGGGGTGGGTGGCGTTAGCGGCTTTCCCTGGCTCCCTGGGGATGTGTATATTGTGGTGGTGAAAGCTTCGTGCGGGAGGGAGTTCCACAATCGCAAAAGGCCCTTAAGGCTGGCGGCGCTAGCCCTAGCGATGAGCGTCGGCTGTGCCGTGGCATCTCCGCCGGGAGCGACCAAGCACTCCGGCCAAACCACCAACTCACGAGAACCACAGGACCTTCCGATCCCGCCCGAAATGGCGATTCACGTTCGTCAGTCGGAAGCGATTGGGCGCCAACTTTACGTGCTCGACAAAGCTTCGGCGCTTGGCACCGATGCGTTACTGGCAAAGGTTCCCAACTTTCAGGAGAGGGGTGTCACGGGCGGTTACCTAACGTTGCAAGATGGCGATGAGCACGGCAAGTCGCTTCCGTCTTTCACGGTGAGGTTCTTCACCCATGACGAACCACCGCTCATTGCTTACGAGGTTCATGTGAAGTTTGAGGGTGAGCCGGAGCTTCGCGCCTTGGAGCCTCCTGCCGAAGTGAAACCGGGGCTCCTCGGGCTGATTCGGGCACGACAGGCCGCCATTGCAGCTTTACCGCAGGTCAGGCAGCCGTTGAATCCCGTGATCATTCCGGGAGACGCTTTGGGTGAAAAGGGCGTCCTTGTTTACCTATTGGCTGGCACGAACGCGCCGCACATGGTGGTTTTCGGGCAGCATTTTCGGGCGCTGGTTCCGTGGGGTGCCAACACGCCGACCTATCTGAAGCCGCTCTCGAATTCGGTGCTGGAGGTTCCGCTGCGGGACCCAGAAGGCCACACCCCTGTAGCGCTCGTGGTTTCCCATTTAGTGACGGATTGGCCGCTCGAAACGCATGTGTTTACCAGCCTCCTGTGGCACAAGATGATTTTTGTGAAAACGAAGACCGCCCTCTGGCGAGTCGACGGTGACAAGATTGCGTTGATGCGCGAGTAGGTTGCTAGACCACGTGATCGACGTGGGCGGCCCGAAAACACCTGAGCTGCCGGATCTGCCCGAGGGCAGTCCCTTTCTGGCGGCGCAGCGTCGCACAAAACAATCAGTTTTTTGCGCTGGGCTGTCGATCCTGCCCACTCCCGAACGACTTGGGGTAGGACGCAAACGGGCGCCCCCAATACCAGGAGCAATAACATGCAATACCTACTGATGATCTACGGGAACGAATCTGCGATGAACACTGCCACGGAGGCCGACCGGAACGCGATGTTCAAGGCTTACGGCGAATACACTGCAGGTATCATCAACAGCGGGCATATGCGGGCGGGAGACGCGCTACAGCCTTCTTCAACCGCGACCACGGTTCGCGTGCGGGAAGGCCGCACTCTGACGACGGACGGCCCCTTCGCTGAGACCAAAGAACAACTGGGCGGTTACTACTTGGTGGAGGCCGCTGATCTCGACGAAGCCATCAAACTGGCCGCTCGCGTTCCTGGCGCGCAAGTGGGCTCGATTGAAGTGCGCCCGGTCATGGTTTTGCCGCCCGATTACCCCCGCCCCAAGCCTCGAACAGCTTGAGCGCCAAACAGGCTCGCCTTGGTGCGCAGCTTATGGAGAACACAAGGGCAATCATAGAACGGATCTGCGCGGATGAGCGCGCGTCGACCTTGGCGACGCTCATCCGTGTTTTGGGAGATTTCGATGTTGCCGAAGACGGAGCGGCCGCCGCTTGGGAATGTGCTCTGCTTCAGTGGCCCGAGGAAGGCGTTCCGGAAAATCCTCGAGCGTGGTTGATTCGCACGGCGCGCAATAAGGCGATCGATGAGATCCGTCGGGGCGCGACAGCACTCCGCAAGCAAGATGAACTGCGCTCGTTCATGGCGCCCGAGAGCGACATCTTCAATCTCCCAATGGACAAGGGTGACGAGCTGGGTTTCGACGACGATCAACTGCGGCTCATGTTCACGTGCTGCCACCCTGCCCTGGCCCTCGAAACGCAGGTGGCGCTGACGTTGCGCACGCTGGGAGGACTATCAACGGAACAAATTGCTCGCGCTTTTTTGATTCCCACCGAGACAATGGCGCAGCGATTGGTGCGCGCCAAACAAAAGATTCGAAAAGCACGCATCCCCTATCGGGTGCCCGAAGAGAGCGAACTGCCCGAGCGCATGGCCGCTGTCATGACCGTGATTTATCTGATCTTCAACGAAGCCTATGCGGCCACTTCTGGAGAGGAATTGATCCGACTCTCGGTGTGCGATGAAGCCTTGCGGTTAGGAAGGCTGCTGTGCGAACGCGAGCCCGAGCAAACGGCGCCGCACGGTCTGCTGGCGTTGATCTTGTTGCATCATTCACGGCGCAAAGCGCGCATCAGCCGAGAGGGTTCCCTCATTGTGCTGGCGCAACAGGATCGAAAGCTGTGGGACAAAGAACAGATTGAAGAAGGGCTTCACCATTTGGGCAAAGCGCTCGCGACGGGCCAGGCTGATGCCTTCGCGGTTCAAGCCGCCATTGCCGCGATTCATGCCCAAGCGCCAACGGCAGCCGATACAGACTGGCAACAAATTGTCGCGCTTTATGCGCGCCTGTTCGTCCTTAGCCCATCGCCTGTCGTCATGCTGAACCACGCGGTCGCGGTGGCGATGGCGTTTGGGCCAGAAGAAGGCTTGCGTCTTTTGGATCAGCTAGAGTTGAGTGGCGCGCTCAACGGCTACCATCTTTTGCCTGCGGCACGCGGAGATTTGCTTCGACGCCTAGGGAGAACCGTCGACGCAGAACAAGCCTACCGGCAAGCGGTGGCCTGGGTTGGAAGCGACGTGGAACGGCGTTTCCTTGAAGACCGTCTCGCGGAGCTGCGAGGCGGTGACCTTGATCTTACTTAGCCAAGGTTCAAGGGCCCTGTCACATATTTGGGATCACCGACGGCGGTTACGTTGAGGCCCATCATGTTGACCAGGCTTAGCAATAGATCATTGTGGGGGCGTCCCTGAGCGTCCAGCGTACGGCCTGGATTGATGGCGCCGCCGGCTTTCCCGGCGACGAGGGCGATGAACTCGTCATGCTGGTGGCCGCCCCACATTTCGGAGGCGACGAAAACAACCGTGTTGTCAAGCACGCTGCCATTGCCCTCTGGGGTCGACTTGAGGCGCTTGATAAAGGTTGAGGTCTGCAACATCAGCCAGGTCTGGATGCGGTCGTAGCTCGCTTTGAGCTGATCGTCGTCTTGCCAGCTGTGCTCAAGGCCATGATGGCTTTCGTTGACGTTGAGAAACGGAAAGATGTTGTTGGCGCCTGTCGACATCCATTGAAAAGTGGCAATCCGGGTGAGATCGCAGTTGATCGCCTGATACATGAGTTCCAGCATCGCCGGGCCAAGCTCCTGAATGTCATCGGAAGAGTTTCCATTATTGGATGCGCCTTGATTGCCGATATTAGGCGGCGCGCAAGTAACGCCTTGGAAAATGGGGCCAGTGCCCGCCCCAACCTGCGGCAACGAGTTCTCAAGCTCACGGAGTGAGGTGAGGTGGAGATCGAGCTTGGACTGTTCGTCAGTGCCGGCGATGGCTTTGATCGCCAGAATTTCAGCTTTCAATTGATCCAGGCGGCTCTTTCCCGCGTCGTGGAGAGCGACGAGCTCGGCCGTGGCTTTCGGGTCAGCGTTCATCGTTCCGGAAGAAGCGGCGGGCGTCGTTGCACCGGGGAACAGCCGCGCGAAGGTGGCGTTCGGATCCTCCACCGGCTCGAGCGCGGTGCCATTTTTGAAAAGGCAACGGCGGCCCTCTGGGTTACTGTTCGTTTGCGTGATCGCGCCGAGCTGGAGCGAGCCAAACTTGGTGTTCGAGCCAAAGGCGTTCGCCAGCAGCTGGTCGATCGAGTTGATGGTGCCGTACTGGCTCCCAGCGCCAGGCACCTCTCCAGATCGTTGATTCGTGTCACCCGTGAACATGGTGCGCATGCCACCTCCGTGGCCCTCAAGCTCGGTATAGGAGCTCACAACATTGCCCGTGGGCATTCCGAGGTTGTTGAAGATAACGACGTCGGATTGAATGTCCTTGAGCCCGCCCAAATAGTGATCGTAGTCCCAACTCGAACCTTTGACAGAAAGATCGCCGTTGCGATTTAGCATGCTGACGCCGCTCGGGAGATGAACAGCAACATATCGAAGAGGCACTTTGGCTTGGGCCTCGACAATAGCCGAACGAAAGACTGGCGTCGCCAAGAAGGCGGCCGCACCGAGTTGCTGGAGGAGAGAACGGCGCTTGATCAAGGATCGAGACATGGGTTGAGTTCCTTTGTGTTTCAGATGACTTAGAACTTCTTAGTGAAAAGACCGGAAGCGGAAGTTGTCAGCTTTTGCGATCGCAACCATCACTTCGCGCAGATCAAGACCGGTGGCCACGAGCGGCGTAGCGATAGCGCTCACCACTGGACGCTCAGCATCCAACACGGCGCGACCGAATGCCCAACTGTAGGCCTTCTCAGTGATGCACTGCTTCGCTTCAAGACTAACGGCGAGCTTCGTTGAGAGCTCCACGCCACCCGTGAAGGGGCCATCAATGTCGACGGTGCCCGAGACACTGCCAGAGGCGTCTACGGGTTTGCCGCTTTCCGTCGAACGGAATTGCCCAATGCCGTCGTAGTTCTCAAGCCCAAACCCCAAAGGATCGATCAGCGTGTGGCAGCCCGCACAAGCTGGATCCGCCGAGTGCTGAGCGAACCGCTCGCGTGTTGTCAGACCGGGCTGGGGCGGCTGAACCTGGGGCACATTCGGAGGGGGCGCGGGCAGGTTCTGGCAAAGCAGGCCCACCCGCACGAACTTGCCGCGCATGACGGGACCTGACTCGCCGGGCTTGGAGTGGGCGGCGAGCACAGAAGCTTGAGTGAGGAGGCCTTGTCGCTCCAGGGGATTCAAGCTCGTCTTGATCAAGGTATCGCCCTGGCCTGGGTCGGTGACTCCATAAAACGAGGCGAGCTTGCCGTTGATGAATGAAAAAGGCGCCGAAAGGAGCGACGAAAAGCTGCCATCGCCTTCCCAAAGAATGGCGTCGATGAAGCGAGCCGTTTCGGCTTGCACCTGAGTTCGTAGTTCCGGCGTGAACAGCGGATACTCCGTTGCATCCTTGGCTAGATTATCGAGATTCAACGTATCGGCGAAACTCAGAACGAAGCGCTGAAGGTTCGGCTTACTCGCCGGTTGGCTCAATAGGCGCCGAGCTTGTTGCTCGATCTGCGCAGGCGTTAGCAGTGCATTGGCGTCGGCTGCCGTTAGTAAGGCGTCATCTGGCGTAGTAGCGGTGACCAGGTAGGAAAGCTGGGTTGCAACTTCGTGAGGAGTGAGCGCACGGTCAGATCCAGCCGTTCCAAGCTCGAAACGATAGAGGAGATACGGCGACTGCAGCATTGTCTGCACCACCTGCCGGATGCCGCCTGCGTAGTCAGCGCGCGTTCGTTGGTCCGCATACAGCGCTTCGTATGCGTTCTGTTCATCGGGCGAGAGCGGACGCCTAAACGCACGTTTACCGAACGTACCCACAAAGGCACTGGCACATTGAGGTTCCATCTCGGATGCCGCACACGCGGGGACAACGAAGGCATTTGCGGCTTCTTGTGCCGAAAGATCCCAGTACTGTTTAGCTAACGCCGGAGGCACCGTGAGCGTTGCCGCAAAGTTATCGAACCCTCTGGTAAGAGCATCCGTTTGGAGCGGTTCGGTTGGGTTGTTGGGTAAGCTGAGCAGCGATTGGACGGTGTTTTTGTACTCAATGTTGGTGAGCCTGCGGAGCATGGTGGGGCCAACCACCGCCCCAGGGGGCACAGCGATCACCGTCCCACTTCCGCCCGCACCCATGGCTACAGCTGCCACTCCGGTGCCGCCACCTACGCCCGTCCCTGTCCCATTCGGACCTGTCCCATTCGGACCCGCCTGATCTGAGTTTGTGGGTGCTGAACTGGTGTTTCCGCGGTGGTCCCCGCCCGCAGTTGTGGTGCAACCTGCTGTAACGCTGAGCAGGCAAAGAGCCAGAGGAAACCTAGCGTTGAACGAGCGATGAGATGATCTCGACATGAGAATCCTTTCGAAACAAACAGGAATGACGCACAAGAACGCGCCGGCGACACGCAGGGGTGGCGCAGCCAACGGCAGAAGGTGGCCCTTTTCTCAAGAACCTACACTTGAAGTCTAAGGACCTCACTAAGACTTTGGGATCTCTGGTTCTGCCAAAGTGGCTGTCGGAACTGCTCAGGCACCGTCCTGATTTGCGCGGATTTTGGGTCTTAGCCGCTCTCGAATCTGCTCAGCGCGGGCTCTCTCAAAAAGAGACGTCTGATGGCTCACGAAAGCTGCTCGGCGGCTTGCCGAAGTAGCGGCTGAAAACCGTCGAGAAGTGGTTTGCATTCTGAAAGCCCAATCCTTCGCTGATCACTCGAAGCGGCGTGCGTGTGGACTTGAGCAAATCCAAGGCCTCTTCCATCTTGAAGCGAGTGAAAGCTCGGGCGGCCGATACGTGGAGCTCCTTGCGACAAGCACGCTCGAGCGATGAGACGCTCATGCCCAGATGGTGCGCCATTTGTTCTACCGAGAGGTGCTGGTCAATGCGTCGTTGGAACAGCTCCAAGAGGCGATCTTCCACGTTGTTCATGCGCCTGGCCTCCGCGACAGCCGTCGAGAACACCGGCCGCGGCAGCGCTTGCAGAAGCTCCCAGAAAAGTGTGATCGTCCACGAATCAAGCAGGAACGGCGTCACTGAATTCGGCTTCTCCACCGCCTTGGCAGCTCGTTCTTGATAGGCCGCAATCAACTTAGCCGTATCGCTAAAGATCAGCTCTGAAGGAAGCGTCCCCTTACCAAACAGTTCCACCTGCTCAGATGAGCGGCGGAGGCCGAGCAGCACGAACTTGATGGCCACAAAACTGCAAGACGCGGGGGTTGTATCCTCGTGCACATCCCCAGGCCGCACCATCAGCGTCTGTCCCGGCGTCAGCGTCAGGGACACGTTGTTTAGCTTGCACGAATAGTTTCCCGTGAGAGGGTGTACGAGTTCAAAGAAGTCGTGAGTGTGGCGCCCAATCTGCCAACCCTCCGGCGCGTCGATCACGTTGGTCGAAAGGAACGCGCACTTGGTGTGGATACGCCGGCCCCCGGCGATGGGGTCCTCAAATACCTGCGTCGCCGCTTTTCCCCACGCTTCGAGCCTTTTCATGGCATTCCCTCTGGCGTCACCAAGGGAAAACGGTGCGCGCTGAAAGCTGCGGGGAGCATTTCCAAAAGATACACGAAAGCTTGGAGTTGTCACGCACGCGGCAGCTCTACAAGCCGGACAGCTCCGGCCAGTGAAGAACATGACCGAGCGCTCGCTTGACCTCGACGTGTCGACTGGACGCGAGCGCTCCTATACCCACCAGATATCAAACTGCTTCACGCGACGCGCTTCTTCACGCCACGAGCAGGCTGAAGCTTTTTCGGCGATAACGCTGACTTCGCCAAGCGATTCTCAGGGTCCCAACCCACTAGATCAGCGGCGGCAACACCTTTTGGCAACGGATGCGCGCGGTACCACGCCTCGGTATCGCGATCTAACGCCAAGTCCACAGCTCGTCGCACGGCGAGGCGAATAAACTCTGCTCGTATGCCCCTGCCCGCGGGTGCCACAACCTAGTTGCTAGGCCCTTCGGGCCCGCGCCGCGACATGCCGTCGAGCGTGAGGTTCTCGAGCTTTTGCGGGTCGGTGACGCCGGGAGGCATCGAAAAGCGGAGCTGGTGACTTCGGTGCGATACTAGGTTATCCGCCATGATGACGCCGCGGTTGATGTCCTCAAAGTAGACGACGCCCACTACCACGGCACCTGTTGGCGCAAAGCAACCATGCCAGAAGCTGTGCTCCTTGATGTGGTGGAGGATGTTGTCGGCCAATGGCTGCTCCGAGAGCGTGATTCGAACGAGCTCCCGCACGAACGTAATGAGTAGCGGGTGCTGTGCTGTCTCTCCGAGGGCGAGAAAGTCATCCCTTGGCACCAAGACATCGTGAAAGAAATCCTCGACCGCACCGAGGTCCGCCGCCTCGCTGACCAAGCGACGCAATTCGGTAATGGCGTCCGCAACCCCAAGCTTTAGACCCCTTTGACCACCCTCTCGGCCTTTGCGCAATTTCCGATTCATTGAACCCATCACGCGGTGCTAGCAGGTGTACCAGAGGAGGCAATGTTAGGGGTGGGACTATTTGCGTCCCTGAGGGCCTCGGCACAGCGCTGAAAGCTCAAAACTATCGAAAGGGGGAGCCTCGCGCCCGACTGTTAGCGCCCCACGCAAGTCACAGCTTGGCGATTGACGCCACGTACTTCGTGGC
>JBBSBI010000202.1:0-9233 GCA_038251425.1 Polyangiales bacterium
GTCCCTCCCTCCGCGCCTCCAAAACCATCAAGGATCAGTCCAAAAACTCCTAACCCCCTAACTCACTCGTCGCTCCGCTCCGACCCCGCTCGAATCCTTCGGAATCGCTGCTCGAATAGTTTCGGATTGGGTGCTCGAATGCTTCGGAATACTCAGCCAGACCCGCCCAGGGGAAATCGCCAACGCTCTGCCACGGCAGGATGGTGACCGATCCCTGCTTGCGGGTTTCGTTACCCGTGTAGACCAAGCAGGTGTCAGTTTTTACGCTGTCATCAGCGCGGCCGCAAAGGTCCGCAAAGGCGAGCAGACTTTTGTAACCATCGGAGGCTACCGTCTCTGATGATTTCACTTCGAGGGCGGTTCGCTGCAAACCAAAGTCGCAAACGAGATCAACTTCCAGGCCATGACGATCGCGGAAGAAGGTGAGATCTGATCTTTCGCCAGCGTTTCGATAGGCCTTGGCCACCTCTGAAACCACCCAGGATTCGAATATCGCGCCACGCAAGGGGTGCAGCCGAAGCTGTTCGGGTGAACGAATGCGCAACAAGTAACAGAGCAGGCCGGAATCGACGAAGTGCAACTTTGGCGTTTTGACGAGGCGTTTGCCGACATTGCGGAAAAAAGGAGGCAGACGAAACGCCACATAGCTCGCCTCAAGAACCGTAAACCATAACCGCGCGGTGGGCTGGGATACGCCCACGTCCGACGCGATTTGACTGTGATCCAAGAGGGCGGCCGTGCGAGCTGCCGACAACGACAAGAAGGTTTCGAAAGCGACCAAGTTGCTGACATTCAAGATCTGTCGAACGTCGCGTTCAACATAGGTGGCCACATAGCCCGAAAACCAATCATCGGGCGACAAGTGTCGGTCAAAGAGCGCCGGGTAGCCGCCCTTCCAAACAGTGGTCCACACATCGCCCAATGAGCCTGCTTGAGCCAGCTCAGATACTGAAAGCGGCATCAATTCCGCGAGCCCGACCCGTCCCGCCAGTGACTGAGACACATTCGCTGCAATCGCAAAGTGCTGTGAACCTGTGAGCACGAACCGCCCGGCTGTGGGCCGTTCGTCAACCTCGGCTTGGAGGTAGGAGAGGAGTTCGGGAACGTTTTGCACCTCATCGATTATCGCGCCCGTGGGTGCTCGGAGACGCCCAGGCTATCCCCCAGAACTACAACGCTCTGGAGCTGAACGAAGCCCGCATCAACTGGTTCAATGCCTCTTTGAACTACAACGACGTGGTCACAGCAGCGGCTAACGATGCCGGCGGACAGGGCTTCGTCACCGAATATGCCCAACCTACGGTCAATCTTAGGGAGGTCATCTGGACCGGTTCTGAAGAAGGCAATTGGCAGGCATTTCGGCAGCAGCCGGCCCCCACCTCGGACGAACTTTTCTACAGTGCGCGCAACCAATATAGCGGAATGGACGGGTTTTGGGATGTGGTCAAGACGCACGTCAGCGTGCCAGCCGGTGTCCAGACCGACTTAAGGAGCTGCACATTCTGCGGAACGACGATCGATAGGGCTGCGTTTCTCGCAGCGCTCGAAGCGGACATGATTCAGCCCATGCGGTTGGTGCAAACGTTGGTGGATGCTCACCCACAAATCACACGCCTCTACAGCACGCTTTCTGCTGCCGAGATGACAGTGGACCCGCTCTTTGCCTTCAACCGAGACCTAGCGCCGGTGAACAACCGCCACACGGCCGAGCGCATCATAGAATGCGGGCCCGGCTACTTTCAGTTGGAAGCACCCTGGCGCATCGAGCTTCCGAAGGGCGGCGTCGTGCGCGGTGGGCCGAGTGAGGTTGGAAGCTGGCCAGTCGCCTTGAGCGAAACGCCTGCGAATCAGCGCATCTTGCGCCAGGGTGAGTCGGGGGTTGGCCTGGTTCTCGAAGATAATTCTGCGATGATCTTATCCGCCACGGCCAAGTACAACGCCGCCGTTGAGATCCCGCCGCCGCGCCGCGTTTCGGGGGGCTGTTCTGCAAGCGGCCGCCGTCCTTTGGATCCAGCCGTCTTCGGGCTCTTCGGCGTTCTTGCGCTCGGCCTTTGGAGTCGCCGACGCAAGCTCAGTCGTCTACCTCCGAACCGGTATTGTTCTGATTGTAAGCCCCCGCTTTGAAGTAACATCCAGTCGTCAGCCAGCCCGGCGGAAGCCCGCCTGAGTCCGAGAAAACACGCCGCTTGTCCTTATTGCACTGCGCTGGCTCGAAGCCGCCACCACCGAACAAGCTGCCACCGCGCTGCTCGCTAAGCTTGGGCTTGCTCCTCAGCCGCCTCCGACGCCACCACCGGTTTCGTTCGGGCAACTGAGGTTTGGGTTCTGTTGAGGGTCTGACGCCCGGCTCTTGTTGCCCTCGGGGTGCTTGCTTTGTTGAAAGTGAGCACCTCTCAGTGCGGAGATCTATCGGTGCCTGCAAAACGTGGGCTCTTGGCCCTCAATTGAGTCGGGTTCACCGCTCCTTGAGCCTCGGTGACGTGGTTCGGAGGGTGTAGAGCGTCGTCGGCTAGGTGGACTGCTCTTGCTTCTGCTCCTCCCTTCCGATCGATTTGGCACTTCGAATGTCTTATGCTCTGCTCCGGTACCTCTGGGATCTTGGCCTCGCGCCGACACTCAACTGGACAGTAGGCAACGGCCGTGGCGCAGGCTCCTTCTTCCTCTCGCTCCCGGCTTCTTTCACCTGGAGCCTTGTCTCAGGGGCGCCACGCACCCGCGTGAGGGAGCGCATAAATAATGGGGGCGGTTTTAGGTTCGGAGTCGGCTGCGGAGGCCTCTTCCGGATCATGCCAAGTGCAGGCTTCTTCTTCGAGGCCGAGTGGGCCACCCAGAGCGTTTATCACACCCTGCGCTACGAATCGGCGGAGGGTCCGAGTGCTTCGAGTCAACACGACCTGACGTACGACATCAACTGGCTCAGCGTGGGCGTCGGCTTAGCGATACTTCCTTGACCGACAAGCTCAGATTCTCGGCTGATCCGGACTTGATTGCTGGATACTAGACCCCTCGCCGCCGGTACCTTCCAAGACCCAACGCCAGCAGCACTAGGGCGAGAGCAGTCGAACCCGAGGCACCGAGCGGCCCCGGCGTTGCCATCGCACAGCCCCCGCCGCTGTTCACGCGACCCTTCGGCGCAGTCCCTGACGTTCCGGTCG
Organism: Polyangiales bacterium; assembly: GCA_038251425.1. Lineage (GTDB taxonomy): Bacteria > Myxococcota_A > Polyangia > Polyangiales > Polyangiaceae > JBBRRP01. Next base: position 3,156 of record JBBSBI010000202.1, read on the forward strand.
CACCCGGCGCTCCCGGGCTCGGTACGGTTGAACTGTTAGTGGCTCCACCGGTTCCCGGGAGGGCTGCGTTGCCTCCCGATTTGGTACCCCCCGAGCTCACTGCTGAAGCGCTACCGGTGCCGACCGCGACGGCGCTGCCACCGGCGCCTTGCGTAGAACCGCCGCTGTTGGCGGCACCCCCCGAACCGTTCGGCGCCCCCCCGGAACCAGCCGGCGGAGTGAACGGCACGAGGTCTGCACCAGGTGGCAACGGAGCGTCGCCCAGCTTGTACGGCTGGGAGTGGAACATGGTGATCCCTTTGGGGCCATCACCGGATTGCGCGGCAGCGATCACGATCGCGCTCGTGTCGATCGTGAATGGCCCGGCGTAGAGCGTCCCCACGTCCTGCAGGGTGCTGGGGATGCTGCCGTCAGTGGTGTAGCGGATCTCGCCCGCGCCTGCTCCCTGAATGGTGATCGTCAATTGACCTGAGGGGTGCGGCCCGCCCTCCGGGGACATGGTGAGCAAGGGGTTGGGGCGGCTGGGAACACCTCGACGCTGCGCGAACAACCAAGGCAAGTAGTCGAGCTGACCGAGCCTTTGCATGCCCTCGTAGTGGCCACCCAGAATGCCTTCCGTGAAGTAAGGTCGACCGCCAGCGCGCGCTACGGCAGAGAACATGGCCTTGTCGCTGTCGTACGGGACCTCGTCGTTGATATTGTGGTTCGACCAAATGGCCATGTTTCTGAGAAGTGGGGCGGCCTGCGGGGAACCTCCGCCATCAGAAGGGGCACCGGCGGCGAAGATGTCCGCGTGGCGGCTGATGAAATCCCACGTGCCGTAACCACCCATGGAAATCCCGGTGACGTAGATTCGTTCAGGATCGATGTTGGGGTACTTCACCTGGAGCGCCTTCAACATCTTGATCGATGAGATCGCTGAGGATGACTCCGCCAGCGTGTTCACGTCGTAAGACTCCTTGTTGGCCCAATCCCAAACGGCCCAGGCTGCTGAGTTCTGGTTCTGGCTGTAATCGTTGTCGGAGTTCACCGTCCGTGGGGTCATGATAAAGGCTGGGAAGGCCGAACGATTGGCGGGCTCGAACAACGCTTCGAAAGGACAACTCCAACCCTGAAGGAACGCGAACGAGTCATCGGTGCCCGTGCCGCCTGCGCCATGCAGGAAAATAACCAGCGGGTACTTGGTGTTGGGATCGAGGCTTGGCGGCTCCCAGTACCAACACCGCATGCCGTCCGCTGCGCAGTCCATCGCTTGTTGTGTAGGGATAGGGACTTGACCGTCGCCCTCGGTGCACACGGGGGCGGCATGAGCCGCAGAGGCTGTAAGGAGAATTCCGAGGGAAGCGAGAAGGGTCAGTGAATCGCGCATACACAATTGGATGCACTCCCGTGCCGGGTTATGCAACTGATACTTTGCGAGTCCTTTGCGCCAGCTTCGCCGCACGTTGGCGTACCACCCCACCCCCTTTCGGGCTGAGGAAACACAAAGCGCCGCCTTACGACGACGGGGCACTAATCCAGGCTAGCGCGAACCCGCGGGCGCGCAGTTCGAAGCACACCACTCAGATTCCTTAACCACCAGTTCACGATATGTACCGGATTCAGATCGCGCGAGGTCGGCTGGTGACACCTTTGACCTCAAGCGCCCGCGTTATCAGAGTCGGAAGCTGACCGCGGTCAGGACGCCCGACGACAACGCAAGGAGAGCACGGCGAGTCCAGTGGAGAATCCCACTGCCGAAGGTGTGAAGCTGCTCTTGGCGCAGAAGCCTGACGGTATTCTGGCCGCGTCGTCTGACAAGCAGGCGCTCGCGCTCCTGGGAAGCACCTCTCCCAAGCCTTTCGCAAAGTCACCGGTCAGACGCCGCTCCAATTTCGCGGGCTGGCAACGCCCTGAAGTAGGCTGAGCGCCGTTCGACTTTGCGTTCAGCGCCCGTGGGCTCGATGCAGGCATGGTATGCGAGCGTATCAAGGTGAGAACGCGTGGTGACCAGCGCTCACCGATGCAGTGAGCAAATTACGAAGGCAATTGACGGGATCTAGAGAGGCTAACACCTCGCACGGTCGCTATACTCAAGTAAGCTAGTTTCCGATTCCAGTACCAAATTCAGTACTAGGAATATCTCCCTTTGAGGCGCTCCATATGAAGTTCACGTGGTTCCGATGCGCGCACGCCGCACGCTTCCTTGTTCTGCCCTTCTCGTTGTTGTTCGCTGAGGGGTGCACCGGGGTGGCCTCGACCGGGTCAGCGCGGGGTGAGCCGACAAACACTGACAGCGACCCCGGCGGACCCCAAGTCATGCCAGGCGGACCTCAAGTTATGCCTGGAGTCGACCCAACGGCGTCAGCGCTGCTTCCTGGGCCGAAGCCATTGCGTCGGCTAACGAATTTTGAACTGAAAAACACCCTGTGGGAGCTGCTCGCTGTGGACGCGCCGGTTCCCGAGACGCTGCCGCGTGATGTGCTTTCGGAATCTGGATTTTCGGAGGGCTCGGTCATTTCGCGACTTGAGGCCGAGGCAATCATGGAATGGACGGGCACGCTTGCACAGCAAGGCGTTGCTCGGATCATGGCGTCGGCGCCCTGTGCTACGGCCCCCGCCGATCGCGCTTTGCAGGACGAATGTGTCAGTGGTTTTATCTCGAACTTCGGAATGCGCGCGTTCCGCCGCCCTGTGACAGCGGCGGAGTCCACGGAATTTTTCAGCTACTACCGTGACGTACTGCGCACCCAGCAGAGCTATGGCTTCGAACAGTCGATCGGTGTTCTGGCGCATCTCATGTTGCAGTCGCCGAGATTCCTCTACCATGCGGGGAGCCCTATCGCTGCAATGGGTCCCACGTCGGGCGCGGTACGCCTCGATGCCTACGAGCTCGCCTCGCGCATGTCTTACTTTCTCTCGGGCAGCATGCCGGATGCCTCCCTGTTCGAAGCGGCCTTGAACGGCCGTCTAGCGTCCACGGAAGGGATACAACAGGAGGCCCGACGGCTTCTGAGCGATCCGCAGAGCAAGGTTCAGATCGAGGAGATCATGCTCCAATGGTTGGGGATCGAGGATCTCCGAAAGAAGATCAAGGACGCTCGCTACAGCTTCACGCCCGAACTGGGGCAAGCGATGGTCGATGAGACGCGACGCCTCGTTGACTCCGTCCTTGATGGGGAAGGCACCCTCGCCTCGCTTCTCCTTTCGAGAACGGCTTATGTGGATAACGGGGCCCTGGCCGCCTTGTATGGACACCCGGGATTCACGGGAAATAATCTCACCCCGCTTCAACTCAAAGAAACGGAGCGTTCGGGAATCCTAACCCGTGCGGCGTTTCTCACGTCTAAATCGTTGGGCTCCGAACTGAATCCGATTAAGAGGGGGCTGGCCGTCGTTGGAAAGCTTCTTTGTCTCAATGTGCCTCCGCCTCCGGCTGGATTCGTGCCCCCCGACCACGTTGATCCAGGTCTTTCTACACGCGAATTCCTGAAGCGCCACGACGCCAACGCCTGCGCAAGTGCCTGCCACGCGATGTTCACCCCTGCAGGTTTCGCTTTCGAGAACTACGACGGCGTGGGCGCCTACAGGACGGTGGATGGCGCAGAAACAATCGACGCCAGTGCGTCCGTATATTTCCCAGATGGGACCACTCGGCCCGTGGTCAACGCCCTCGAGCTGTCTCAGTTGCTCGCGGCTGATGCTGCGACGGGCGATTGCTTCGCTGATCACTGGTTCCGTCGTGCGCTACGCCGTCGGGACATCCCGAACGATGAGGGTCACCGCCGGGAGGTGAAGCAAGCCTTTCGCGGCGCAACCGGAAATATTCGAGAGCTGATGGTCGCGCTCGTGACGAGTACAGCCTTCACACACCGTTCGCTGGAGAGTGCCAAATGAGCAAGTGGATAATTCGCAGGCGAGACCTGCTCCGAGGAATGGGCGCGGGTGCCGCTTTGCTGCCACTTCTCAATGTGCGCGCCGCGCGTGGGCAGGCCGTTCCGCCAAAGCGCGTCATTATGTGTGTGTTTCCGAATGGGTACCCGAGCGGACAGTACACAGCGACAGGCAACAATGGCGCGGTCGACCTCTCGACAGCAACCTTCGCAGCGTCTCTGGCTCCGCTGTCGCCCTGGAAGGACCAGCTGGCGGTCGTTGCACCGGTAAAGTGTATCAACGCGGACGATGCTGAAGACTATCACCGTGCTTATTCGATGATGTTTTCGGGGGCAGCGCCGGTATCGAAGCCGCTTGGGCCTTCCTCCGTATGGGCACCAACGGGCCCGACGATCGATCAGGTGATCGCCAATAACATCGACCTCCGAGAGAAACTGCCGCGCCGAACGCTACCGCTGGCATTGCCGCTAGGTGAGCCAGAGGGTGTCGACGGCACGCTGGAGGCACGACGTGCCTTTTGGGCCGGTCAGGGCCAGCCGATTACGCCCGAAATCGATCCCTATAAGTTGGTGAAGGATCTCTTCGTCGGGACAGCGATGGATGATGTTGCGCTGACGCAGGCTCGGGCTGGGCGTCGAAGCATGCTGGATTTTCTCGGACGGGACCTGGAACGATTCTCGGCTCAGCTGGGTACGGAAGACCAGTTCACCGTGGCCAGTCATCTACAGGGGATCCGTGATTTGGAGCTTCAGCTCCAGCAGATTGGAACCGGGGGAATCTTGGGGGAGCCCCCGACGATCCCCACCGGCCTCAACATTCAAGCACTCAACGACACACCCGCGTTGTGGGAAGCACAAAGACAGATACTCTTGGCGGCGTTTCGGGCAGGCGTCACGCGAGTGGCAACGATGCAGTTCGGCCCGGCCTGGGGCGACAAACTCAATCTACCCTGGTTGCCCGCGACCGGGGGTCGCGTGTGGCACGAAATCGGCCACGGGCCTACCGATAATCCGCAGGGCCAGGACGATCACCAAACCGTCGTTACCTGGTATTCGCAGCAATTCGCAAAGCTGCTCGAGGGCTTGGCGTCGATCCCGGAGCCGGGGCCGAACAGCGTGACGATGTTGGACAACTGTGTTGTCGTCTGGGCTTCGAACATGTTGAGCGGAGATCATGACCCCAGCCTCCCCTGGATCTTGGCGGGAAAGTGCGGTGGGTACTTCAAAACGGGTCAGTACCTAGCATCAGCGGCAAACAAACCGGTCAATCACCTTTTCGTCGACCTCGCCCACGCAATGGACGTGCCCCTCGATTTCCTGGGAAATCCGGACATCCGCGGACCAATGCCAGGCCTGAAGGCTTAAGGATCTGGATACGGTCGCACGCGTCGAACCCCGACCCTTCCCGCACTCCTCAGCCCGCCAGAGCGGGCTTTCCTTCGCCGTTTCGCGCCTTGAGGAGCTGGAGCCAGCGCCGAGCGCTTCGCTCGGATCCAGCTGGTAGTCGAGCGTCGCCAACGCGCGATTGGAAAGATGCAACAGCTCGCTCGCTTTCTGGTGCGCTATTTTGGCGTCCTCTCAAGCCACTCCAAGTTTCGCTCAGAAGTCGTCCCTAAGCCGCCACAGGATTCTGCCGCCTTCAAGCCGCCTCCGGCTTCGGGCGACCAGCTTCTGTTCCCCAAGCTCAACGGTGGACCCATGCGCTGGCTCGAAGCCGCCACCACCGAACAGGCTGCCACCGCGCTGCTCGCCAAGCTTGGGTTTGCTCCTCAACCTCCTCCGACGCCACCACCGGTTTCGTTCGGGCAACTGAGGTTTGGGTTCTGTTGAGGGTCTGAAGGTGGGCTTGTTGCTCTCGGGGGGTGCTTCCTTTGTTGGAAGTGAGCAGCTCAGTGCGGAGATCTATTTGCGCGTGCGTGAAGTGGGATTTTGAACTCCGCATGGGGTCGGGTTCACCGCTCCTTGAGCTTCGGTGACGTGGTTCGGAGGGTGTAGAGCGTCGTCGGCTAGGTGGCCTGCTCTCGGCGCTGCTCCTCCTTCCGATCAATTTTGCACTTCGAATGTCTTATGCTCTCGAATCGCGCCAAAGGGATCACAACTGATGCTGCAGGGCGCTCCAATAACGTGGTTGCGCTCCTCACTGGCGTGACCACCAAGCGCGAAGTAGTTGAGCTGGCATTGCTCGAGCTGGTGCGAATGCGAACGA
>JBBSBI010000203.1:0-9202 GCA_038251425.1 Polyangiales bacterium
GAGGCTTGGACACCACTACTCCTCGAACTCGGATTGATTTGCGAGGAGCCCTTCCCGTGGGCGTTTATATCGATCCCCGCGCCGCTAGGCCCCAAGCCTGCGATCACTTAGACAGCAAGAAATAATCGATGTCGCCGAAAGGGCCCGTCTGACGCGTCCACACCAGGTACAGCTTGTGGAGTCCGGTGGCTCCGGTCAGGCTGGTGTCCACGGTGGCGTACGTCTCCCAAGCACCTGTGGCGGGGACGTGCAGTGTGCCGACGAGAGGCCCAGCTACGCTGTCGAGGTGGAGCTCGATATCGCCGGTGTTCTTCTGACTCGTGACGCGAGCACTCACCTTCGTGACGCCTGTGAAATCGAGCTCTCCATAACTAGCCCAGGCATCAGATGTCAGAACGCCTCCCAGCTTCCTGTAGGAGCCACCGCCGAGAGCGAACAGGCCCGGGCTGCTTTCGACGAATGACTCCGCCTCGATCCGCTGGAGTCCGGCATGGCCTTCAACAGCGTCCATCACCGGGAGCCAGCCATTTCCAGAATGTACCTCGATGACATCGAGAGCTGGGGAGGCGAGCACCCAGGAAGGATAGCGGTTGCGCCCAATGACGTTGAGGCCCCACACGCGGTCACCGAGCACCGGGTCGTTGAGCTGGAATGTGCTGGCCCACAGCTTCAACACTTCGGTGCCGGCCGTGTCCAGCCTTCCAGCGAGCGAGGGGGCGAGCAACGTCACGACGCGAAGCTTGATCCCAATGCTTGCCAACTCACCCACCCACCACTCCTGGTATTCCGACATGGACCGACACGCGGGACAGTCGACGGCGGCCATCTCCACCAGGAGGTACGTGCCCGCAAGATCGTGCAACCGCACGGCCTCCCCACACGCATCCTTAAAAACGCCATCGGGAAGCTGCTTGCCAACAGCAAGCGAATAGTCACCCGTGTAGGCTGGGGGGTCTGCCTTTGGCCAGCCGCAGGCATACGTGGCGGGTGGGGCTAGCGGTGCATCGTTCCAGGCGAGTTCATGACCTACCACGAAGGTACCGTTGACCTCCGCGGGGGCGATGAACGGGGTTTCAAATTGTGTCTGGCCGTTCCAGCGGACACTGCTCGCGTCCACCTGCGCTGTGCCTTGCAAAGACATGGGACTATGCGACGCGCGATACCACGCCCCCTTCCCATAGCCGAGCAATTCGATACTCGGCGGGAACTGGCCAAACCACTGCAGGTAACACGATAGCCCGCTCACCAACGTGGCCTCTGCTCGATAGACCACCTCGCACTTCGGGCAAACCCAAGGGCCCGGGTGTATCTCGACGCCTTGATAGGTGCGCGTGAAGCTACACGCCGACGCACCCGCGGCCAGCGAGGCAGCATCCGGCGAGACCACCCAGGTGGCCTCCCCCTCTAACGTTGATCGCTCCTCCAGGTCTTTCGGGGAGGGGTGTCCGGCAGCAAGACTTGAATCCCGCCGGGCCGGGCGCGTATAGGCTGCAACGAGCCCAGTTTCGCCGCCCGACGAGGATTGCGAGTTCGGAGCTTGGGCGCTGCTGCCCGTGGTCATGGCACCGCCACCCGTTGCGAGCGCAGCGCCTGGTTCCTCGCTGCCGCAAGCGGCCAAGCACGCTAGGCAACCAGCAGCACTCAACTTGGTCCAATTCATCCTTGCCACCACGCCCCACATAGACGAACCTCTAGACCGCGAGAGGGATTCCGTCAAGTGCGTCTCGCCATCAGAAGGAAAATACCCAATGAGCCGTTTCGCACGACGCCCGACATCTTCGCTGCTCCTCGGCATCGGCTTCGTTGCAGCCACAGCGGCATGCGGATCGGGTGGCCCTGAGCTCCCGCCCGAGCTCTTGGTCGCGATCGCTCAAGCGCGCCCTGTCGCTCCGGCCTCAGATTATCCTCTCCCCCCTTACGGCGCGGAACATGGGGATACGCTGGAAAACGCGTGCTTCAAGGAAGCTTGGCTCAATCCCGTCGCAGCGAAATTCGAACCGGCCCAGTTGGAAGAGGTTTGCTTCTCCCGGTTCTACAACCCAAGCGGCAAGTCGAGCCCACGGGTGCTCCTGATCAGCACAGGCGCGCTCTGGTGCTCGGCCTGTCGGGCGGAGTGGGGCGGTTCAGAGAGCGCTCCGTCTCTGCTGCAAGTGCACGACGAGTTGGGCCCCCAGGGGCTCGCCGTTTTGGGGTTGTTCTTCCAGGATGCCGCCGGCAACCCAGCTTCCGTGCAGGCCATTCAGACTTGGGCGAAGCTGTTCGAGGTGGATGTTCCGTTCGGGCGAGATCCGAACTTTGTGATGGGGAAGTATGCGCGAGAGAGCGTGCAGCCCTTCAATATGTTGGTGGACACCACGAACATGCAGATCTTGGCGCGATTCGAGGGCGATCAGAGCGAGCTCATTTTTTCGACGATTCGAGCCAAGCTGGCTCAAGGTCCGTCCCCTCATTAACGGCGTTGAATCAACCCAGATGTCTCTAGCGGTACGCCGAACGCGCTTTTGTGGTGATGACCAGCGTTTGCGCCTCCGGCTCCTCTGGTGTCTGGTATCCGCTGCGGGAATGCTCGGCGCACCGGGGGTAGAAGCGTCGGAGGTTGCCGGCGTGGGAGGGGAATCGATTCGCTTGGACCTGTCAGGCGAGACGAGTCTCATTTACAATACTGACAATCGAAATACGCGCCCCGCAGCCGTTGGAAGCGTTCTCGATGATAACTGGGGGGTCTGGTTCAATAGGCTCAACCTGCAGGCCAGCTCCGGGCGCTGGCGGGCGGGGCTTCGCATGGATACGGCGTGGTTCTATTCCGCACCAACCCCGGTGGAGGCTGGGCTCGAGCTCCTGCGTCTCAGAGCTGGCAGTTCCCCAGCTGCTGTGACTGAGGATGACGGTGCCTTCTTCGTAACGAAAGTATTGGAAGCGGACCGAGAGCTGTCAACGCGCTACATCAACTGGCTCTACCCTGCCAAGTACTACCTAGCCTACGACACCCAGGCTCTCGAGGTCACGGTTGGGGACTTCTACGCACAATTTGGCCGCGGCCTCGTGTTAAGCGTACGCAAGGCGGATGAGCTTTCCAGCGACACGACGCTTCGCGGCTCCAGGCTCACCGCACGCGTTAAGGAAGGCCCTCTGCAGTTGAAGTTGACGGGGGTCGGGGGGAGCATGAATCCGCTTCGCCTTGATCCGTCAAGTGGGCGCTACTTGGGCGTGAATGGATCCGTAACACCAGGCTTCTTCGCGGCGACTGAAGCCCTCATGCCTCGGGCGATCGACAGCTTCAGCGTGCCCCAGCCCATGCCAGGCTACGCGCCGGATGCGCTGGTTGGTGCCCAAATTGAAGTCTCCCACAAGGAGTTCCAGTTCGCCGTCCAAGGCTCACTTCTGGATCGACAGCGGGCACTGACGGCCGACATTGTGCGAACCGCCGACACGCTGCGCACGGGAAGCGTGTCGCTGAACGTTCCCACATTAGGCAAACATGTTGCACTCTACGTTGAAGGGGCAGGCCAGCAGCTTCAGCATAGTCAGGCGCCTGATACCGACCTAGAGGGCCACGCGCTCTACGGAGCGCTAACGCTGTTGCTGGCACCCGTGAACGTGACGGTCGAGGGCAAGAGCTTCCGGCGCTTCTTTCCGCTGCTTGGCAACGTTGACCTCTCGCGCGCTCCTGAGTTCGGTTCCGTTCAGTACAGTGCGCCTCCCACAACCGAGGCCTTCTGGGTGGACACGGAATTTAACGGATTCGGAAGCTGTGTCACGGGCGGACGTGCGAAAGCCGATGTTCAAGTTGGCAAGAACGAGTCCGTTTTTGCATGGTTGGGCCGCTACAGTAGCTGGGCCGAATCGGTCGCGAACGAGCGCTGCCACGTCGCGGACAGCAACCTCAACCGAGTCTGGGACATGGCTGTGGGGCTTGAGATCGCTTCCCAAAGGCGCCGGAGCCGGGCTGAGGCGACTGTGGGGGCTCGCATCGATGACACCGATCGCGAGCTGAGCGTGGCCGGGGGGGGGACGAGTGGAACGACGCAGATTTTCTACCGAGAATCGTACGTGCGCTATGAAGTCTCGCGCTGGCTTGCACGGGATTGGTCCCTCAGTTTGCAGGGCTGGTACCGCCGCAGGTATCAGGCTTTCGGAGGTCCAGGTGACGCCTACTATCAAGGCACGCAGTCGAGCGGAATAGCCTGGTCCAAATTGACGCTAGCCTTGGGCTTTGACTACGATACCGATCCACGAACGCCGAATACCTACTTCAACGGGCAGCTCACCTATCGCCTGGCAGCGGATTCGAGTCTGTCGCTATTCGCTGGCCAGCGTCGTGGAGGCTTGCAGTGCGTGGCGGGAGTGTGCAGGGTTCAGGGGCCTTTTGAGGGAGCCCGGCTCGACATTAGTACTCGCCTGTAGGAGAATATTTTAACCGTCATGCTTATGCGCGCAGTTTGTATTGGGTGGGTAGCAGGTATGCGCGCAGTTTGTATTGGGTGGGTAGCAGGTATGCTCGTAGCCTGTACGGATGACGTTCAAAACTCTGGCGTGCCGACAGATGGCTCGCCGGGAGGCGCACGAGCGGTCACTTCTAGTAGCTCTGGGCCGTGTAAGGGTGCGGGCTTCGGGTCGTCTGAAGACCCGGTGCTGGTCAACCGGTTAACGGCCAAGGTCGTAGATGCCGAAGGCAATCCGGCCGCGGATGAATTGGCGCAGGTGTGCGGGCTCGACCTGTGCATCAACGCCATGACTGACCAGGCTGGGAACGTTGACGTGAGGCCCGCAGCATCACTCCTGAAGCCAGCATTTAAATTTGGTTCCGGCTTTGGGTATGCGCAGTTTGCATTCAGGTTGGTGGGCAACCCTGAGCATTTGCTGGGCGAGATGCTCACGGTGAAGTTACCTGGAAGGGAAACGGGCCAACCGTTGAAGGCTGGAGCGAGTTCATCTTCTGGCCCCGCCACCCTCAAGTTAACGTCAGATGCTAAGGTCAGTTTCGATGTCCTCACCTACCTCGATGAACGCGACCGAACCTTTCGGGCAGCGCTTGTCCCTTTGAGCAGTGCTCCTCAAGCGATCGACCCTTCGCTCGAACTCGTCGTGGCAACCACGCCCGTCGAGACGCATTTCTGCCCCCCAGCAAAAATGCGGGTACTCAATCTCAAACAGTGGCCCGCGGGCGCTGCGGTTGAGTTCCTAGTGCACGGCGTCAGCATTAAGGAAGAGTGGGCGCCTTATGGGCAGTGGGCAAAGGTGAGCGAAGGCGCTGTCAGTGCGGATGGCCAGATGGTGGAAACGGCCGACGGCGGCGGAATAGCGGTGCTCAGCGTGATCGGCATTCGGCGCAAAGCAGGCGAGGCTGGCGGACTGCCCTAGAACGGCTGATGTAGCGCGGCCAGGATCTCTCGCTCAAGATTGCGCCAGTCCCCAGTTGTGTAGCCCTCGCTGCGCGCAGCGATGACGCCGTTGCGATCGATCAGCACGCTGTAGGGCGCGCTCGTGCGCGGATTGTAGAGCGAGACAGCTCGTGTTTCTTGATCAAGGAGAACAGGGAAGCTGATCCCCATCTTGGCGACTTCAGCACGAACCTGCGCGATCGACTCTGGACCGTCAATCGACACGCCGACGATCTCGAGACCTTGCGAACGGTACTTGAGATACAGCTGCTCCAGATGCGGCATGGCGGCCAAACACGGAGCGCAGAACGTCGCCCAGAAGTCGAGCAGCACCACCTTCTTGCCTTTGTATCCGCTAAGCCGCAGCGAGCTACCGTCCAAGGCAGTCAGCTCAAAATCGGGCGCCATCCCGCGGAAGGAGGCTGTAGCGATCGTTGGCCCGGACGCAGGGGGGAGCTCCCGGGCCGACGAGGTGCAGCCAGCGATGGCCAACCCCAGCAGCGACACAACTCTTCCAGCGGCGCCTCTCGCGCGCCTGCTGTTGTACGCTAGGAGTGTCTTCATCAATGCTCTGGGGTCACAACGAGCGGCGACAGGGGCCAGCCCTGCGCATAGACGTTACGTGCCCAGCCTCTAGGCAGTCAACTACGCCAATACTAACTGTGTTCAATAGCTTGTTTTTGATTAAAAACACGATTCTTGATTCACCGTGCCGAAGCTCGACGCGTCAGGGCGAGAACACCATACGCAGGTGCAGGCTCGAGCTGCCTCCCGGCGCGAGCCCGAGGCCAATGCATCACGCGGGAACTTGACGCGCTTACGGTGCAGGCAGCTCCCATGTTTCGCTCCAGTTCCAAGACTCCTGGCAGGATGACGGCGGTGGGGGCGACGAGGTTGCTGGAGAATGGTGTCAGCGAGGGACGGGCAGGTTTGGGGAAACCGCGGTCGCGCCACGCCAGGTTTCCACCGTCCAATTTTCGTGCCGACTTCGTACGGCGCGATCAAGCTTCGCTTCAAAACCAACCCTACCCAAGCTCCAGGGTGGCCTTCGGCACGCCCATGCTGCGGGCAATGATTGTGAGATCGCCCAAGCTGATCTCGCTGACGAGTGCGCGAACGGGTGGTTCATTGACCATTACGAACCGCGTACTGGCTAGACACGCGCGATAGTCAACGTCGCGTCGAGTCGCGAAGATCATCAGGTTCGCTCGTAACAACGGTCTGGCGTTCACTCCGGGCGGTGATGACTACCTGCGCATCGATGACGTCTGAGGTGCCACTCAAGCCGCACAGCTCGCCAGCGGCACGGGCGGTAAGCTCATCAAGTGGGAAAACCTCGCGCGAGCGAAAGAAGCGCGCGAGCGTCACTTGACGAGCACCATCTCTCCAAACTTGCCCAACTACTCCGGCAGGTACACTGAGCGCAACGCGCTGCTTCAAGGCCTCTTGCAAGAGGGCGATCATGTTGCCATCACCCCGCTCAAGCGCAATGAGTGCGCCCACATCGAGCGTCAGGCCTCTGGTCGCCCGAGAACGCGTCGCGCCCATGCCTTTTCCTTCGCAGTCGGCTCCCCGTGCTCCTTAGCCAAATCGAGCAACAAGGCTGCAAGCGACTCTTCTCTGTCTTGCTGCGACAGTGCTCTAACGATGTACGCGGAAACCGAACTGGCTTGCCCACGTCGCACTGCGACCTTGACTCTCCGAAGCTGCTCCCGCGGCAACGTAATAGCGATTTTCGCGGCTGTCATACCACCATCATACCGCAGCTTCCGAGTGACGCAAGGAAGGTTTTGACAGGCTCAGGAGTGCCGTCCTTATCACCCGAGCGAGACAATACCCCCGCTACTGCCACCGACCTTCTGGATGCTCGGGTCCAGCGTGTTCGCAATGCTGAGGAGTGTGTTGGAAGAGTCATTGCCAGCGTAATCGATACTACGCCCAGCGCGAACTCGGCCTCCCGCACGCCCAATTGAACACCAGATCATTGGACCGGCGCTGTGCTGTTCGGCGTTGGCGAGCTCCGAAGTGAGGAGCACGAGCGTGTTGTCGAGCATGCTGCTACCGTTGCCTTCAGCTGTGGCCTTCATGCGGTTCACGAGCGTTGCGAATTGCGCGAAGAAGTAATTTTGCACTTTATCTAGCATGAGTCCGAGCTTAGGATCTTCCTTCTCATGCTCGAGCCCATGGTGATCAGCGTCTACGCCGAGCCATGGAAAGTGAAGGCTCGACTGTCCTGAGCGTAGGATCTGCAATGAACAAACGCGACTCAGGTCACAGGCTAACGCTGAATACAGGAGGTCCAATTGCTGGCCAAGGATTGCGGGGATATCGTTCGCGGCCTGGTTGAGGGTCGGAGCGGCACAGCCGACGCTCGGGTTGAATGGCACCGTGCTTCCACCGGGGATCGTGCCACCTGTGGCAGTCGTTGGGATTTGTTTTTCGAGCTCGCGAAGTGAGGTCAAATGTTGATCGAGCTTAGCCTGCTCTTTGGCGCCCGCGATGCGCTTAATGGCTTCGACTTCGCTCTTAACTTGGTCCAAAAGGCTTTGGCGTCGCCCGCCATCGCCGGTGGCTACCGGTGGCGGCGGCGCGACCGTGCCGGTAGGTGTAGGCGGCGGCGCGGGGGGGCCCCCGCCAAAGAGACGGCTGAACATCGTGGCTGGCTCATCGACAGGCTGGATCGCCGAGCCATTGTTGAAAACGTAGGTTCTCCCGCCGGCACCCTCGGCAGCGGTGAATACACCAAATTGCAACGATGAGAACTTGACGCTGGAGCCAAGGCTTCCCGCCAGCATCTGATCGATAGACGTTCCCCCATCAGCCCCCGTCAGCAAGCTGAGCATGCCCCCGCCATGTGGATCGTTGCGCGCACTGCCGATGTCGCCCTGAGTTCCGTTGATCGAATTCTCAAAGAAGACCATTTCCGATTGCAGGGGAGCGAAGGGCGCGAGCGACTTGTCGAGCTTGAAGTTGCCACCGCCCAGGATGGTATCGGTGGGGTAGTACACACCGCCGGGAATGGTGAGAACCACAAAACGCAGCGGAAAGGCCGACCCTTGAGCTTCCGCTAACGTCTCGCGAAAGACGGGCGTCGCAAGGAATCCTGCCGCCCCTAGGGCTCCCAAAAGCTCACGTCGCTTGATAATAGACTTTGTCATGATAGAGCCTCGGTCTTGTGGGTTAGCGATCTGCTCGCAACGTGAAGCCATAGGTGCGGGCAAACGCAACCACAAGCTCTCGAATGTCTGGGCTTGCGGTGGTGAGCCCGCGTGACATCGCACCGAGCGCACACGACTCGGTCCCCGCTTCCAAGCGCCCTGCCGCCCACCTGAAGAACTCCCGCGTCGCGCATTGTTGCAACACTTGGCTCGGGCCAATCTTGTGGGCGAATTCCACGCCGCCGTTGAACGGACCGTTCAGCTCCGGCGCGAGGTCAACGATGGCTCCCGAAGCGTCGATGGGTTTGCCATTCTCCATCGAGCGAAATTTACCCACCGCGTCGTAGTTTTCAAAGCCGAAACCGAGCGGATCGATCACTCGATGGCAACCCGAACACACCGGGTCTTGCGAATGGGCGGCAAATCGTTCACGCGTGGTGAGCGCCGTGGAAGGTGCGGGAGGCTGCACCATGAGGTTAGCTGGAGGCGGCGCCAGGGTGCCGCAGAGCACCTTCGTGCGTAGGATCTTGCCGCGTAGGATCGGAAAGCTGTCGCCCGGCTTCGCGATGCTCGCCAGGAACGCCGCGCCCGTCAGAATGCCAGCACGTTCCGTGACCGGCAGGTCCACCTTCTGTGGCGTTAATCCCGAGCTGCCGGCGGGAA
>JBBSBI010000204.1:0-9174 GCA_038251425.1 Polyangiales bacterium
AACGACGCGCACCGATCTAATGGCGTACTGCAGCAGCAAATGGATGAGCGACTACACCTACGATGGGATCCTCAATCGGCTTACGATGGTGAACGGCGCGCAAGACGTCTATGTGGCTCCCGAAGCACTCAGCACCTTTCGGGTGCTGCTGCTGGATGCCAAAGGGCCGCGCTGGGGTGAGCCGATCACGGAGCCGTCGTTGCCGAGCGGTGAGCCCGTATTGGCGGAAGGCCTGGACGCAAACGGGAATTTCTTAGGCTATCTGGATGCGTACATCACGGAAATTTCAGATATTGACGCCTGGAGCGTGCAGATCCGTGAGCCCGATGCGCGTGCGGTATTGGTGAGGATCGCGGGTTATCCGGCGATTGCGTTTGCTCGAGTGCATTGAGGTTGGGGGGGGTTGAAGCTTTGGCGTTCAAGCCGCGGGAGCTGCCCTTTTCGTTCCTTGGGAGATAGTCAGCATGCTTACTATCCTGTGTTCGACTTTGGGATAGAGGTGGCCGACAAGTTTGGGAGCACTTGCGGATGCTCAACCTCTGCGCGGGCGCATCGCCGAATCTCCACGACTGCTCGGAACGCCTCGACCCTCCGCAAGAAGTCCTGTAGACTAGGCCACTACGATGGCTGATCCCGCTCGGCGACGTGCCACCTATGCCGACCTGTTGGCGGTGCCAGAGCCGCTGCTTGCGGAGATTCTGGACGGGGAGCTTCACACTCAGCCCCGCCCTGCACCGCGACACACGCTCGTTTCGTCGATTCTTGGAGGGGAGCTTTCAGGTCCGTACCATCGTGGTCGTGGCGGACCGGGTGGCTGGGTCATTCTGGATGAGCCGGAGCTTCATCTAGGAGAAGACGTGCTCGTCCCCGATCTTGCAGGTTGGCGGCGGGAACGCATGTCGGGATTACCGGAAGGCGCGGCTTTTGAGCTGGCGCCTGACTGGGTGTGCGAGGTGCTTTCACCGAGCACTGCGGCGCGCGATCGGAATGTGAAGCGGCGCATTTATGCGCGTGAAGGTGTGAAGTGGCTCTGGCTCATTGAGCCTGCGACGCAGACGTTAGAAAGCTTCGCGCTCGATGCGGGCGTGTGGAAGCTTCTTGGTACTTGGACGGGGGACGAACGCGTGCGGGCCACGCCCTTTGAAGCGGTTGAGATCGAGCTTTCGGCTTTTTGGACGGCTTAGGTTGGGCGTTTCGGGGCGTGCCCATTTCTTACGGCGCCCAACGTTCTCCGACGAGGGTCGTTGTCCCGTTGTTGAGGCCACCCCAAGTGATGAATTGCCCGTTGACCCAAGCCCCTACGCCCCATTCATGGGCGAGGCCTGATGGCCAGGCTGGGATGCCGCTCCAGGTATTCTGCGCTCGATCGTAAACGCCGCCGTCCGTCTTGAAGACTCCCGCCAGATCGCGGCCAGCCAGGAGCGCGAAGTGATCGGCATCGATGGCGAACGCCCAGCCGGAGCGTCGTTGTGGGGCCCAGCGATTCGTTGGCTGCCCTACTGTTGCGATAGGGGTCCAGGTGCCAAGGTTGCCGCCCTCCAGAGTGAGTCCAGATGTCGCCGCCGCTCCGTTGTCGTCGCGACCGCCCCAGACCCAGAGACGAGAGCCTGAGAAGGCAGCAAAGGCACCGTAGCGAAGGCCGGGTAACACCTTGATGAGTGTCCAGCCGTTGGTGGTCATGTCGTAGACCGCCCCCGCATCTTGGGCCTGGCCTTGGTCATCGAGCCCTCCGACGACGTACAGCTTCGAGCCCTCAATCGCAAAGCCTGGGTGCTCAAGCCTGCCCAAGAGGTCGTTGGTTGCGTTGACCCAGTTCGGCACGAGGATTTGGTACTGGGCTCCCCTGTCGAGCACCGAGCCGCTGCGGGTCCAACCCAACGTAAAGAAGGCCGCGTTGCCAAAGCCGAAACCTATGGACCCACTGCGAGCTACCGTCGGGTCCTTCGGAAGCGGCTGCCACAGGTTGTTTCCGGGATCATAGAAAGCGCCGTTCTTGTATTCGCTTCCGCCGTCTGCTGTGCGGCCTCCCCACACGATCACTTGAGATCCAGTCCACACTGCTGTGGCGAGAACCCGCGGTGAAGGAGTATTGACTGAAACAGAGGTCGCTTGCCAGGCGTCGAGCGCCGGATCGTAAATAGCGCCAGAATTCAGGTCGTTTCCGTTCTGATCGACGCCGCCCCACATGAAGAGCTTCTGACCCATTACAGCCCAAGCGGCCCGCGAGCGGCCCACAAATCCACCAGGCGGAGCGCTCATCGAGACCCATCCCTTTTGACAGGTACCATTCGTGCAAGTGCGGCCTTGGGCACACGCGGGCGTACACAGAACGGTCGCTGCACCACCGGTTCCCCCCGATCCAGGGGTTCCGCCGGATGCAGCGCCCCCGCTGCTGGTGCCACCTGCTGCAGTACCACCTGCTGCAGTACCACCCGCCGCAGTACCACTTCCTCCGCTGTTCGAACCGCCGGTTACCGCGCCCGCAGCACCTCCCAAGTTAACGCCTCCGGTCCCCACGCCACCGACCCCACCCGTTGCGGCACTGCCGAGCCCGTTCATCACGGCACCACCGATCCCGCCGGAACCTCCGCTCGGCGCTCTCCCGCCCAGGGTCGAGCTCATACCACCAAGGTCCGGCGCACCACCACTGGTTACACCACCACTCGCGCTTTGGCTAGAAGCGAGCACGCAGACCATGCGCATGGCGTCGCACGAGTAACCTGAGATGCAGTCCTTGTCCGCTGTGCAGGCCTTCCCCTGGAGAAGCTCCGCTTCTCCGGCTCGGGAGCAACCGAAACCTCCGCTCAGGCTTCCGAGAACTCCAGCGGATCCGAGGGCCAAAACCAACACGGAGGGTCGCAATTTTTGCATAAGTAGCCTCAAAATGAGCCCTTTATCGAGCACGCCCAGAGGCCGCAACCCCAAGCGATCTGCTCCTTGGAGCCCGACTCGTGCGGTTGCATATAAAGCAGGACACCACCGGTTATCGCCAGCGCGCCGCCGACTCCCACCAGGACCCGTGCCGTAGTTTGCGCAGCTTGCATGTCGTGAATATGGCCGAGTGCTTGTGCTTGAGTTAGCGCTTTGCGAGCCTCGTCCTCGGAGCTCCTGCTCGAAAGTTCGAAGTAGCCCGCCGCGCCCAAGGTGGCACCGGCACCGCCCAAAACCAACCAAGGCAACACGTTTGCAGTCGACTTGCTCGCGGAATGCTCAGAATTCTTTGCTACGCTGGCCTTTTCCGCGGCCGGCTGTCTGTTGTTCGCGGCCGGCTGTCTGTTGTTCGCGGCCGGCTGTCTGTTGTTCGCGGCCGGCTGCCTGTTGGTCGCCGCCGAAAGAGTTCCTGCCGCGGCGAGCTTAGAAAGAGGGTGGAGCTCTCCTGATACTTCAAGCGATCGATGCTTCTGAAGCTCGAAGCTCTGCTTCTTGTCTGCGTATCCCGAACGCTGCAACGTCAGGTTGTGAAAACCCGGTAGGATTTCGGAGGTCCAAGGCGTGACGCCCACGGGTCGCCCATCGAGCACCACCGTCGCTCCGTCGGGCTTTGAGAGCACGGTCACCTGTTGAACCCCGTGAAGGCGGAGTTGATCTTCAAGTTCACCGATGCGTGCGCTGATCAGGTCGCGGTCGGTGGCCGTGGGATCACGGCGCAGGTAGTCGCGGAAGAAACTGAGCGCGCCTGCATCGTCCCCCAACTTTTCGTAAGCTTTGGCAATGTTGAACGAAGTGCTGGCGCTCGGGTAAGTACGGTTGGCTTCCAAGAATTGGTCGATCGCATCCTTGTAGCGACCTTCGCGAAAGGCCAAAACTCCCCGGTCGAGGTGTTGCTTCGCCAAGTCCTTGGTCTGTGCGTCGGTAGTCGATGAAGGAGGTGATGCGCCCGGCTCGGCTAGCGTGGTCGTCGCACAGAGCGTGAGCGCAACAAGGATGCGCAGCGGGAGTTGCCAACGTATTCTCATAGGTCAAAGGGTGGTCTTAAGTTCGTCACCGCTGCTCGCTGGCCTTCGCGGTGGCGACGGGAGCCCGGCGGTACCGGAAGTTGCTTTTGGTGAGGGTTGGCTGATCGGCGTCTTCACGGTGCCGATCGGCCCCACCTGGGTCACATTCGGGGCCGAGAACTTGGTGGGCTTACGTGGCTTCTCCATCGGCAGTCGGTCGACAGCTATCGATTCAGGTTCGGATCCCCCGCGCAACGGCCGGGCGTCCAACGGGGTGCCGCTACTGCCTGGAGAGCCCTGAACGCTGGGAGCGCTCGCGGCTTCGGTGGGCTTTCGAGTTAGCTCTTGGCTCTCGCCCGAACGCCCGAACGCGAACCACAAGAACGCAAGAACGGCCGCGAGACCCAGGGCGCCGGCGACAGTTGCGAGCTGTGACCATGGAGCCGCCGCGGGTGCCACCACGTGTTCCATGGTTGCCTGCGTTGGCTCGCGGATCAACCTAGCGACCTCAGAAAGAGGTCTTTCGGGCCGACCGGAATACAACACGTTTCGTGGCGAGGTCCCCGAGGACTGGTGCCAGGCGCCGCGAAGGGATGCACCAGCGATATCGTCGGACTCGCCGTGGAGGATCAGCCAGTCTGCGAGCGCGCAGCCGTACGGTTCCATCGCTGACCACCTGGACTTGGGATCTTTGGCCAAGCCTTTGGAGATGATATTCCACAGGATTTCGTCCCCCGCGCTGAAGCTGGTTGTAGGCGGTGGATTATCTTCGATGATCGAACGCATCAAGGCGTTGTAGTTGGGGCCTTCAAATGGCAAACGGCCCGTGATCATCTCGTACAGCACCACGGAAGCGGACCAAATGTCCGCGCGATGATCCACATCCTGTCCGCGCGCCTGCTCCGGACACAGGTAAGCGGGTGTTCCAAGCACGGTACCCAGCCGCGTCAAACGATCGATCTCGGGCTGCCCCGTCTTCACGATGCCAAAGTCCACCACTTTGGGCTGCATATGCCCGCTATCGTTGTTGGTGAGAAAGATGTTTTCGGGCTTCAGATCGCGATGGACGATGCCCTTCTGGTGCGCCGTTCCCAGCGCGTGTAACACCGGGAGCAGAGTGCGTACGGCCTTGATTGCGTTCAAGCGCCCGCGACGGGCGAGCGCCTGCGAAAGATCTTCGCCATCCAGGAGCTCCATCACAATGTACGGATCGCCCAAGTGCGTGATACCGAAATCAAACACACGCACGATAGCCGGATGCCCAAGGCGCGCTACCGCTCGCGCTTCCTTGAGCAGGCGCTCTTCTTGGCGTTGGGACCTTTCGCCGTCACGCAGAAGCTTGATGGCAACGTCTGACTCCAGCGCAACGTTGCGTGCTAACCAGACGGCTCCCATGCCACCCTCGCCGAGCATGCGCACGAGGCGATACTTGTCCCCGATGGTCTCATTAGCTCGATACGCGCTGGCTAACGGGACGACGTCCTCGTCGCCCAGCGTTGAGAGCTTCTGGACATCGGACACGCCCGGTACCTGCTGCTCCGAGCCTGCATTTTTTGGAACTTTGTGCAGAGTGGCCACCGGGCTCCTGAGTTAGAGTTTCGACACAATACGGTCCATTTATTCCGCTCGTTAAGGGGTAAGGTCTACTGAGGTGAGTGTGCGATTGGGTTACTTCGGCGCAGCTTTCCGCAGATGAGCGCTAGGTGGGGGTGGCGGCTTTTGTCGCCTCACCTGTGCGGATCCCGCGGCGTGTGGCCAGTAGAACTGCGGTGGCGGGTAGGCAGGACGCGCCAAGAGGTAACCCTGAACCAGGTCGATCCCAAGGCCAAGGAGGCTGGTGAGCTCCGGTTCCGTTTCGACACCTTCAGCAACCACTTGAGCTCCGAGGTCGTGACACATCGCACTGATGTGACGAACGATGATCTGCTTTCGGGGCGATGCCTCGATGCCATGTACGAGGGAGATGTCGAGTTTTACGATGGCGGGTTCCAGCTCTAACAGACGCTGAAGGTTGGAATGCCCAGCGCCAAAATCATCGATCACCAGGCGCGCAGAGGTGCGAGCGCAAAGCTCCCTCAAGACCCCGTTGCAGAGGTCAAAGTGTGTGAAAGCCGCAGTCTCCGTGATCTCTAGGTAAACCTGCTCCGAATGAAACCCAATTGGATCATCGGGGCGGACGAGCCAGCGGGAACTGAGCTCATCCGGGTGAATATTCACAAACAGCGGCAGATTGGGGCAGGCTTCGAAAGCCTGATCGCGAATTATTCTGCCCAACCGCCCACAAACTTGCTCCGCGCTCGCTTGCTCAAAAAGCACCATCGGTGACTTAAACTCAGGCACCGTACAACGCGCCAGCACCTCGTGCGCAAAGAGCTGCCCAGTGGCAACCTCTATGATCGGCTGGAAGACAACTTGGATCTGCTCCTTCGTCAGCGCGCGGACGGAAGCCGTACCTACTGGCACTTGATTTTCAGTCGTCCAACGTAGGTGTTTGGGGAGCATCGCGCGCGAAGAAACGCCCTTGAAAGTACGCCTCTACGGAACAGGAACGGCCGGGTCGGCGAAACCTTGAGGGGGCCTCTCTCCTTAGCTCTTGGCGGCTGTAGGCGCTTTGGACAGCACAGCCCAGGCAACCCCAGCGAGCGTGAGTCCGCTGCCAAGCAAGCGCCGAACGGTGAAAGGTTCGTGGAATAGCAGGATGCCGCCCACCAGTGAAATGACCACGGCCAGTTGATTCAGGATCCCAGAGAGCGCCGCCGTGAGGTGCTTGAGCGAAGCGGTCATCAGCAGCTGCGCGACGATGCTCACGCCCACGGTAGAAAGTAGGAGCACCCATCCAACAAGGCCAGGCGTGTGCCAGGTGCCGAGTGGTCCGATGATTCCTGGCAAGGTTGCCAACATACCGATGAAGGTGAACGAAGCGAACACCGTCCACGAACCCTCGACTTCACCATGATCTGTGCGGCGCACCGCGCGAATCGAGGTGACCGCGATCGAGGAAAAAAGTGCCGATACCATGCCCACCAAGACCCAGCCGCTCGGGGCATGCAGTGCATCAGAACTTGAATTGGCGACCAGGAGCACACCTGGAATCGTCAAAAGCAGCGCACCAAAGGCGCGTAGCGGTGGGCGTTCCCCGAGCAGAATCCAGGCGATACCCAGTGACCAAACAGGAGCCGTGTAGTTCAGTAGCGTTGCCAGCCCGACGCCAATGTGTTCGATGCACGAAAAATAACACAACACCGCGCTTCCCCCGAAGACTCCGCGCGCGATCAGCCAACCAAATCGACGCGGGCGCAGATCGATCCGCGTGAAGCGCATCACGAACAGCACCACGAGTGCGCCGACCGCGAAGCGCATGAATGCCATCTGGGGCCCAGCTACATAGGCTGATGTAAAGCGCGCAAGGAGCGCCATCACGCCAAACAGCCCGGCCCCCAGTGTTCCCCGAATGAGGGCCTGTTGGGGGCCTTGGATAGGTTGAGGCATGCCTACGCTTTGAGTCTCAGGGGACGTAGGAGACGTTCAACGGTTCGCTCGAGTTCTATTTCGAAGGGTGTTCGCTGTGATCGCTCGCGGCGCCATGCCCTGCTTTAGGTTTCTCCGTGGGGGCCTTTGCAGGCTCAGCGGCTTTTGCAGGCTGCTTGTTTGCCGAATCCTTTTTCACCTTTTCAGCGGGCTTGTTCTCGCGCTTCTTCGCTGGCTGCGGGAGGAGTCCGAGCTGAGCAGCGAAGGCCATGCTGTTGTCAAAGATCCAGATGTTCTTCAGTTTGCCGTCTTTGACTTCGTCGATCTCAAGGAAGCGCACGCGAAGGGTCTTACCCGTCTTCTTGAGCTTCATGCTGGGCATATCGCCATCGTTGGTGCCGTTCATGCTGCCTTCCATGACGAGGTAATCCCCGGCGGCCCACACAGTTTTCGCTTCGATCTTGAGATCTGAGAAGGCTTTGAACATTCCTTCGTAGGACTTCTTGACGGCTGGCTTGCCCACGACGTCTTTCGGCGCACCCAAATCGCTGAAAACTACGTCGGCCGTCATCATATCGACGAGCGCGGCGACGTCATGCTTGTTGAAGGCTTCTAGGGCTCGGGCGCCGACGTCGAGGTTGAATTTCTCAGTGGGGCTATTTTTTGCAATAACCAGTTTGGCTTCGGTGCCTTTCGCGAGCACAGCCCGATGCGGAGCTTTGCTCAAGCCGAGCTGTCCCAGCATCGTTCCGCTGTCGGAATAGAAACGCTCCATGGCGATGCTGCGGCCATCCTCAGTGAGATCCACCACGTGGGCGGAGAGCATCCCAAAGCTCTTGTTGGTGGCCGGCAGGCTGCTGCCATCCGGGCCCATGAGTGAGCCCGAGTTCTTCCCCTTCAACAGCCAGACGGACGCGATGTGATCGCCGTTCAGGAGCAGCAGCTGAGATTCACCAGAAACATCTGGAAATTGAGCCGCAAAAGGCTTCGCGCTCTTCTCGATCACGTCAGCGCGACCCATACTTTCGGGCATGCCGCTGTCCACATTTTCGGCACGAACAGTTTCAGAATAGCAGCCGCCGAGCTTCGCCCACTCTTTTGCATTGAACGAGCTCCAGCAATCCTTGAACCACTGCACGCGCTCTTCTGCGCTCGCCGGAGCGGGCTTCGGGGGAGGAGGCGGTTCGGGCGCGGGGGAGGAGGCGGTAACTGGGGGTTGCGGCGGTGGAGCGGTGGGTGCGGCGGGTGCGGGCGGGGGCGCCTCCGCGCAGGCAGCGAGGGCGAGTAGGCTCAGGATAGGGAGAATGCGTTTCATCATGATGGGCGTTCCTTGGCGTTGCGGGATGGATAGAAGCGGGCGTCAAAACGCCCTCACTAGGTGTTTGGGGAGAGCGCGCTATTCGAGCGGTGCTTTTTCAACTCCGGGAACAGCAGCCGCGAAGCGTTCGGCGAAGTGCTCAGGTGCTTTCGCCGTTGTGAGGTCGAGTTCGAAATCAACCGCAGCCGCGGGTTCCAACTTCTGCGCAAGCTCGCGCAGCTCGCGGCCAGAAAGCCCGAGTGCCGCTAGCGAATCCAGTGTCGCCGACGCGCCAGCTTTTGGGGCGATTCCTTGATCCGAGGCAGAAAGCACGCTGCGCAGGGCGTTGAGCTCCATACGGCTCAGGCGCGCACCTTGGACGTCGTAGTCGATCCAGGCTTCGTAGCTGAGCGGCGTGACGCGCTTCAACATGCCCGCCATCACCCGCCCGTACTCTTGGATCTCCCACTGGGC